>CANCET010000108.1 GCA_947375105.1 Sphingomonadaceae bacterium
CGCTCCTCCAGCGCCTTGACCTGCTGGCTCAGCGCCGGCTGCGAAACGAGGCTGACCCGCGCGGCCTCAGCGAAGGAGCCGGTATCCGCCAAGGCAACGAGATACTGAAGCTGGCGGATCGTTGGCATCGCCCCGATATAATCACAGCCTATAGCGCGGCGGCAAGACTTCTGATTGGCGCTGCGGTGCACAATGTCCTATTTCTTGCCCTGCCGGTATCGAACAGCACAGTTTTCAGGGAACTTCATGGCGGGACCAACGCGGGTCGAATTGCGCGATGCAATACGCTGGCTGGCCGAAATCATCGGGCCGGACGCGGGCTACCTGCGCCTTGCGGCGGTTTATGGCATCGCCATCGGCCTGCTGTCGCTTGCCACGCCGATATCGGTGCAGCTGCTCATCAACAGCGTTGCCTACACCGCGCTTCCGGCGCCGCTGTGGACGCTCGCAGGCCTGCTTTTCGCGCTCCTCTTCGTCGTGGCGATGCTCAGCACGCTGCGCGTCTACATCATGACCCTGTTCGAGCGCCGCCTGTTTGCGCGGATCGTGGCGGAAATCACCATCCGCGCCGTCCACGCGCGCGATCCGTTCTTCGGCGATGCGCGCCGGGCAGACCTGTTCAACCGCTTCTTCGATCTTGCCGTGGTGCAGAAATCTGTGCCCAGCCTGCTCATCGGCGGCTTCACGATCATGCTGCAATCGGCGGTCGGCCTCGTCGTCACCAGCTTCTACCACCCCTTTTTCCTCGCCTTCAATGTGGTGCTGCTGCTCGCGCTGCTCGTGATCTGGCTCCTCTGGTCACGCGGTTCGATGACCAGCGCGGTGGCACTCAGCCACGCCAAGCACGATGCCGCGCGCTGGCTCGAGAGCGTTGGCGGCTCTAACGGCTTCTACAAGTCAAGCCGCCACGTCGGCTTCGCGATGGACCGGTCCGAGGCGATGACCGCGAACTACATCGCCAAGCACAAGGCGTACTTCCGCTACAGCTTCGCCCAGACGCTGGCGTTTTTCATGCTCTACGCCACCGCATCGGCGGCGCTGCTCGCACTTGGCGGCAACCTTATCCTCGCGGGCGAGCTGACCATCGGCCAGCTCGTCGGCGCAGAGCTCATCCTGTCCAGCGTGTTCTACGGCGTCGGCCAGCTCGGCTGGTATCTCGACACGTTCTACGATCTTGTCGCCAGCTGCGAGGAGCTGTCCCTGCTCTATGGCATCGCGCAGGAAAAGTTGCCGATGCCCAGCACCCAGGGCCCGCGCGACGGCGCAATCGCGCTGCGCGAGGTGCGCCTTGGCGAAACGCACCTCAACTTCGCGCTCGCTGCCGGCGAACGCCTCGTCACGGTGCCCGAACCCGGCGTCGAACGCACGCTCTCAATGCTCCTCAAGCGCCACGTCGCGCCCGAACACGGCCTCGTCACCGTCGGTGGCTCCGATCTTGGCGGGCTCAACATGTATCTTCTGCGCTCCGAGATCATCGTGCTCGACCGGCCCACCATCGTCGAGGTCACGATCCGCGAATACCTCAATCTCGCAGTCTCGGGCGTCACTTCGGCCAGCATTCTCGATTCAATCGACGCGGTCGGCCTTGGCGACCGGATCGCCATGCTGCCCGATGGGCTCGACACCCCGCTCGCCTCGTCCGGCTGGCCGCTCACCGTGGGCGAGGTCATGGAGCTCAAGCTTGCCAACGCATTGCTTGCCTGCCCCAAGGTCCTCGTCCTTGCGCCGGTGTTCGATGTCATGCCCCCGGCGCAGCTCTTCGGCGTGCTTGAACGGCTCAAGGTCATCGGCACCACTGTCCTGATGTGCACCTCGCGCCCCGGCGCATTCGCGCTCGATGGCTGGCTCTGGCTCGGCCGCAAGGAACAACTGCGCTTCGCCTCAGCTGCCGAACTCCAGGCCCACGTAACAGCCCGGCACGACCGGGATCGGGAGGCCTCGCGTGCCCTATCGTCTTGAACACCTGGAGCATTTCCCCACCCTCGCGAACATGAAGGCGCCCCGCGTCGTCATCATCACCGCGTGGCTGGTCGCGCTCGCCATCACTGCCGCCGCGCTCATCATGGCCTTCGTGCCGTGGGTGCAGACTGCCAACGGCGACGGCCTCGTCGTCGCGCTCAATCCCGATGACCGCGCCGCCGATGTCTCCGCGCTGGTCAGCGGCCGCATCACGGAATGGTACGTGAAGGACGGCGAGCAGGTCAGCGAAGGCCAGCCCATTGCTCGCGTCGTCGATCTCGATCCAGACTACCTCACCCGCCTCGCCGCCGAACGCGCGCAGATCGAGGCGGAGATCGCCGCCGTCACCCAGTCCCGCGCCACCGCCGCGCTCGACGTGAACCGCACACAGCAGCTCTTCCGCGAAGGCCTGATTGCCCGCCGCGATTATGAACTCGCGCAGATCAAAGTGGCCGAAGGCGGCGCCAAGCTTGCCGAATCGCGCGCCAAGCTCCAGCGCATCGACGTCCAGCTCGCGCGCCAGTCCAGCCAGGTCGTCCGCGCGCCGCGCGCCGGCCGCATTCAGACCGTCAACGCCGGCCTTAGCGGCAGCGTGGTCTCGCCCGGCTCGATCCTTGCCACCATCGCCCCCGAAACCGCGATCCGCGCCGTCGCGCTCTATGTCGATGGCCGCGATATCGCGCTCGTCCGCCCCGGCCAGCACGTCCGCCTCGAATTCGAAGGCTGGCCCGCCATCCAGTTCAGCGGCTGGCCTTCAGTCGCGCAGGGCATCTTCGATGGCCGCGTCCGCGCCGTCGATCCCACGTCCAGCCCCAGCGGCCTGTTCCGTGTCCTCGTCGATCCCGCGCCCGGCAAGAAGCCGTGGCCCGATCTGCGCTTCACGAAGCTCGGCGCCAAGGTGCGCGGCTGGATCCAGATGGAAACCGTCTCCATCGGCTACGAACTCTGGCGCCAGCTCAATGATTTCCCGCTCGAGTTCGACAAGGACATCAAGGCCTCGATGACCGGCAAAGACGCCAAGGACGGCGCCGCGAAGGACGACGACGCCACCGTGCGCAAGGCCGGAAAGCCCAAATGATCCGGCCCATCCTGCTGTTCCTCGCCCTGCTCTGGCCCGTCGCCGCAGCAGCGCAAGTCACGCCCCTCACGCTGAACGAAGTCCTCGCCACCTCCGCACTTCAGGCCCCCCAGATCGTCGAGGCAATGGCCCGCGTGCGCCAAGCCGAAGGCCGCGCCCTGTCCGCCGAGGGCGCATTCGATACCGTGTTCGATGTCGACGCCCAGTCACGCGTCCTTGGCTACTATTCAGGCACTTATCTCGAAGGCAAGGCCACCCGCCCGCTCACCGGCAACGGCGGCCAGCTCTATGGCGGCTACCGCGTCTCAACCGGCTCCTTCCCGATCTACGAGGACAAGGCCTATACCGACCGCCTCGGCGAACTGAAGATCGGCGGCCTGTTCTCGCTCCTGCGCGATAACGCCATCGACGAACGCCGCGGCCGCATCGCCATCGCCGCGCGCGATATCGATGCCGCTCGTCTCGAACGCGAGATGGTCGCCATCGGCGTGCAGGCGCGTGCTGCTGCCACCTATCAGAACTGGGCCGCTGCCGGCCTGCGTCTCAAGGCCTACCAATCCCTGCTCGATCTGGCTGAACTGCGCCGCGCCGGCATCGCCCGCCAGGTCCAGCTTGGCGCGCGCCCTGCCATCCTCCTCACCGAGGCCGACACAAACATCGTCCGCCGCCGCGCGCTCGTCGTCCGGTCCGAGCAGGAATACGCTGCCGCCGCCAACGCGCTTTCGTTCTTCTACAGGGGCGACGACGGCGAACGTCTGGTCCCGGGCCCCGAACGCCTGCCCGCCGCCCTGCCCGGTTTCCGCTCCACGCGCCCCGGCCAGCCAACAGACCGGCCCGACGTCCGGACCCTCAGCGCCCGCCTCGCGCAGTCCGAACTCAAGCTCGCGCTCGCTGAAAACGAGCTCAAGCCCCGCCTCGATCTGCGCGGCGAACTTGCCTACGATGTCGGCCCCACCGGCCGCGGCGGCAAATCGCGCGATGGCGAGGAAGCCATCGTCGGCGTGCGCCTCACCGTTCCGCTCCAGCGCCGCAGCGCCAAGGGCAAGATCGCCGAAGCCCGCGCCGAAATCGACGGCCTGCGCACCCGCCAGCAGCTCGTGCGCGAACAGATCGCCGTCGAGGTCAAAGGCATTGCCATCGCCGTTGATGGAGCCGCGAAAGCCGCCCGCCTCGCCGCCGAGGAAGCCGCCCTCGCCGCCGATCTCGCCGCCGCCGAACGCCGCCGCTTCGATCTCGGCGCCAGCGACTTCTTCCTCCTCAACATGCGCGAAGAAGCCGCCACTGACGCGGGCGTCCGTCTGCTCGATGCGCAGGCCCGCGCGGCCCTCGCAGGCGTAGACCTCGCCGGCGCAACCGCTGATCGCGCCGCGCTCGGCCTGCCAGACGGGCCTTTGCCTTAAGGGAACCGGGTTGGAAGAGGGGATCGCACGTCTTCCCACCCTCGTCATTCCCGCGAAGGCGGGAATCCAGAGCGGCAAGACGCAACACCGCTAGTCAGGAAGCCCCTACCGCGGCGAGAGGGGTTTGGGGTGGGCAGACGCCAAGCGCCCTTTGTCAGCCGGCCCGCGCCGCCTCACGGAAAGACACCATCACCCGCCGGCTCTCGTCCCACAAGGCCAGCCGCAGGGTGCCGCACGCCTCCAGCCCGGTGAACCGGTTCAGATCCCGCAGCCGGGGATGCTTTTTCAGCACTTCGGGCAGGCGATAGAACGGAATCCTGCTCGCCAGATGGTGGACATGGTGAATCCCGATATAGCCGGTGAACCAGCCCAGAATGCGCGGCAATTCCAGGTGCGAGCTGCCATGCAGCGCCGCCACGTGAAACGACCAGTCATCCGCGCTCTCCCAATGAGCGTTTGGGAACTGATGCTGCACGTAAAACAGCCAGACCCCCAGCGATGCCGCACTGAGCAGCACGGGCAAGAACACCAGCGCCGTAACACCGAAGCCCAGCAGCGCGATCAGCAATGCCAGCACCAGCGCGGTCGCCAGATTGGTTGCCATGGCGCTCGTCCAATAGAGCCAGCCTTCCTTCATCAGGCCGATAGGGAGCCGGTGGCGCAGCAGAAACAGATAGGCCGGGCCGATCCCCAGCAGCACCAGCGGATGGCGATACAGACGATACCCGAACCGCCCCAGCCACGAACGTTCCCGGTATTCGCGGACCGTCAGCATATCCACGTCGCCAAACCCGCGCGCATCGAGATTGCCGGTGCCCGCATGATGCATCGCGTGCGAACGCCGCCAGCAATCGTAAGGGGTAAAGGTCAGGACACCCAGCGCCCGGCCGATCCAGTCATTGCCCGCGCGGCCGCGCAAGAAGGCGCCGTGCCCGCAATCATGCTGGATGATGAACAGTCGCAGCAGAAACAGACCGGCCAGCGGCGTTGCCGCCAACGCCACCAGATAGCCCGCCTTCACGGCAATCGCGATCAGCGCAAACAAGGCCAGGAAAGGCACCAGCGTGATCGCCAGTTCCCACCCGCTCCGGCCCGGCCGCGGATCGCGAAAAGCCTGCAAGTCGCGCATCAACTGCCGGGGATCGATCGGCAGAGGCGCGGTGCGGTCCAAACTGGCGATGGCGGGCTTCTGGAGTACTATGACGGTCACCCTCGCTGAGCTAACCGTCTCCGCTGATTTTGTCACCCCGGTTTGGAAACGCTCCACAGTCCGCAGGTGCAAAAATCCCGGGAAAGCGTGTGCCGTTATCCGAAGCCACCGGCGGACAAGGTTTACCACCGCTTCATCCCATCATCGTCCAGGGTCAAACCCCCGGCTACAGCGCATTAGGGCCCTCTCCACTTTGCGTAGGCAGGCAGTTTGCCGCTCGTCGGAAGAACCCTTGCCCGTTAAACAGACAATGTTGGTTTATAGCTTCGCCTCGCAAAGCAAATAAAAATATTAACAATATAAGTAACTGCATTCACAACTATGTGTGACAATCAAATATGAAATTAAAAAATTTAAATTTTAGTTTTGTAGAAAAAAATAAATATATCATCGAAAAAATAGAATATTTAAATAAATCTATTTTTATTAAGGGCACTTTGATCGAAATTTATTCGCTCTATTTCCAGTTACAAATCCAAGAAAATTTGTAGCTTGTATGGCTTGCAAAGGCTTCCAATCCTTATTGTAACATGCATATCCGCTCTGACTTCCAACCTCAAGATGGACATGCGGCCCTGTCCAACAAAGTTCATCGGTTTGGTCTGCTTTAAATACAGTCCCTAATTTTGAACCCCACCTTCCGATGTCCCCCACCTTCACGATTGGATTCAAATGCAAGTATGCAAGATGCCCAACCAATTTTTTATCAGCATATACATTTATAGTTATCGCCTTACCACCCTTACGACCAAACTTGCAGGCATTAACAATACTTGCAACCTTAGTAGTCACATCAACAGAGCCCGCTTTATCAGGAGCCACATAGAGGAACACGTCGGCCCCGTCATTTTTAGGCAAATCGACCGACCAATCTCCACCAAAGGCCATCCAATGCTTATAGGGCAATGAACATTTGTTTCGTTTTATACTAGTACACCCGGCTGCGGTTGGCCAATTTCCATCATACGGCGCACCAACCCACACCTCTGGCCCAGTTGCAACCTGCGCATTTACGTGGTCCGCGAAACCCAAGATGAGCCACGTCGCGGTAAAACTGATTTTGAATTTCCGTTTCATCCCCACCCCCTGTAAAGACAATTCGATATGCTGCGTCTTTTTTTATGACTTCGCAAATAGATTTTCTCGAATGAAAAATTGCTCAGTCTTTGCAAAGACTTTCAGCAATAAATCCCGGATTTAATTAAAATATTTTATAAAATGTCCGCGACTCAATTTTGAAACAGGCGCATCACCAGACACAACCGGGGAGATAGCTAAAAGCCATCGGTGCGAGACAAGTCTGTCCTACTTGCCCCCACTGCGATACACTGCCCGTATGACACTCAACTCACGCAAATCCGCCACCAATCCGCCGTTTTGCGCCGCCTACGCGCCCACCAGAAACGCCCCGGCAAGTTTCTCCCCAGGACTGTGTCAACTGTGTCAACCTGACCTAAATTCAAACGGGGAGCGCCACGCATGAAAGCCCTTATCACGACGGCCCTCGCGGCTATCCTCGCACTCCCCGCCGCCGCGAGCGCGGAGCCCACGCGCATCCTGCTCCGCCCCGCGCAAGTGTTCGACGGCACCGATCCCGCGCCCCATCCGGGCTGGCAAGTGCTGGTGGAGGGGGAGAAGATCGCCGCCGTCGGCCCGAACCTCGCCGTCCCGCCCGGCACGCAGACCATCGACTTGCCCGGCCAGACGCTGATCCCCGGCCTCATCGAAGGCCACGGCCACTTGTTCCTCCACCCCTATAACGAAACCCCGTGGGACGATCAGGTCCTCCACGAACCCCTCGCCCTGCGCACCATCCGCGCGGCGAAACAGGCGGAAACCACCTTGCGCGCAGGCTTCACCACCGAGCGTGATCTTGGCACCGAAGGCGCAGGCTATGCCGATGTCGGCCTCAAGAAGGCCATCGATAGCGGCCTCACCCCCGGCCCCCGCCTCCTCGTCGCCACGCGCGCCATTGTCGCGCAGGGGGCGTATGGACCCAAGGGTTTTGAGCCCGGCATCACCGTGCCACAGGGGGCAGAGGAAGCCAGCGGTGTCGAAGGGATCGTCCGCGCGGTGCGAAACCAGATCGCTGCCGGCGCGGATGTCGTGAAGCTCTATGCCGATTACCACTACCGCCCGGGCGAACCGAGCCTGCCCACGTTCAGCCAGGCCGAAATGGATGCCGCCACCGCCGCCGCGCACGATGCCGGCCGCACCGTCGCGGTCCATGCCGTGACCGCGGAGGGCATGCGCCGCGCCATTGCCGCAGGGGTCGATACCATCGAACATGGCGATGAGGGCACTGCCGCCGAATTCAAGGCCATGGCCGCCAAGCGCATCGCGTTTTGCCCCACCCTCGCCGCCTCCGCTGCCATCGCCCGCTATCGCGGCTGGAACGGCGCCGAACCTGCCCCCGCCGCTGTCGCGGAAAGCCGCGCGGCCTTCCGCCTCGCCATGGCTGCCGGCGTGCCGATCTGCGCAGGCGGAGACGTCGGCGTCTTCGCCCACGGCGATAACGCGCTCGAAATGGAAAGCATGGCCGCCGCCGGGATGAGCCCCGCCGCCGTCCTCATCGCCGCCACCTCGGGCAACGCCCGCGCCTTTCACATCGCGGACAAGGTCGGCGCGGTGAAAGCGGGCCTCACCGCCGATCTCGTCGCGCTGGACGGCGACCCGACGCGCGACATTGCTGCGCTGCGCCGGGTTCGCCTTGTAATCAAAGGAGGTGCGGTAATCCGTTGATCAGGCGAGATTGTTGCGCGCGAGCGTCGTACCCGCGCGCCACGATGCGCCCACTTCGTGCCAGTAGCCGGCGATCTTCTCCTGCGGCGCGATATCGAGCAGTTCCTCGACCGGCGAGTCGAAGTAGCTGAGGTCGAAATCGCCCTTGAAGCACCGCCCCAGCTCCACATCGAAGCTCGACATCGTGACCACTTCGTCGAGGCTCTGCGTGCCATCGGTCTCGATCGTGGGCAGCCAGCGGTTGTGGACCATCGGCAAGCCGTTGACGAAGCCGGGCCGTTCCGCCGCCTCGCTAATCGTGAAGCGCCCTTCGGCCAGCCGCCGGTCGAACGCCGCCAGCGTCACGCCGAACGTGCCGCCGGGCTGGAGGCGTGGGCCTGCCTTGCCGACGTAGACCGGACGGCTCATCTGGATGCTGCCGAGCTTCTTGGGATACCCCTGATGCTGCCCGCGCAGCATCGCGAATTCCTTGTCCACCCAGATGTAGACGCAGCGCGACCAGGTCTTGCCCTGGAACTTGCACCGCACCACGATGAACATTTCCTTGTACTGCACCCGCACCGGATCAAGGATCTGCGCCGGATCGTCGCTGGTCGATTGCCAGTCCGCCCAGATCGCAGCGACCGCGCCGGGATCTTCCTCGGCCAGCGTGAAGCCTTCCGGCAGAAGCGCCGCGATCTTGGCGGGGTCGGTGCGGTACTCCAGCGTGATGAGCTCGCCCGAATAGTGCCACGGCACTGGCGGCACGATGCTCGCCTTGCCGCTCGGCGTGCGGGGATAGAACAGGCCCTTCAGGTTGCTCATCATTACCTCGTCTGGATGGTTGACCCTGCTTCTAGCGCACTGTTCGCCGCCAGCTTGGCCGGACCGGCCAATGCCTGTGGCGGCGCGGCGCGCTAGGGCTTATGGCAAGCATGTATCAGAGGGCCCGACGATGACCACCGAATACCGCCGCATCCTGCTCGATGGCTACCCCATCCTCACCACGCGCCACGGTGACGAACTCGTCACCAAGGACGGCCGCAGCATCGGCGTTGATGATGCGGTCCACTTGCCGCCCTGCAACCCGAGCAAGATCATCTGCGTGCACCTCAACTACGTCAGCCGCGTGCGCGAGTTCATCACGAAGCTGCCACCCGCGCCCACGTATTTCCACAAGCCGATCACCGCGCTCAACACCCACAAGGGCGCCGTGGTCCGGCCCGAACGGTGCAAGTACCTCAACTACGAAGGCGAGATCGCCATCGTCATCGGCCGCAGCTGCCGCAACATTTCGCCCGATGAAGCGGCGGACTACATCCTCGGCTATGCCCCTGCGAACGACTATGGCCTCCACGATTTCCGCGATACCGATGCGGGCTCGATGCTGCGCGTGAAGGGTTCGGACACGCTCTGCCCGATCGGCCCCGGCCTCGTGACTGGCTGGGATTTCCGGAACAAGCAGATCCGCACCATCGTCAACGGTGAGGTGAAGCAGGACGGCAATACCAGCGAGATGGAGTGGGACATGCACTACCTCGTCGCCGATATCGCCCGCACGATCACGCTTGAGCCGGGCGATGTGCTGCTTTCGGGCACGCCTGCAAACAGCCGGCCAGTGCAGCCCGGCGATGTGGTGGAAGTCGAAGTCGAAGGCCTTGGCAAGCTGACCAACACCATCGTCCACGGACCCACCCCGATCCGCGACGATTGCGGCGCGCAGCCCACCGAATCCGAAGAAGTCATCTCCACCGCGATGGGCGGTGATTGGGAGTTCCGCGGCAAGCGTGCCGCAGGCGGTCAGGGCGCGGCGTTCTATGAGTCCGCGCTCGACAAGAAGTGAGTCGGTGCGGGGCGCCTTGCCTGCACGCACGCGCCTGATACCCTGAGCGGCATGGCGGAGCCCCAGATTGCCGCGCAGTTCCTGCGCCACGTGGCCAATTGCGTCGAGCTGACCGGCCACTCGGCGGCGGGCCTGCTCGCGCGGATCGGCGCGGCGCGCGAGGTGCTGGATGACCCGGACGGGCTGATCCCGCTGGCGCATTTTGTCTCGTTCTTCGAGGACGCGGCGGACCTGGTGCGCAATCCGCATTTCGGGCTGCATGCAGGGCGTCTCTCGGGATCGGACAGCCTCGGCCCGCTCAGTTTCCTGTTCCTGAGCGCACCTGACCTGCGCACCGCGTTCGCCAGCTTCACCCGACACCTTTCGACCATGCAGCAGGCGAGCCGCAACCATTTCGCCGACGAAGGCGGCTGGGCGACGTTCTCCTATGGCGTGCTGGACCAATCGCTCACCCGCCGCCGGCAGGATGCGGAGTATTCGATCGGGGCCATGTTCAGCCTCGCCCGCCAGTTCACCGGCGGCGACATCGAGCTCAGCGAAGTGCGTTTCGAGCATGAGCGCGTGGGGGACTACGCGAAGTACCGCGATTACTTCGGCTGCGATGTGTTCTTCGAGCAGGACTGCAACGCGCTGACGCTCCAAGGCCGCTATCTCGACATACGCGGCCGCGTGCTGAGCCCCGCGCTCCATCCCATTCTCGAGGAACACCTGCTCCGCCTGGCCGGACGCGAGGGTGTCACTTC
>CANCET010000109.1 GCA_947375105.1 Sphingomonadaceae bacterium
AGCGCCGACACGACCTGGGAACAGCCCTGGGGTGAGCGCCGCACTGTGCGCGATCATCACAACGAAGTGCTCGTGCGCCTTGAACAGAACGCGGACTACGCCGGCCGCCGCATGAACGTGCGCTTCCGCCTGTTCGATAATGGCTTTGGCTTCCGGTACGAATTGCCGGAGCAGCCCGGCCTCAAGACGATGAAGATCGCCGACGAGTGGACCGAGTTCGACGTCGCACAGCCCGGCACCGCCTTCTGGGTGGCGGGTCTGGAGTGGAACCGCGAAGAACAGATCTACCAGCGCACGCCGATCGATGCCGTCGCCACCGCGCAGACGCCGATTACCATGCGCCTCAACGATGGCACGCACCTCGCGTTCCACGAGGCTGCGCTAGTCGATTATTCCGCAATGTATTTCAAACGCGCCGAACGGCAGCTGTTCCGCACCACGCTCGCGCCGTCCTCGCGCGGCTCCGCCGTGATCCGCGATCTGCCGTTCAACACGCCCTGGCGCACGATCCGCATTGCGGACAGCGCTGCGGGCCTTGTGGAGAACGATCTCGAGCTCAATCTCAACGAGCCGAACAAGATCGGGGATGTCTGCTGGTTCAAGCCGATGAAGTATATCGGCATCTGGTGGGGCATGATCCGCGGCGACTGGACCTGGGCCGAAGGTCTGCGCCACGGCGCCACCACCGAACGCGCCAAGCAGTATATCGATTTTGCCGCCAAGAATGGCTTCGGCGGGCTGCTGGTCGAAGGCTGGGACAAGGGCTGGAACGGCGACTGGTTCGGCCACGGGCAGGATTTCAGCTTCACCGAGGCCGTGCCTGATTTCGACCTGAAGGCTGTGGCGGCTTATGCGGCGAAGAAGAAGATCCGGCTGATCGGCCACAACGAGACGGGCGGCAACATCGCCAACTATGAAGCCCAGCTCGAACCGGCGATGAAGCTCTATCAGTCGCTTGGCATGCATTCGGTCAAGACCGGCTATGTCGCCGACGCAGGCGGCATCATCGCGCCCGGTGATGTGCCGGGCGAGACGCGCATGGAATGGCACGAAGGCCAGCGCAACGTGCAGCACCACCTGAAGGTCGTAGAAACCGCGGCGAAGTATCAGGTGGCGATCGACGCGCACGAACCGGTAAAGGATACGGGCCTCCGGCGCACGTATCCCAACTGGATCGACCGCGAAGGCGCGCGCGGCATGGAATACAACGCGTGGGGCCAGTTCGCCAACGGACCGGACCACGAGCCGACGCTGGTCTACACCCGCATGCTCTCGGGCCCGATGGACTTCACGCCGGGGATGCTCAGCCTCGAAGGCGCGAACCACGTGCCGCTCGCCTCGACGCTCGCCAAGCAGCTTGGGCTCTATCTCGCGATCTACTCGCCGATCCAGATGGCCTCGGACTTCATCGAGAGCCTCGCCGCGCATCCCAAGGAACTGGAATTCATCAAACAGGTTCCGGCTGATTGGTCCGAAAGCCATCTGATCGCGGGCGAAGTGGGCGACTATGCGATCTTCGCGCGCAAGGATCGGAACAGCGAAGACTGGTACGTCGGCGGCGTCAATGGCCACACCGCGCGCGATGTGACCCTCGCGATGGACTTCCTCGATGCAGGCAAGACCTACACCGCGACTGTGTGGAAGGACGGGGAAGGGGCCACGTACGAGACCGACGCCCGCCACCGCATTGCTTATGCGACACTGACCGTGAAGAAGGGCGACACGCTGCCGATCTGGCTCGCCTCCGGCGGCGGCGCGGCGATCCGGCTGCATCCGGGCAAGTAAGCGGCCATGGGGCGCCTTCATTGGCGTCCATGTTCCAACTCGCATACTTATGCGTGCTGAAGTCCCGTGCAAATAGGGTGCATTCGGGTCTAGGGGAGCCTTGCGGGCCCCGCGCCAAGCCGCCCGGTTGAGGAGTATGCCGCCCATGGTCGCCACCAGCTGTTCCGCCTTGCTCCTGTTTGGCGCGACTGGCGATCTGTCGCGCCGCATGCTGCTGCCTTCGCTTTATGCGCTGCACGAGGACGAGCTGATCGACCCCACCTTGCGCATCGTCGGCACCGCGCGCTCGGAGCATGACGACGCCGAGTTCCGCGAGATGGCCCGCGCCGCGCTCGAGGAGTTCCTGCCCGCCGACCGCCGGGATGATACCAAACTCGCGAGCTTCCTTCAGCGGCTCGAATACCAGACGCTCGATGCTTCGAAACCCGAAGGCTTCGCGGGCCTCGCCGAAAAGCTTGGCGATACGTCGTGCGGCCTCTCGATCTTTCTCTCGACCGCGCCCGCGCTGTTCGAGCCGACCATCGAGGGCCTGCGCCTTGCCGGGCTCGCTCACGAAGGTGTGCGCATCGGCCTTGAAAAACCGCTCGGCAACGATCTCGCTTCAAGCCGCCGCATCAACGATGCCGTCGCGGCAGGCTTCAGCGAGCGCCAGATCTTTCGCATCGATCATTACCTTGGCAAGGAGACGGTCCAGAACCTGCTCGCCCTGCGCTTTGCCAACATGATGTTCGAGCCGCTGTGGAACAGCGCCGGGATCGATCACGTTCAGATCACCGTGAGTGAAACAGTCGGTCTGGAAGGCCGCAAGGGCTTCTACGACGATACCGGCGGGCTGCGCGACATGGTGCAGAACCACATGCTCCAGCTGGTTGCGCTGACCGCCATGGAGCCGCCGCTCGAATTCGACGCGACCTCGATCCGTGACGAGAAGGTCAAGGTGCTGCGCGCGCTGCGCCCGGTAAAGGCCGCGGAAATGGTGCGCGGGCAGTACCGCGCCGGTGCGGTGGGCGGCAGCGCGGTGACCGGCTATCTCGACGATCTCGGCGCGCCTTCCGACACCGAAACGTACGTCGCGATCAAGGCGCATGTCGACAACTGGCGCTGGCAGGGCGTGCCTTTCTACCTGCGCCACGGCAAGCGCATGGCCGAGCGGCGCAGCGAGATCGTCGTCCAGTTCAAGGACGTGCCGCACAACATCTTCTCGCAGCGCGGCGGCAAGCTTGCCGCCAACCGCCTTGTAATCCGCCTGCAGCCCGAGGAATATGTCCGCCTACAGGTCATGGCCAAGGAACCCGGCCTCGATCGCGGCGGTGTCGTCCTGCGCGAGGTCAATCTTGATCTCTCGCTTACCACCGCCTTCGCCAAGGCCCGCCGCCGCATTGCCTACGAACGCCTGCTGCTGGATCTTATCGAAGGTGAGCAGACGCTGTTCGTGCGGCGCGACGAGGTAGAGGCGCAGTGGACCTGGGTCGACGCGATCCGCCGCGTCTGGGCGGAAACGGCCATGGAAGGGAAGCCCTATGCGGCGGGCAGCTGGGGCCCCAACGCCGGCATCGCCCTCACCGAGCGCGACGGGCGCAGCTGGCATGACTGACGTCACCTGGGCCAGCCCGGGAGACGCCGCTGCCGTCGCCGCGCACATCGCCCGCGTACTGGCGCGCCCTGGCCCGAAGCGACTTGCCTTCACCGGCGGCTCCACTCCGCTCAAGGTCTTTGCGCTGCTGGCGGACCAGGGGCTCGACTGGTCGGATGCCACCATCGCGCTCACCGATGATCGCCGCGTGCCGGACGATCATCCCGCGAGCAATTTCGGCAAACTCCACGCCGCGCTCGCCGGAACCGGTGCCACGTTCGAGCGTTTGGACGAGGGCGCAGCCGTTGCGCCGTTCGATCTCGTCTGGCTCGGGATGGGCGAGGACGGCCATGTCGCCTCGCTGTTCCCGCACATGCATGCCCTCGTCCGGCCCGGGCCGAGCGTGATCGCCACGACGCCAATCCCGCTTCCACCCGAAGCCCCGTTCGACCGGCTGACACTCAACAAGCGGGCACTCAAGGCCTCACACGAGATCATCCTTGTCGTCACCGGCGCGTCCAAGAAGGCGCTGATCGAGAAGGTGCTCGCCGGGTCTGACGCTTTTCCCGTCTCCGATTTCCTGCGCGGGTTCGGCCCGCCCGTCACGATCTACTGGAGCGTCTGATGCCCCTTGACCTGCCCCTTCATCCCGTCGTTGCCAAGGTCACTGACCGCATCGTCGCCCGCTCGGCTGAGACCCGCGCCGCCTACCTCGACCTGATCGCCCGCGCCCGCGATGCCGGTGTAAACCGCGACGTTCTCTCGTGCGGCAATCTCGCCCACGGCTTTGCCGCATCGGGTGAGGACAAGGCCGCCATCCGCACCGGCCGCGCGCCCAATATCGGGATCGTCACCGCCTATAACGACATGCTCTCGGCGCATCAGCCCTATGGCCGCTACCCCGAACAGATCAAAATCTTCGCCCGCGAAGTGGGCGCGACCGCGCAAGTTGCGGGCGGCGTTCCCGCGATGTGCGACGGCGTGACGCAAGGGCAGAGCTCGATGGAACTGTCGCTGTTCAGCCGCGACAATATCGCGATGGGCACCGCTGTCGGCCTCAGCCACGGCATGTTCGAGGCGGCGCTGCTGCTGGGCATCTGCGACAAGATCGTCCCCGGCCTGCTCATCGGCGCGCTGCGCTTCGGCCACTTGCCGACGATCCTTGTTCCGGCCGGTCAGATGCCCTCGGGCCTGCCCAACAAGGAGAAGCAGCGCATCCGCCAGCTCTATGCCGAAGGCAAGGTGGGCCGAGACGAACTGCTCGAGAGCGAGAGCGCGAGTTATCACAGCGCCGGCACGTGCACGTTCTATGGCACCGCCAATTCGAACCAGATGATGATGGAAATGATGGGCCTCCACATGCCCGGCGCCAGCTTCGTCAATCCCGGCACCAAGCTGCGGCAGGAGCTCACTCGCGCTGCTGTCCACCGCATTGCGCAGATCACGTGGGACGGCGATGATTACCGACCGCTGGGCCACTGCATCGACGAGAAGTCCATCGTCAACGCCATCGTCGGCCTGCTCGCCACCGGCGGCTCGACCAACCACGTGATCCATCTCCCCGCCATCGCCCGCGCAGCGGGTGTGCAGATCGACTGGAACGACATGGACGAGCTGAGCCGCGCGGTCCCGCTCGTCGCCAGCATCTATCCCAACGGTTCGGGCGATGTGAACGGCTTTGCCGAAGCGGGCGGCATGCCCTTCGTCATCCGCGAGCTGGTCGAAGCGGGACTGGCCCACGGCGATATCCGCACCGTCTACGGTGCATCGCTGCTAGAGGGTGCGCAGCAGCCAATGCTCGATGGCGATGCGCTGCACTGGCAGCCGGCCCCTGCGCAAAGCCTCAATCCCGCCATGCTCCGCTCGGTCAACGAACCCTTCCAGCCCGAGGGCGGCCTTCGTCTCGTCGAGGGCAATCTCGGGCGCGGTACGATCAAGATCAGCGCGGTCGACCGCTCGCGCTGGACAATCGAGGCGCCTTGCCGCGTGTTCTCGGATCAGAACGACGTGCTCAAGGCCTTCAAGGCGGGCGAGCTTGAACGCGACGTGATCGTGGTCGTGCGCTTCCAGGGCCCCGCCGCCAACGGCATGCCCGAATTGCACAAACTGACTCCTTCGCTCGGTGTGTTGCAGGACCGGGGCTTCCGCGTCGCGCTCGTCACCGATGGCCGCATGTCCGGCGCATCGGGCAAGGTTCCCGCCGCCATCCACATCTCTCCCGAAGCCAAGAAGGGCGGCGCACTCGCGCTGCTGAGGGATGGCGATGTGGTGAGGGTCTGCGCGGAAACCGGCGAACTCATGGCGCTCGTCGATGCAGCAGATTGGGCCGCGCGGACGCCGGCAGAGGCACCGGCAGAGGCGATGGGTGTCGGCCGCGAACTCTTCGCCATGATGCGGCACTTCGCCGATCCCGCCGAACGCGGCGGTTCGGCCATGCTGGCTGTCGGCGGACTTTGAGGGCAGACTGATCGCACCGGCCTCAAAGCCGGGCGAAACCACGGGGGAGAGGCACATGCAACTGGTAGCAGTCGATATCGGTGGGACCCATGCCCGCTTCGCCATGGCCGAAGTATCCGGCGGACGCGTCACTCATCTCGGCGAGGCGGTGACGCTCAAGACGGCCGACCACCCCAGCTTCCAGCTCGCCTGGGAAGAATATGCGCGCCTTTCCGGCGGCACGCTGCCACCTGCCGTGGCCATCGCAGTTGCAGGGCCGGTGGGAGGCGAGCTGATCCGCTTCACCAACAATCCTTGGATCATCCGCCCCGGGCTGATCCCCGAAAAGCTCGGCGCGCCGGACTACGTCGTTGTCAATGATTTCGCCGCCGTTGCGCATTCGGTTGCTCAGGCCGATGAGGCGCATCTCCTCCATTTGTGCGGCCCCGAAGTGCCACTGCCCGAGGAAGGCACAATCAGCGTGGTCGGCCCCGGTACCGGCCTCGGCGTCGCGCAGCTCTGGCGCCAGCGCGGCACCTACCATGTTCAGCCTACCGAGGGCGGCCATATCGACTATGCGCCGCTCGACAAGATCGAAGACGCGATCCTCGCGCGCCTGCGCGGGCGTCACCGCCGCGTTTCGGCCGAGCGCGTGGTAGCAGGGCCGGGCATCGTCGATATCTACGAAACGCTGGCACATATCGAGGGCAGGGCGATCACCTCGCTCACCGACAAGGAGCTCTGGGCGCTCGGCACCACCGGGGAAGACAGCCTCGCCGCCGCAGCGGTCGACCGCTTCTGCCTTTCACTCGGCAGCGTTGCGGGCGATCTCGCGCTCGCCCATGGCGCGAGCGCGCTGGTGATGGCGGGCGGGCTTGGCCTGCGCATCAAGGATTCGCTGATCCGTTCAGGGTTCGCGACTCGCTTTTGCGACAAGGGCCGGTTCGAAGGACTGATGGCCGCAATGCCGGTCAAGCTGATCACGCACCCGCAGCCCGGCCTGTTTGGCGCCGCTGCCGCCTTTGCGCAGGCCCACGCCGGCTGATTGGCGCTTTTGTCAGGGTGAGCTGAACCGGCTTGCCAAGCCGGCGGCGCTCGCTTAGCCATGACTTAACCGAGCGATTAAGGGGATTTGGGATGAGCTACGAAACGATCCGCGTCGAAAACGTGGGCAATGTCCGCCGCATCGTGCTCAACCGGCCCGAGCGCCTCAATGCCTGCCCGCCGAACATGGCGGTCGAGATTGGCGATGCGCTCTACGATCTCGAAGGCGCGCGCTGCGTTCTCATCACCGGCGAAGGCCGCGCGTTCTGTTCGGGTGCGGATCTGGCCGCCACGGGCAAGCGCAGTGTTGCGGGCGGTGCCGGCAGCTACAAGGCGCTGACCGAGAGCTACAACCCGATGATCGCCAAGCTCGCGCGGCTGTCCGTGCCGGTGGTCACCGCCGTAAACGGCCCGGCTGCCGGTGTGGGCTGTTCGATCGCACTGATGGGCGATTTCGTGCTTGCCGCGAAAAGCGCCTATTTCCTGCAGGCCTTCGTCAACATCGGCCTCGTGCCCGATGGCGGCGCCAGCTGGGTCCTTCCTCGCCTGATCGGCAAGCCGCGCGCCACGCAGATGATGATGCTGGGCGAACGTGTCAGCGCCGAAAAGGCCGAGGACTGGGGCATGATCTACAAGGCGGTCGATGATGCCTTGCTGGCGGACGAGGCCATGGCGCTGGCGGATCGCCTTGCCAATGGGCCGACAGTGGCGCTCGGCACGATGCGCCAGAACCTTGCCCGCGCGCTCGAAACCGATCTCCCCGCCGCGCTTCTCACCGAAGCCGAAGGCCAGTGGAAGGCCGGCGACAGCGCGGATTCCAAGGAAGGCATCAAGGCGTTCCTTGAGAAGCGCAAAGCCGATTTCAAGGGCAACTGAGTGCATCTCGAACACGATCCGGCAGCCCCCGCAGCGGAGACCATCGGCTTTGAGGACTTCCTCAAGGTCGATATCCGCATGGGTACGATCGTGAGCGCCGAACCCTATCCGGAAGCACGCAAGCCAAGCATCAAGCTGGCGATCGATTTCGGAGAGGGGATCGGCGTAAAGCGTTCGAGCGCGCAGATTGCCGCACTCTATACGCCTGAGGAACTGGTCGGCCGCCAAGTTGCGGCGGTGGTCAATTTCCCGCCGCGCCAGATCGGCAAGATGATGTCCGAAGTCCTCACGGTCGGCTTCCCGGACGAGGAAGGCCGCGTTGTCCTGTTCGCACTGGACCGCAAGGTGCCCAACGGCGCCCGGCTGTTCTAACCGCGCGCCAGTTCCCCATCGAGGAACGCGGCCACGTCCGCTAGATCGACGTCCTTGGCCAGGAATGTCTCGCCAATCCCGCGCATCAGCAGGAATGGCAGGGTGCCGGCGTCCATCTTCTTGTCGTGCAGCATATGCGCCGTCAGCGCAGCGCCGTTGCACGTCATGCCAAGCGCACTGATCGAAGCCGGAAGCCCTGCCGCCGCGATATGCGCCGCCACCCGTTGCGCGTCCTGCCCGTGCATCAACCCGCGCCGCACCGAATAGCGCGCCGCCAGCACCATGCCGAGCGCGACGCCTTCACCGTGGAGCAGCCGGTCCGAGAAGCCTGTTTCCGCCTCCAGCGCATGACCGAAGGTATGCCCCAGATTGAGCAGCGCACGCAGGCCCAGCGTTTCCTTCTCGTCCGCCGCCACGATCCGCGCCTTGGCGGCCACGCTTTGGCAAACCGCATGCTCGCGCGCAGCCGCATCGCCTGCCAGCAGCGCTGGGCCGTTCGCCTCGCACCACGCAAAGAACGCTGCATCGTCGATCAGGCCGTACTTCACCACTTCAGCATAGCCCGCGCGCGTCTCGCGCAGCGGCAGCGTGTCGAGCGCCAGCGGATCGGCCAGCACCAGCACCGGCTGGTGGAACGCGCCGACAAGGTTCTTGCCTGCCGCAGTGTTGATCGCCGTCTTGCCGCCCACGCTCGAATCGACCTGTGCCAGCAAGGTCGTCGGCATCTGGATAAAGCCGCAGCCGCGCTTCACCATCGATGCGGCAAAGCCCGTAAGGTCGCCAATCACCCCGCCGCCCAGCGCGATCACGCTATCCTTGCGTTCCACGCCCTGCTCGAGCAGCCATTCTGCGGTCTTCGCAAGGAATTCCCAGCTCTTCGTGGTCTCGCCCGAGGGAAGCACCAGCCACTCGCTGGCGATGCCCTCGGCCGCAAGCGAGCCCGCAACCGTCTCGCGCCACGCCGCTGCCACTTGCGCATCGGTGACCACTGCCACCTTGGCGCCGCGGATGAACGGGCGGCAGTGCTTGCCCGCCGCCGCCAGCAGCCCGGCCTCGATGCGCACGTCATATGGCGCACCTGCGATATTGACGGGGATCACAGCCATGCGTCGATAGCCTTCAGAATGGCGATTGCGGTCGCCTGGTGCGGCTGGTTGCCGCTGGTGATATGGATCGGCGCCTCGGCATAGGCGGGGCCGCGCTCGGCCTTCAGCCGTGTCAGGATTTCGCGCGGATCGCCGGTCCGCAGCAGCGGCCGGTTGCTCTTGCGCCCCACACGCGCGAGCAGCGTATCGACATCGCTGTCGAGCCACACCGCGATAGCGCGCTTCAGGATGAGCGCACGCGTTTCCGGATCGGCGAAGGCGCCGCCGCCCGTTGCCAGCACACGGCGCACCGGGGAACCGACCTCGCCGACCAGACGCGCGATCACCCGCCGCTCGCCGCTACGGAAATACGCTTCGCCGAACTGCGCGAAGATCTCCGGAATCGCCATATGCGCCGCCTTCTCGATCTCCTCGTCGGCATCGCAGAAGGGCAGGGCAAGCATCGAGGCGAGCTTGCGGCCGACCGTCGTCTTGCCCACGCCCATCATACCCACCAGCACGATCGGCCGGTCGATGCGTGCCGCCAACCGCTGGATTGCAACAGCGGAGATGGCATCTGGCAAGGCGGGTTTATCGTGCTCCATTGCCGCGCTGCCTATAGTTGCGCTAGGGCCCAGTGCAAGGGTTGTGCAAGAGTAGTGCAAGAGCTGCGTACTTGTCCCATCAGCGGGCAGGCATAGCGGCCGCGGGAGCGTTTTGGTGAAAGCTCGAATTCTGGCAGTGTGCGGTCTCTTGGCGGTGGTGGCGATATTGGCTTTGGCATGGATCATCGGGGATACGCAGCCGACACGCTGGATAGAGACGCCGGTTTCGGCACCGGCGGCCCCGGCAAAGGCTGGATCATGATAATGCGCCGCGCCCGCCTGCTGCTGCTGGCCTGTGCCACGCTTGGCGCTTTTTCGGCTATCGCTGTCACCGCTCAGGAATCGCTGCTGCCTCCGGGTTTTGACGACAAGCCTGCCGCGCCGGTCCGCAAGCCCCCAGCCACGCCGCGTCCTGCATCGACGGGTGCACCCGCGCCCTCGCGGACTGCGGCACCCGCCGTCGTCACCATCCAGCGCCCGGCGTCCTCGCCCTCGCCGCAAGTGGTTTCCGTTCCGCAGGTGCAGCCTGTACCCGGATCGCCCGCTCCCGCAGTGGCTGTCGCGGCTCCTGACGGGCTTGCGAATATCGACCCTGCGCTGATCGACCAGCTGGTCGCCAGCGCCAAGCCGCGCGCTGATATCCCCGCGCAAGCCCAGCGCAGCTTGTCGCGCGTCGGCTTCTTCGATCAGGCGGACGGCGGCTTCCCGGCCGTTTCCAGCCATTATCTGAATGGCCCCTACGTCGCGGGACTGCTCACGAAGATGCGCGGCGATCTCGTGTCGCGCTGGGGCCACATCCTGCTGCGCCGCGCGCTGGCTAGCCGGCTCGACACGCCCGTCGGCATGAACGGCGCGGACTGGGCGGCGCTGCGCGCGCAGGTTCTGCTGCGCATGGGCGAAGCCGATGCCGCCCGCGCCATGGTGCAGGAAGTCGATAACGCCTTCTATACCCCCACGCTCGAAGATGCCGCGATGGGCAGCTTCCTTGCCACTGCCGATCCGGTTGGCCTGTGCCCGATCACTGCGCTGACCGCATCCGGCCGCCCGGGCTGGGATTGGGCGCTGGCGCGTGCGATCTGCACCGCCTTCACCGGCGGCGAAGGTGCACCGGCGCTCGCGGTGCTCGACAATGCGATGCGCAAGGGCGTCGCGCCCAAGATCGACAT
>CANCET010000110.1 GCA_947375105.1 Sphingomonadaceae bacterium
GGCGCGATGGCAGATCGGCTGGCGGGCGAAGAATGGGCCGCCGCGCCGCTCGAAGCCGCGCTCAAGGCGATGGCGGAGGAGCGCGGGCTCGGGCTTGGCAAGCTGGCGCAGCCGCTGCGCGCCGCGCTGACCGGCACGACTACCTCGCCGGGCATTTTCGACGTACTGGTACTTCTGGGACGAGACGAGTCGCTCGCCCGGATCCGGGACCAGGTAGTGTGATGTAACTTTCCGGGCCCCGGCCCGAAACCAATCCAGCCGGCTTCCAGCCGCAAGACGATGTGCAAACAGGAGGGTAGAGCGTGAGCGACAACCAGGCGACCTTGAGCGACGGCACCAAGACCACGTCGATGCCGATCAGGAGCGGCACGATCGGTCCCGATGTGATCGACATCCGCAAGCTCTATGCCGAGACGGGCAAGTTCACCTATGATCCCGGCTTCACCAGCACTGCGAGCTGCGACAGCGCGCTGACCTATATCGATGGCGACGAAGGCGTGCTGCTGCACCGCGGCTATGCCATCGGCGAACTGGCCGAACATTCGAGCTTCATGGAAGTGAGCTACCTGCTGCTCAACGGCGAGCTACCCTCGGCCGAAGAGCTCGCGCAGTTCAGCCGCACGATCACGCGCCACACCATGGTCCATGAACAGCTTTCGGTGTTTTATCGCGGCTTCCGCCGCGATGCGCACCCGATGGCGATCATGTGCGGCGTGGTCGGCGCGCTTTCGGCGTTCTACCACGATTCGACCGACATCTCCGATCCAGAGCAGCGCAAGATCAGCGCCCACCGCCTGATCGCCAAGATGCCGACGATCGCGGCGATGGCCTACAAGTATTCGGTCGGTCAGCCGTTCGTCTATCCGCGCAACGACTTGTCCTACACCGGAAACTTCCTGCGCATGACCTTTGCCGTTCCGGCCGAGGAATACGAAGTGAACCCGGTCGTCGAGCGCGCGCTCGATCGCATCTTCATCCTCCATGCGGATCACGAGCAGAACGCCTCGACCTCGACCGTCCGGCTCGCGGGTTCCTCGGGCGCCAATCCGTTTGCCTGCATCGCGGCGGGCATCGCCTGCCTGTGGGGCCCCGCACACGGCGGCGCCAACGAGGCCGCGCTCAACATGCTCAAGGAAATCGGCACGCCTGACCGGATTCCGCACTACATCGAGCGCGCCAAGGACAAGAACGATCCGTTCCGCCTGATGGGCTTCGGCCACCGCGTCTACAAGAACTACGACCCGCGCGCGACGGTGATGCAGAAGACGGTGCGTGAAGTGTTCGCGTCGCTCAAGGTCACCGACCCGCTGTTCGAAACCGCGCTGCGGCTGGAAGAACTGGCGCTCAGTGATCCCTACTTCATCGAGAAGAAGCTGTTCCCGAACGTCGATTTCTATTCGGGCATCATCCTCTCGGCGATCGGCTTCCCGACCACGATGTTCACCGCGCTCTTCGCCCTCGCTCGCACCGTCGGCTGGGTCGCGCAATGGAACGAAATGATCAGCGATCCCGGCCAGAAGATCGGCCGTCCGCGCCAGCTCTACACCGGGCCGGTGCAGCGCGATTACATACCGGTCGACAAGCGCTGAGCCTTCCGAGGGGCGGCGAAACGAAGGAACGAAAGCATGACCTTGATCCTGCGCGTATTCGGTATCGCCGCCCTGCTTATGGGCCTGCTGTGGATGGGCCAGGGGGCCGGCCTGATCATGTGGCCGGCATCCAGCTTCATGCTTGAACAGAAGGTGTGGATCCTGTGGGGCGGCGTGCTGGCACTGGCCGGCGCCGGCCTTCTGGTATTGGCGCAGCGGCGCCAATAAACCTCAGGGGTAGACCTCAGGCGCTGCGGTCCGCCGGCAGCGCAAGCTCGAACCGCGCGCCTTCGCCCGGCGCACTCGTGACGACAAGGTCGCCGCCCATCGCGCGGGCAAGGTGGCGCGAAATATAGAGGCCGAGGCCCGTCCCGCCATCGCCGCTGCGGCCAAGCCGCTCGAACTTGGCGAACACGCGTTCCGTCTGGTCCGCCGTCAGACCCTGCCCTTCATCCTGCACCGCGATCCATGCACCGCGCGCGGTTTCGCCGGTTTCAAGCGTGACCGTGGAACCTTCCGGGCTGTAGCGGATGGCATTGGTGACGAGGTTCAGCAACACCTGCAACACCCGCCGGAACTCACCAATGGCGGGCACGCGGGCGCTGCTCTCCGGAGTACGCAAGGTGATCCCGCGTTCCTGCGCGCGAACGGAGAGGATGCCGGCCGCACGCCGTGCGCAATCAGCAAGGTCGATGTGATCGGGCGCGGGAGCAAAGCCCGGAGCCTCGACGGCTTCGAGATCGGCAAGGTCCTCGATCAGGCTCATCAGATGGCGACCGGCCTCGGCAATATCCTGCGCATAGGCGGCGTATTCGTCGGCAAGCGGTCCGGCGAGGCGCGTGCGGATCGTCTCGGCATTGGCGATGATGCGGGTGATCGGCTGGCGCAGCGCGGGAGCAAGATCGCGCCCGAGGAGGCGGTTCCAGCTGGGTTCGGCCGCGGGGTCATCCGCTTGGCTGTCCGGCTCAGGATCAGAAGCGGGCGCAGACGCCGAATTGGGCAAAACCGCGATGGTTTCCGGAACCGCGAGCAGGACGAAGCCGCCCTGCACGCGCGGCAGCAGGCGCGCGCGCCACCGGCGGGGCGAACCTTCGGCGGAAAACGGGGCATCGTCCAGCAGCCGCCAGTGCAGCGGCGCTTGCCGCGTGGTCATCAGGTCGCTGACCCGCTCGATCTTCACCAGGTCGGTCCAGTAGCGGCCGCGCCCTGCTTCCAGCGCGGCGGCAAGCTCCGCCAGATCGGGTGCGCGAACATCGGCGGCAATCACGCGCTGCGCCGGATCAAGCAGGATCTCGGCTTCGGCGAGGTGGCGCAGCAGCGCGTCAGGCACCGGCGCATCGGCCGCCAGTTCATCGCCGAGGCTCCACTGGCTCAGCTCGATCGCGGTCCCATCACCCTCCGGCGTGACCAGCGCCCAGGCGGACACCGCGCGGCCCTCGTCGACCGAAAGAATCGTCCGTGCCGAAGCCTGTCCGGTCCGGCGAACGCGGCGGACGAGCGCCAGCAGCGCGGGCACCGCAACCGGGCCGGGCAGATCCCCGCCGCAGCGCATCTGCAGGCCGGCCAGCGGCTCGTCTGCGGCGATCAGCTGGTCAGCGCCGTCAGTGCGGGCGCGGATCATGCCGTCCGGACTGGTCGGGGCCGCCCCCTGTTCGCGCAGCGCGCTCACAGTGCCTGCCCCGCCTCGGCCAGCAATTCTGCCGCGCCCCCGGGCGTGAGGCTCACGTCCATGAGCGGCAGGTGTGCATCGGGATGAAATGCCAGCGCGGTTGCAGTAACGGCGCCCGGCGCAAGTCCGCAAGCGCGCAGCGCCAGCACAAGCCGCGGCAACTGGCTGTCCACAGTTGTCATGACCGCGGCTTCGCGGCTGAGGCCCGAACCGCGTGCCAGAGCGGTCAGGAACAGCGCCATCCCGGCCTTGTCGATCTCGAGCGCGGCGCCCGCCTTGCCGCCCATGGCATCAAGCACGCGTGCCATCTGCGCCAGCCGGGAACGACCTTCGTCGATCTGCGCGCGGACTCCGCGTTCGGCGATCAGGGCATAAGCATCGGCGGCCCCCTCGATCCCGACGTGCGCGCGCAAGGTGACGAGCGCGATATGCAGCAGGTCGCCGGGCAACTCGCCCAGCGGGAGCTGCATGCGGCGCTGGTTCTGGCAGAACCGCGCCTGTGCGGCGAGAACGCCCATTGCACCCGCAGAAACGTCCCCGTCGGGATCCGCCATCCGCGCTTGCAGCAATGGCGGCAGCACCGGATCGAGCCCGCGGCTGCGCTCGAGCCGCTCGGTCCACTGCCATTCGAGCGCGAGCGTGTGGAAATGCTCGAGAAACGCCGGATTGTCCGCCAGCACATGCGCCAGTTCGCCCGCGGCCTGATGCGCCCAGCTTTCGGGTTCTGCATGGCCGGCCGCTTCGGCCAGCGCGATCACCAGTTGGCGCGCGACATCAAGGAACATGCCGCGCACGCGCGCGACGATCTCGTCGCTGAAGATCGAATTGTCATCGCTGCGCAGCAGATGCCGCAAGACGGGAACGACATTGGCCACCGCCCCGCACGCGGCGGCAAGCTCTTGCGTCAGAGGCGACGCATGTGCGCTCGCCGAGGCGCTGGAAGATGCGGGAATGGCCATCGTCGCCAGCCTTAGTCCGCCCTGGTTAATGCGGGGTTAGGCGGCATGGCGGCCAGCCGTTGCCATGCACGCTTTCAAAACCGCACAACCTGCGATTGCGGGCGTCGCTCATGCCGGCTTGCTCCCACCCGCGAGGCGGCTGACCGCGCCTTCCGCCCGGCCCGCCAGTAGAAGGCCTGCAACGAGCAGCGAGACCACCAGCATGCGCAGCGCGAAATCGAATGGTAGCAATACGCTTGCCATTGCCAGCAGCGAACCGATGATGAAGCGGTCATCGAGCCACCACGTCCAGGGCTCATCGGGCTGCAACCGCCGCAGCAGGCGTAGCAGCAGGAACAGCACCAAAGGCGGAAACCAGGCGATGCCCCACGGCACGCCGGTCACCGCCGGAATTTCGCTGCGCCAGGCGCAAAGCGTGATGAATATGCCGTCGAGGATCCAATCTGCGAGCATGTCGAGCGGCGTGCCGCCAGAAGATGTGATGAGCGAATCCCGCTCGACCCGCGCGAGCAGCCCCGCGACCTCATGCACCAGCCAGGCTAGCGCAAGCATTGCAAAACCGGGCCCGCACCAGCCGAACCAGCCTGCGCCGGCGCCAAGCAAAGCGGTGATTGCCGCGCCCGCTGCAATCACGAATGGCCGGGTCCCCGCATGCAGCAGTGCTGGACCAAGCGTGCGGACAATTCCCGCCGCCAGCCACGATCCGGGCGAGCGCACCTCGGCCGATGCGGTATGCAGCCGCACCCAGCCGGGCTCCGCGCGGTGTGCCTCGGCCTCGTCGCGGATCAGGCGCCAGCGGCCCTGATCGAGCATGAGCGCCGGGAGTTCGCGCTGCACGATGCGCGCCTGCGAAGCGATGCGCAGTAGCGCCGAGCCGGGGTTCCAGTCACCCGGCAGGTCGCCCAAAGCCGCAATCAGCTTGCCCGGCAGCAGCATCGCGCCAGCGCCCGCATTGTTGATGTCGATGCGCTCAAAACCCAGCGGCAGCCCGGTCTCCACCGGAACCGTGAGGACGACCGGCCCATCGCCAAGCAGGCGAAGCGCATCCTCGGGCACGGCAAGCAACCCTTCGCCCAGCACGAGCAGTTCGTCCTCTGCGGCCACGAGCGGTGCCAGCGCCCGCGCCGAGGCAATCACATGGAACCGCGCGCCGCCCGCCTCTGCCGCATGCTGGAGCGCCACGAGATCACCGGTCAGCGTTTCGGCAAGCACGACGATGCGCGCGCAGCCCAGCGCCAGCGCAAGGCCCAACTGGTGGCGCAGGATCGAGCGGCCGCCAATAGGCAGCAGGCCGCGCAAACCCTGCGGCTCGCCGTGAGCGGCGTCCATCAACGACAACAATGCGACCCGCAAGGCGGCGACCTCCTTTGCCCTATGCTAGGGCCGCAGGGCCGCAATGCCAAGCGCGGCGGCGTTTCAGTCAGTAGGTTCGATCGAATCGAGCGCGGCTGATATGCGGCGCAGGACCGCAGGTTCGCCCGGAGCGCCCTGCAAGGCCTCGTCCGCCAGTGCGGCCAGATCGTCTGCGTGAAACGTCGCGGCAAGGCTCTTCAACCGCCGCGCCGCCATCTCCCAATTGCCATCGCAACGCGAGCGGCCCAGCAGATCCAGCTGGCGGCGTGCACTTTCGACGAACGCAGCGCGCAGTTCGCGGAACAGTTCCGGGTCATCCCCGGCCGCCACTGCAAGATGGGCATCAATCGCATCGCCTAGGTAAGCCATACCCAGCAAATATCCGTAATGAGTTAAGCGCGCTTTAAGGCGGGGGACGAAGTGTGTTATGTATGGCGGCATGTCAGGGGGTAGAAAAATCATCGCCATAGAAGGCGCCGCAGAAGACGGTGCGGCGCAAGTTGCGGCCGTCCGCTTGGGCAAGCGCCTCGCGAACGACGCCCTACTGGAAAATGCTGATGTTGGCGCGGCGCTCGCCGCTACCGGCACCGATACTGCCGCACCCGGTCGGCCGGTTTCCTCGCCCGCTGATGATAGCACTGATATCTGGGCCGACGACGCCGAAGAATCGCCCAAGCTCGGCCGTGATTGGGTCGGTCCGACTATGTGCGGCCTGATCATTGCCATGTGGACGGGCGTGTTCGTGTTCGGCAACCTGACCACATTGCAGAGCGCGCAGCCCCTCGCCGTGTGGACCGGGCTGGTTTCGGCCTGGTCGGGACCGGTGCTGGTGTTGCTCGTCGCGATGCTTGTCCTCAACCGCACCAGTCGGCGTGAAGCGGCTCGTTTCGGCGACGCCGCAAGGCTGCTCAGCCTCGAATCGGAGCGGCTGGAACGCCGCCTCGGCGCGGTGAACACCGAACTGGCGCTTGCCCGCGATTTCATTGCCGCGCAGGGCCGCGATCTGGAATCGCTCGGCCGCGTTGCGGTGGAGCGGATCAGCGGCAGCGCGGGCCAGCTTCAGGCCCTCATCGCGGGCAACGGCGCGCAAGTTGAACAGATCGGCACGGTCTCCGACCATGCGCTCGAAAACATGGAAAAGCTGCGGGGCCAGCTACCGGTGATCGCGAACTCCGCGAAGGACGTCACCAATACCATCGCCAACGCCGGGCGCACCGCGCATGCCCAGCTCGAAGACCTTGTCGCCGGTTTCCAGCGGCTCAACGAATTCGGCCTCGCCAGCGAGCGGCAGGTTGGCACGGTGCGTGAACGCGTCGATGCAGCCCTCGCCGCGTTCGAAGAAAGCGCCGTGCGCATCACGGAACACAGCACCGCGCGTTTCGCGGCGCTCGAAGAAGGGGCGGAGATGCACCGCCAGCGCCTCGATTCCGAGGAGATCGCCGCGCTCGCCGCCATCCGCACCCGTGCCGATACCTTGAACGAGGAACTCGTCCGCCAGCGCGAATCGATCATCCGGAGCGAGGAAGACACCCTTGCGGCGCTGGGCGCACGCTTTGCCGCCATGCGCGCGGAAAGCGGGGCCTTCAGCCGCTCGCTGTCCGGCGCGGAGGACACCGCGCTGCGCCAGTTTGCCGAGCGGTCGGAAACGCAACTCGCGGCATTGCGCCACGCGGTCGAAGCACTGGGCAACGATCACGAAACGCTGATCGCCGCCTCGCGTGACAGGCTCGCCGCGTTCGAGCAAAGCGCCGCAGACCTCGCGCGCCGGCTGGCCGAAGACGCGACAACGCTCGATGAGCAGCTTTCCGGCCGCCGCGCCAACCTCGAAGTCGCCTCGGCCGAGCAGCGCGCCGCGCTCACGCAGAGCCTTGCCGATCTCGACAGCGCGATTGCTCAGCGCCGCAGCGCCATGGCGGCTGCCGGAGCAGAAGCCGCCGATGCGCTGGCCCGCAAGCTTGCCGATCTCGATGCCGCGGTCGAGGCACAGCGCCAACGCCAGCTCGAGGAAGCCCGCGCGCTCGGCACGCAGTGCGAAGCCATTTCCGCACAAGTCCAAGCCTTCAGCCACACGCTGCAAGCTTCGGGCGAAACCGGCGATGCCACTGCCGCCACCATCGACCGCGCGATCGCGGCGCTGAACCAGCGGCTGATCGACATGCGCGAGGCGCTTTCGGGCACGGACTCGCATATCGGGACGCTGACGGATTCGGCCTTCCGCCTGCTGGAGCTCATTCAGGCGGGCGGCGAACATGCGGGCACCGCGCTGCCGGCCGCTCTCGGCCAAGCCGAGGCGGGGCTTGCTGCGTTCGAATCGCGGGTAGACGGGATGCGCACCACGCTTGGGGAGGCCGGCGGTACCGGCCGCGCCCTGGCGCAAGACATGGAAGGCATGCGCGGCGATCTGAAGGCGGCCATGTCCGACATGGCGCGCATGCAGAAGACGCTTGCCGCGCAATCCGCCGAGCAGGAAGCGCGGCTGGTCGAGCTGCGCGCGCTGCTCGCCGCCGCGCGGGATGATACGGCAGCGCTTTCACAGGATATCGACGGGCAGCTTTCGGGTTCCATCGTTCGCGTCTTGCAGGGGCGTGGTGCCGAGCTGGTGGCCCGCCTCGAGGAAGCAATCGACAGCGCCGCTGCCGCCAGCCGCGAGACCGCGATCCAGATGCGCGACCAGCTCGCCAAGGTCGACGAGCTTGCCGGCAATCTCGAAAACCGCGTAGCCCGCGCGCGCGAACGCGCCGAGGAGCAAGTCGACAACGATTTTGCCCGCCGCACCGCGCTCATTACCGAATCGCTCAATTCCACCGCGATCGACATCACCAAGGTGCTCTCGGCCGATGTTTCCGAAACCGCGTGGGCCTCGTACCTGCGCGGCGACCGCGGCATCTTCACCCGCCGCGCGGTCAGCCTGCTCGATAGCGCCGAGGCGCGCGCGGTGCAGCAGCACTACGAAACCGACGGCGAATTCCACGGCCACGTAAATCGCTACATCCACGATTTCGAAGCGATGCTGCGCCAGCTGCTTTCCACGCGCGACGGCCACGCGCTGGGTGTGACGCTGCTGTCGTCCGACATGGGCAAGCTCTACGTCGCACTCGCACAGGGCATCGAGCGGCTGCGGACCTAGAGCGTTGCCGAAGCAGGTGGTAACACCTGATCCGATACAATCGGGTCGGCCGCTCTACAGCCGCTTCCACATCAGCGCTTCATCTACATAGCTACCATCGCCGCGGCGCACCGAATCCGGCTCCTTGGCATAGAGCACATAGCCGTGGCGTTCGTAGAGCGTCTGGGCGCGCGGATTGTCGGCCATGAGGGTGAGTTGCAGCTGGCGCAGGCCAAGCGCGCGGGCCTGGGCCTCAAGCTGCTCGAGAATGCGCGCAGCCGCGCCCGTGCCGCGCGCAGCGGGTATGGCATACATGCCCCAGACGAGGCCCTTGTGATCGAGCTTCTGCCCGGCGATGCGCGTGAGGCCGCCCACGGCAAGCCATTCACCGCCCTGCACGACGGCATAGACATGGTCGCGCGCCAGCCGCTCACGCCAGGCGGCAAGGCCGATGGCGTCATCGTCCACGCCGGCGCCGCGAAAGCTCATCGCCTCAGCGTCGAACATGATCTGGCGCAGCGCGAGGAATCGCGCAGTGTCGTCGGGGCCTAGCTTCACGATTTCCATGGGGCGCGCGCCTAACCGGGGCTCGCGGCGCAATTGTGGCAGGCGCGCCTTCAGTGGAAATCGCGCGACTTGGGGATCACCCGCACATCGCGCGGATGGCTGCGCGCGGGTGGGCCCATCCGTCCTATCACGGGCCGGTTGACCTCATCGGCGCGGGCCATGGCAGGGTGCAGCGGATCGTCGGAAAGGCGCGCCAGCCCCTCGCTGGCATCCGTCAGGTGCTGGGCGATGACGTGGATCACCTCGTCATCGTATTCCACGCGGCCGCGCACTTCCATCAGCCGCGCGCCCATCACCACGCTGCGCTGCTTTTCCTTGAGGTCCGGCCAGATCACGAGGTTGATCACCCCGGTCTCGTCCTCCAGCGTGATGAAGCACACGCCTTTGGCGCTGCCCGGCTGCTGGCGAACCAGCACCACGCCCGCCACGCGCACCATCGAGCGCAGCTTGCGCGCCCTGAGGTCCGCTGCACGCACGAAACCGCGCTCCGCCAGCCCCGCGCGCAGGAATGCCATCGGGTGCGCCTTCAACGAAAGCCGCAGCGTCTGGTAATCGGCCACGACTTCCTCGGACAGCGGCATGGTGGGCAGGCGCGTGCGGGCGCGCTCCTCGCCTTCCTCGCGCGCATCGGCGGCGGCAAACAGCGGCAGCGGCGGCGCGGCAATCAGGCTGCGCGCCTCCCACAGCGCCTGCCGCCTTGGCAGGCCGAGCGAGCCCAGCGCATCGGCCGCCGCGAGCCGCTCGATCACCGCTGGCGAAAGTCCCGCGCGCGCTTTCAGGCCCCCGACATCGGCGAATGGCCCGCCAGCCTCGCGCGCCGAAACAAGCGCGGCGGCGACATGCTCGGGCAGGCCATCGATCTGGCGCAGGCCGAGGCGCAGCGCCGCGCCTTCCCGCTCCAGCGTGCAATCCCACATCGAGTGGTTCACATCCGCCGGCAGCACCACCACCCCATGCTCCGCTGCATCGCGCACAATCTGCGCGGGCGCATAGAAACCCATCGGCTGCGAATTGAGCAAGCCGCAGGCAAAGGCCGCCGGATAGTGGCACTTGAGCCACGACGAGACATAGACAAGGTGTGCAAAGCTGGCCGCGTGGCTTTCGGGAAAGCCATATTCGCCAAAGCCCCGGATCTGGTTGAAGCAGCGCTGCGCAAAATCGCGGTCGTAGCCGCGCGCGGTCATGCGTTCGACCATCATGTCCTGCAATTCGTCGACCATGCCCCGGCGGCGGAAGGTGGCCATCGCCTTGCGCAGCCGATTGGCCTCCGCGCCGCTGAACTTCGCCGCATCGAGCGCGATCTTCATCGCCTGTTCCTGAAAGATCGGCACGCCCAAGGTGCGCGCGAGGATCGAGGACAGTTCGTCCGGCGGGCCGAAGGCGGGACCCGGCGCAGGGATGCTCACCGCCTCCTCCCCCCGCCGCCGCCTGAGATACGGGTGCACCATATCGCCCTGGATCGGTCCGGGCCGCACGATCGCAACCTGGATGACAAGATCATAGAACTCGCGCGGGCGCAGGCGCGGCAGCATGTTCATCTGCGCGCGGCTTTCCACCTGAAACACCCCCAGCGAATCGCCCTTGCGCAGCATCGCGTAGGTCTCCGGGTCCTCACGCGGGACAGTGGCGAGCGTGAGATCGCGGCCATGGTGCGCGCCCAGCAGATCGAGGCACTTCCTGATGCA
>CANCET010000111.1 GCA_947375105.1 Sphingomonadaceae bacterium
AGTCTCCTGCGAGCAACCCGTCGATCCGCCAGCCTTGCTTGGTTCGCGAGGCCAGAAGGCGATAGTCGATGATGCTGCGCAGTTTGGCGGTTTCAATATAGGCCTTCTTCCCATTAGGAAGGGTCACAAGGGCAAACGGTGTCGTTGGCTCTTCGTATTGCTCGATGTTCACCACTGCCCAGTTCAACGTCGTGAACGGTTCCGTACCAGCGTCTGGTTTGGCATAGGCTGGCACGTCCGGGCCAAGCGCGAGCATGCCGGAATAGGCATCGACGTCTTCAGCGGCTCTGGCGAATATCCAGGGCATGGTTGCCCCGCCCTCGTCCGATGCGCATCCGAGGGGAAGGAGTGCGGCGAGCGCGTCCCATAACTTGTAGTCCTTGTCATGCAGCAGCAGCCGCATTTCCTTGACACCGAAGCCGCCACCGAAGTCGAGCTTGACAGCAGGGTCGGTCAGTGCCGCCAGCGCATCTGCATCGCGGGAGGCGACGGCGTTTTCTAGCTTGCTGCGGAACTCGGACCAGCCCGGCAGGTCCTTGCATTCATCGCGCGGCGGATAGCTTGCCGCCTTGAACAGCGGCGCGGCGGGCTCGGATGCCATCGGAGCGGCAACTGATGCGGGCACAGAGGGCTCGGGTCCGGTTGCAGGGGCTGAAGCGGAGGGTTCCGTGTCCGGCGCCGCGCTCTTCCCGCATCCTGCGACCAAGGCGACCGCGAGCAATGCCGGTACAGTGAGTGTTCCCGAAAAAAGTTTCATCCCGAGCCCTTCGTCGCGGAGCGTACTACTTGGCCGCTTCTTCCCCGGCTACGGTCGAAGCCTCGTCCGGTTCCACCAGTGCCAGCCTGGAGCCTTCGCCCTCGGCGTGTCGCGGCGCGGTCTCGATCAGCGGAACATCCTCGATCTCGCGCTTGCCGATCTCGATGTGCTTGTCGCGGAGGCGCCGTCCGGCGGAGAGCACATTCCGCTCGAAGCTGCCGACGAACTTGTTGTAGTGCCCCACCGCGCTGTCGAGCCCCGAGCCGACGCGCTTGAGGTGTTCGGCCGCTACGGCCAACCGGTCATAGAGTTCGCCGCCCATCCGCCCGATCTCGCGCGCCTCGCGCGCCAGGCCGTCCTGCCGCCAGACTTGCGCGACAGTCCGCGCAATCGCGACGAGGTTGGTGGGGGAAGCCAGCAGCACGCGCCGTTCGAAGGCGAAGTCCCACAGGCCCGGATCGCGTTCGAGCGCAGCGGCGATGAAATGTTCGCCGGGCACGAACATCAGCACATAGTCCGGCGCATCCTCGAACTGACTCTGGTAGCTCTTGGCGCCCAGTGTCTGAATGTGATTGCGCATGGATTGAACATGCGCCGTCAGCGCCACGGCGCGGGCATCGTCGTCCGCCGCCTCGAACGCATCCTGATAGGCATTGAGCGAAACCTTGGCGTCGATCACGAGGATCTTGTTTCCGGGCACCTTGACGATGGCATCGGGGCGCAACCGCCCATCTTCGGTATCCACCGAATGCTCGGTAACGAAATCGGTGTGTTCGGCAAGCCCGCACTGCTCCAGCACGTTGCGCAGCTGCAATTCGCCCCACCGGCCGCGCGTCTTGGGGCCATTGCGCAAGGAATTGCCCAGTTGCAGCGCGGCGGTGCGCACCGCTTCCTGCCCCTGCCGCATGCCCTCGATCAGCCCGGTCAGCTGTCCGAAGGCATCGACTCGCTTGGCCTCAAGCTCCTGAACCTGCTGTTCGTATTTCTGGAGCCGCGCACCAACCGGCTCGAGGACGGCCTGCAGCCGCGCCTCGCTGGTCTTCTCGCTCTCGGCAAAGCGCGCGTTGGCCCGCGCCAGAAAGGCTTCCTGCGCGCGTTCGAGCACTTTGTGCCCGGCGTTTTCGAATTCCTTGCGCAAGGTTTCCTGCGCTTCGATCAGCAGGCGCTTCTGTTCGGCAAAGTTCTCGGCATCGGCCTTCATCCGCTCCAGCTCGGCGCGCAGGGCTTCCCGGTCGGCGCGCAGCGTCGCCAACTCGGGACGCATCCGGTCAGCCTCGGCCGCTCGCTCGTGTGCAGCTGCAAATTGCGCGGCAAGTGCATCGCGTTCCGAACGGACTGTGCCCAATTCCGCTGAAAATGCATCCCGCTGCCCGGCTTTCTCGCTCGCCGCCGCCAGCTCGGTGATCGCACGGCGGAACTTCTCGTCCAGCTCCCGCGTCTCACCCTCGCGCGCCGTGAGCCGCGCCTTCAGTTCGGCAATCGGGCGCGCACCGAGGAACCAGCCGACTCCGAGGCCGGCCAGCAGCGCAATGATCAGAAAAACAAAGACAAGGGTGGTATCCACGCCGACTCCCAAACCGGAACGAAGCGTGAACTTATCCTGTCTCTACCAGTGATGCAAGCCGCCGGCCCATCACGCTGCGCGGCGCAGCTTTTCCAGCTTCTTCAGCACCATCGTCCGCTTGAGGCGCGAAAGGTGGTCGATGAACAGGATGCCTTCGAGGTGGTCCATCTCGTGCTGCAGGCAAGTCGCCATCAGCCCGTCCATGTCTTCCTCGTGGACCGTGCCTTCAAGGTCCTGCCAGCGCGCGCGGATTCGTGCCGGGCGTTCCACTTCGGCATACATCTCGGGCACCGAGAGGCAGCCTTCGTTGTAGACGCGGCGGTCTTCCGAAGGGGCGAGGATTTCCGGGTTGATGAACACCTGCGGCTCGCGCTTGGTTGGCTGGTGATGGTGGTGGTGGCCATCGTGCGCGCAGGCCACGGGCTCGGCATCCGGATCATCGGGCTGGAGGTCGATCACCAGCACGCGCAGCGGCACGCCCACCTGCACGGCGGCAAGGCCGATGCCGGGCGCATCGTACATTGTTTCCAACATGTCGGCGACGAGCGTTTTCAGCTCATCGTCGAACACGGTGACGGGTGCGGAGATCTGCTTGAGGCGCGGATCGGGGACTTCGAGGATTTCGCGGATAGCCATGAGGGTCAGATAATCGCGGGAGGCGCGACTCGCAAGGTGCCTGTGGTCTTCCCCATTTGCGCCTTCGACGAAAATGGGGAGGGCTGGTTTAGCCTACTGGCCTTCTTGCCCTGAGCGCCTGCGCCAGTGTGCCCTCGTCGAGATAGTCAAGCTCGCCCCCCACCGGCAGGCCGTGCGCCAGCTGCGTGACGCGCAGCGGCAGGTGCTCGATGCGCTCGGCGATATAGTGTGCAGTGGTCTGGCCCTCCAGCGTCGCGTTCATCGCGAGGACCACTTCGTCGATCCCGCCTGCTTCGAGCCGCGCGAGGAGCTGGCCGATCGACAAGTCTTCCGGCGCCACGCCTTCCAGCGCGGAAAGCCGCCCGCCCAGCACGTGATAGCGCCCGGTGAACAGCCGGGCCCGGTCGAGCGCCCAGAGGTCTGCGACTTCCTCGACCACGCAAAGTGCGCGGGCATCGCGGCGTGGATCGGTGCAGATGCTGCACGGGTTGGCGGTATCGACATTGCCGCACGTGCCGCACTCCACCAGCCGCGCGCGCACGCCTTCCAGCGCATCGGCAAGCTGGACAAGGCTCGTCTCGCGCCGCTTGATCAGCCACAGCACCGCGCGCCGCGCCGAACGGGGGCCAAGGCCGGGAAGCCGTGCCAGTGCGCTCGCCAGCGCCTCGATCTCTTGCGATGCCATGGGGTGAGAGATAGGGCCACCACACGCAAACGAAAGGCCCTTTTGAGCGTTATGCGCATCGTGTTCATGGGAACCCCGGATTTCGCCGTGCCGACGCTCGGCGCGCTGGTCGCGGCCGGGCATCAGGTGCTCGCGGCCTACAGCCAGCCGCCGCGCCCTGCCGGCCGAGGGAAGCAGCTACAGCCTTCGGCCGTGCACCGCGCAGCCGAAGCGCTGGGCATCCCTGTGCGTACGCCGGTTTCGCTCAAGGGCGCAGAGGAACAGGCGGCCTTTGCCGCGCTGCAAGCCGATGTGGCGGTTGTCGCGGCTTATGGCCTGATCCTGCCGCAGGCGATCCTTGATGCTCCGCGGCTGGGGTGCCTCAACGTCCATGGCTCGCTGCTGCCGCGCTGGCGCGGGGCCGCGCCGGTCCAGCGGGCGATCCTGGCGGGGGATGAGCTGACCGGCGTCACCATCATGCAGATGGAGCGCGGGCTCGATACCGGGCCGATGCTGTCGCGAGTGGAAACGCCGGTTGCGAGCAAGACGGCGGGGGACCTGACCACCGAACTCGCCGAGAAGGGCGCGGTGCTGATGGTCTCGGTTCTCGCCAATCTCGCCGCGCACCCGCCGGTCGTCCAGCCGGAGGAAGGCGTGACCTATGCGCACAAGATCGACAAGGCCGAGAGCCGCCTCGATTTCACCCCGAGTGCCGCGCAGGTGGAGCGCCAGGTTCGCGCCTTCGCGCCTGCGCCTGGCGCGTTTTTCGAGCTTGAGGGCGAGCGGTATCGCGTGCTTGCGGCAGATGTTGCAGAGGGCAGCGGCACCCCCGGCACTACGCTCGATGCCGCGCTGACCATTGCCTGCGGGGAGGGTGCGCTGCGGCCCACGCTGATCCAGCGCGCGGGCAAGCCGGCGATGGAAACCGCTGCGCTCCTGCGCGGGCGGGCCTTTGCGGTGGGTACGAGCCTTGTCTGATGCCGCAGCCATGATCCGCTACGCCCTGACTCTCGAATACGACGGCACGCCCTACATGGGCTTCCAGCGGCAGGCGCATGGCCCCTCCGTCCAGCAGGCGGTTGAGGAAGCGGGGGAAAGCGTCGTGGGTCATGGGGTCACGCTCCATGCGGCCGGTCGCACCGATGCGGGTGTCCATGCGCGGGCGATGCGCGCGCATTTCGATTGCGAAAAGCCGCTCCCGCCGTTCCGCATGGGGGAAGCGCTCAACGCGAAGCTGCGCGCGGCGGGAGAATCCGTCGCGGTACTCGATTGCGTGGAAGTCGCGCCCGATTGGCATGCGCGCTTTTCCTGCACCGGGCGCGCTTACGAATATGTCATCGCCAATCGCCGCGCGCCGCTCGTGCTGGAGGCGGCGCGGGCGTGGCGGATCGTGGCACCGCTGGATGCAGACGCGATGCACGAAGCCGCGCAAGTCCTTGTCGGTCATCATGATTTTACCACGTTTCGTTCGGCCCATTGCCAATCGGCCAGCCCGGTCAAGACGCTGGACCACCTCTCGGTGCGGCGCGAAGCCGATCACGTGATCGTCGCGGCGGAAGCGCGCAGTTTCCTCCATCATCAGGTCCGCTCGATGGTTGGATGCCTGGCTTTGGTGGGTGAGGGGCGGTGGACTATTGCCGATCTGCGCGATGCGCTGGAAGCGTGCGACCGCCGCCGCCTCGGCCACAATGCGCCTCCCGATGGCCTCTATTTCGTGCGCGCGCTTTACCCCGGCGAATGAGCCGTTAAGTTGCGGAATGAAACCCGCGCGGGACACACCCGGCGCGGCAGCAATTGGGAGACAATCATGGCATTCACCGGCAAGCAGCTCACCACTCGGCTCGATGCGGACGGCACGCTGACCCTACAGATCGTGCCGAAGACATGGGACGCGCCCACTGGCAGCCAGGTCCTCGTGCAGGTCGAGGCGACGCCGATCAACCCCTCCGACCTCGGCCTGCTGTTCGCCTCCGCCGATACCGCGAACGCCACTTACACACCCGGCAAGGTCGTGGCGAAGATGCCCGACGGCGCCACCCGCGCCATGGCCGCGCGCCACGGGATGGACATGCCCGCAGGCAACGAGGCCGCCGGCGTGGTCGTCGCCGCCGGTGACAGTCCCGCCGCGCAGGCGCTGATGGGCAAGCGAGTCGCCTGCGTGCCGGGCACGGCCTATGCCAGCTACGCCTATGCCGAAAGCGGCATGTGCCTGCCGGTGGATGATAGTGTCACCCCGGCGCAGGCCGCCTCCAGCTTCGTCAACCCGATGACCGCGCTGGGCTTTGTCGAGACGATGCGGATGGAAGGCTTCACCGGCCTCGTCCACGCCGCCGCCGCCTCGAATCTCGGCCAGATGCTCGTGCGCATCTGCCTTGAAGATAACGTGCCGCTGGTCAACATCGTGCGCAGCGAAGAGCAGGTCGCGCTGCTGAAGGGACTCGGCGCAACGCATGTGCTGAACATGACCGCGCCCGGCTTCAACGCGGCGCTGGCCGATGCAATTCACGAAACCGGTGCCATGCTCGGCTTCGATCCGATCGGTGGCGGCACATTGGCCGGGCAGATCCTGGCGGCGATGGAAACTTCCGCCAGCCGGGGCGCCGCGTTCAGCCGCTATGGCTCCTCGACGCCCAAGAAGGTCTACATCTACGGCGGGCTGGATATGGGGCCGACGATCCTCAACCGTGCGTTCGGCCTGACCTGGGACCTCGCGGGCTGGCTGCTCACGCCGTTCATGGCGAAGGCCGGGATGGAAACCGTGGGCCGCATGCGCGCGCGTGTCGCGCGCGATCTCACGACCACTTTCGCCAGCCACTACGCGGCCGAAGTCAGCCTTGATGCCATGCTCGATCGCGAAGCTGTCGCGGTCTACAATGCACGGCGGACGGGCGAGAAGTATCTGGTGGTGCCGACTGCTTGATAACGGGGGCGGGCGCCCTCCCGGGGGAGCCCGCCCACCCGATCACACTTTGCCGACGACGCTTTCGGGCAGGTCCTTGCCGAACACGCGCTGGTAATATTCGGCCACCAGAACCCGCTCGGTCTCGTCGCACTTGTTGAGGAACGAGAGGCGGAAAGCAAAACCGGTGTCGCCGAAGATGCCGGTGTTCTGCGCCCAGCTGATCACCGTGCGCGGGCTCATCACGGTCGAGATATCGCCGGCGATGAAGCCCTTGCGGGTGAGATCGGCCACGCGGACCATGTCCGCCGCGGTCTTGGCATCGAGCCCGGGCACTTTCTTGGTCACCACCTCGATCTCGGTCGCGGCGGGGAGGTAGTTCAGCGCCACCACGATGTTCCAGCGGTCCATCTGGCCCTGGTTGATCGCCTGCGTGCCGTGATAGAGACCGCTGGTATCGCCCAGACCCACCGTGTTTGCCGTCGCGAACATGCGGAAGAACGGGTTGGGGCGGATCACGCGGTTCTGGTCGAGCAGCGTGAGCTTGCCTTCGGTTTCCAGTACGCGCTGGATCACGAACATCACGTCCGGACGGCCCGCGTCGTATTCGTCGAACACCAGCGCGGTGGGGGTCTGCAGCGCCCAGGGCAGCAGGCCTTCGCGGAATTCGGTGACCTGAAGGCCGTCGCGCAGCACGATCGCGTCGCGTCCGATGAGGTCGATACGGCTGATGTGCGCATCGAGGTTGATGCGGATGCACGGCCACTTGAGGCGCGCGGCCACCTGTTCGATGTGGGTCGATTTGCCGGTGCCGTGATAGCCCTGCACCATCACGCGGCGGTTGTGGGCAAAGCCCGCCAGGATCGCCAGTGTGGTATCGGGATCGAACACGTAGTTCGGATCGATATCCGGCACGCGCTCATCGGCCACCGAAAAGGCCGGCACGGTCATGTCGATGGGAATGCCGAAGGTCTCCCGCACGCTCAGCGTGGTATCCGGGGCGGCAAGGACGGTGGTGGCGCGGGTATCGGCCTGCAGGTTGGGAATGTCGCTCATCGCCTCATCGCCTATACGGGCCAGCCAAAGCCTGCAATAATCTTTGCGTGCAGACACAGCTCGGGAGCAGGATGCTATGAAATTGTATGGGGGCCTGCTTTCGCCCTTCGTGCGCAAGGTTGCGGTGGTGCTTGGCGAAAAGGGCGTGGACTACACCCCGGCGCGGGGTGGACCCGGCAGCACGGATGCCGAATTCCTCGCGGTCAGTCCCTTCGCCAAGATCCCGGCAATCAATGACGATGGCTTCACGCTGGCCGATTCGTCTGCAATCCTTCATTATCTTGAGGCGAAATATCCCGCTCCGGTGCTGATCCCTGCCGATCCGCAGGCACGCGGCCTTGCCGTGTGGTTCGACGAGTTCGGCGATACGATCTTCGCTGCCTCCGGCCTCAAGATCCTGTTCAATCGCGTGGTCGGCCCGCGCCTTCTCGGCAAGCCGGGCAACGAAGCGCTCGCCCTTGAGGGCGAGGCCGAACTGCCGCGCATCTTCGATTATATCGAGAGCGTGGTGCCCGATGACGGCTGGCTCATCGATGGCGGCTTCTCCATCGCCGATATCACCATCGCGTCGATGCTGTGCACGCTCGCCTATGTCGGTCACGGCGCCAATGCGGCGGCTTATCCCAAGACCGCTGCGTGGCATGCGCGCGCCGTCGCACGGCCCTCATGGCAGGCGGTTGCGGCAAAGGAAGCCGCTCTCATGCAGCGCATCCTGCCCGATCTGGCACCCGCCTGATCGCACTGGCCTGATCGCGCAGCGGGCGAGCGCCTAGAAGAACCGGAGGGACTCGGAAGGGGCAGGAGACTGCACATGACCTGGATTGACGGTTTCGTGATCCCCGTGCCCGAGGCGCGCCGCGCCGATTATGCCGCGATGGCTGAAAAGGTCGGGCAGATCTTTCTGGACCATGGCGCGACTCGGGTGGTCGGAAGCTGGGGGGCTGATGTGCCCCGCGGCGAAATCACCGATTTCCACCGCGCCGTTGCCGCCGAACCGGGCGAAGCCATCGTGTTCTCGCTGATCACCTGGCCAAGCCGCGAGGCTTCGACGTCCGGGCACAAGGCCGCCTTCGCCGATCCGCGCATGACCGAGGCAGGCGACATGACGATGTTCAACGGGCGCCGCATGATCATGGGCGGGTTTGATCAACTGCTGTGGATGGGAGAACCGACATGAGCGTGCCTTGCAGCTTCATCTGGTACGAACTGATGACCCCCGATCTCGATGGGGCCAAGGCGTTCTACGATGCCGTGGTCGGCTGGCGGATCGATGGTCCCGGTGAGCAGCCGGGCGACGATTTCTACCGCATGATCATGCACGGGTGATGGCGGCGCGACAGGCGGGGCGCTCCGCCTCTCGGAAGAGATGATCGCTGGAGGCGCGCATCCCACGTGGGTGGGGTATTTCCACGTCGATGATGTCGATGCCGCCGCCTCCGCGATCGTGGCCGAGGGTGGACGCATACTCATGCCCGCGCAGGACATTCCACAGGGCCGGTTCGCCATGGTCACCGATCCGCAGGGCATGCCGTTCTATGTCATGCACCCGGTCCCGCCGCCCGGCATGCCCGATGCGGTAAGCACTTGCTATGATCGGACCACACCGCAGCACGTCTCGTGGAACGAACTCGTCACCCCCGATCTCGAAGCGGCGAAGGACTTCTATGCGCGTCATTTCGGCTTCGAATTCCATCGCACGATGCCGATGGGGGAACTCGGCGACTACTGCTTCATCGACCAGAACGGCGTCGATATCGGTGCTGCCATGCAAGCACCGCCGGATTGGCCGCGCAGGGGCTGGGCCTACTACATCCGCGTGGCTGATATCGACCAGGCCGTTGCCGCCGTCAGCGCGCATGGCGGACAGGTTCTGAACGGGCCGCATCAGGTGCCGGGCGGTGACTGGACCATGGCCGGCATCGACCCCCAGGGCGCACCCTTTGCGCTTGTCGGCCAACGAGGAGCCTGAACGATGGCAGATTACACGTTCTACACCGTCCCCATGTCGCGCGGCCAGATCGCGCGCTGGGCGCTGCACGAAGCGGGTGCGGATTACGAGCAGGTGCTGGTGGACTGGGCCAATCGCCCGCCCGATCTTGCCGCCGCCAATCCGATGAACAAGGTGCCAGTGCTGATCCACCACGCGCCCGAAGGCGACCGTGTGATCACCGAATGCGCCGCGATCTGCGCTTATCTGGCGGATGTTCACGCTGAGGCAGACCTGTTTCCGCGCAACGAGGAAAAGGCAGATTATTACCGCTGGCTGTTTTTCGCCGCCGGCCCGCTCGAACAGGCCGTCATCAGCCGCGCGATGGGTTGGGAAGTGCCTGAGGGCAAATCGGGCATGGCTGGCTTCGGCACGTACGAACGCACTATCGCTGTCATGGAAGGCCTGCTCACGGGCCGCGATTGGGTCTGCGGCGCGCGCTTCACGATGGCCGACGTCTATGTCGGCAGCCAGATCGACTGGGGCCTCAATTTCGGCTCGATCCCCCCGCAGCCCGCCTTCGTCGCCTATGCCGAACGCCTGCGCACGCGCGCCGGCTACCAGTCCGCCAAGGCCATCGACCGCGAGTTGATCAAGGCCGCCAAGCCATGAGCGATGCCGTCCTGTGCCTGTGGTACGAAGGCGCGGCCGAGGAAGCCGCCGCTTTCTATGCCGCGACCTTTCCGGACAGCCATGTCGGCAAGATCCACCGCGCGCCGGGCGATTATCCCGATGGCAAGGAAGGCGATGTCCTCACGGCCGAGTTCACCGTGCTCGGCTTTCGCTGCATCGGCCTCAATGGTGGGCCTTATTTCAAGCACAGCGAGGCGTTCTCGTTCCAGGTGCCGACCGACACGCAGGAAGAGACCGACCGGCTGTGGAACGCCATTGTCTCGAGCGGCGGCAGCGAAAGCCGGTGTGGCTGGTGCAAGGACAAGTGGGGCCTCTCGTGGCAGATCACCCCGCGCGCGCTGACGCGGGGCATGGCCGATCCTGATCCTGCCGCCCGCAAGCGCGTGTTCGAAGCGATGATGCAGATGGGCAAGATCGACATCGCCGCAATCGAATTGGCCAGACGGGGCACCACCTGATGCTCGAACTCTATGGCCATCCCTTTTCGTCCTACACGTGGAAAGCGCTGATTGCGCTCTATGCCAGCGAAGCGCCGTTCGCGTTCCGGATGCTTGGCCCGGATCAGCCGGAAAACGGCGCGCGCGTTGCCACCGCCAGCCCGCTGGGCAAGTTCCCGCTGCTGGTCGATGGCGATACCGATGTGTTCGAGGCCACCTCGATCATCGAATATCTTTGGCTGCACCATCCCGGTGCGACCCGATTGCTACC
>CANCET010000112.1 GCA_947375105.1 Sphingomonadaceae bacterium
AGATCGCGCGGGGAGCCGCGCCCTGCCACGACCCGGCCCAGCGCGCGGCCGATATCGGGCGCGGCGCGCAACACAGCGCGCAGATCGCCCCGCAGCAGCGGATCATCGTGCAGCCAGCTGACAAGTTCGAGCCGCGCCCGGATCGCGCCGAGATCGGTGAGCGGCGCGGAGAGGTCTTCGGCGAGCAGCCTTGCGCCCGCGCTGGTCACGCAGCGGTCGATTGCCTCGATCAGGCTGCCCTTGCGGCCTCCGCCAGACGCCGCAAGGATTTCGAGGCTGGCGCGGGTCGCCTCGTCCATCGCCATGAACGCGCCTGCCTCGCGCACCACTGGCGGCAGCAGCAGCGGGAGAGCGCCGCGCCCGACATGCTCCAGATAGTCGATCAGCCCCGCCGCCGCCGCCAGCATCGCGCGGCTGAACGTGCCGAAGCCATCCAGCGTCGCGACCCCGTGCAGCGCCATCAGCCGGGCGGCGCCGCGCTCCGAATCGAAGGCGCGCGCTGGCCGTTCTGCCGCCTCGGGCGCATCCAGGCCGCAATCCTCGGCCATCACGAGTTCAGTCGCGCCAAGACGCGCGAGCGCGGCGGCAATCGCGTCCGGAGCGCATTCCTCCAGCTCCATCCGCCCGGTGGAAATGTCGCAAGCCGCGATCCCCGCAACCCCACGCACCGCGCAGACGGCCGCCAGCACATTGGCGCGGCGCGGCTCGAGCAGGGCGTCCTCGGTCAGTGTCCCGGCTGTGACGAAGCGGACGATATCGCGCGCCACGAGCGCCTTGGAACCGGCGCGTTTGCGGGCTTCCTCGGGCGTCTCGGTCTGTTCGGCAATGGCGACACGGCAGCCGGCGCGGATCAGGCGGGCGAGGTAGCCTTCCGCCGAATGCACCGGTACGCCGCACATCGGGATCGGTGCGCCGCCGTGCTCGCCCCGGCTGGTGAGCGCGATATCGAGCACGCTGGCGGCAATCTTCGCATCTTCGAAAAACAGTTCGAAGAAATCGCCCATGCGGTAGAACAGCAGGCAACCTTCGGCTTGCGCCTTCAGCGCAAGATATTGCGCCATCATCGGAGTTGGGGCATGGGGGCTCACGCGCTGGGGCTAGACCAGCCGTAAAGGTTTCTCAAATAATCGGCACCGGATATCGACACTTCCGGGCATGGGCAGGCGGAATGCTTCGGGGTCAGCTGTTTGGTGGCTGGTGCTTCCAGGGGTTTGTCCGGATGATCCGGTGGGTCGTCCGCGGCAAAACCGATGCGAGGGTGAACTGGGGTTGATGCAGGTTCGCGAGAAGACTTTGGCCATGGGCCTGCGAGGGCTTTGGGAACGGGCAGCGGCGCTGCCGTGGCTGAGTGCGCCCGGCATCATTGTCATCGTGGTGCTGGTGTGCCTGCCCTTCGCGCTGGTCGAAGTGCCGCCGCTGATCGATGTTCCCGGCCACATGGGCGCTGCCGCGATCGAAGCCGCGCGTCCGGGCAACCCGCTGCTCAAGTATTTCTCGTGGAAGTGGGTGTTCACGCTCAACATCGGCGGCGATGTGCTGGCGAAGTTGATCGGTGCGCAGTTCGGCATTCTCGCGGCGGGCTGGTGGAGCACGGTGCTGGCCACCGGCCTGTTTGCCGGCGGCTGCCTTGCCACGATCCGCGTGCTTAATCCCAAGGGTGGGCACGGCGCGCCATGGGCGCTGATGTTCGTGTTCAGCTTTCCGCTGCTGACAGGCTTCCTCAACTACATCCTTGCAACCGGCCTATCGCTGATGGCCTTCGCCGCTGCGGTCTGGCTGGAGGACAAGCCGAAGCAGCGCGCCGCCTTGCTGATCGCCGCACAGCCGGTGGCCATGCTGTGCCATGCCATCGGCGGGCTGCTGCTGGGCCTGCTGGTCGGCGCCAATGCCGTGGGGCGCGAGATCGACCGCCTGCCTGCCGGCTGGTGGCGCCCGTCCGAATGGCACCGTCTGCGCGATGAACAGGACTGGCGCGCGATCGCCAAGCGCCTGTTCGTCCTGTGCTGGCCGCTCGTCGCCACGGTGGTCACGATCCTGCTCTGGAAGTATTTCTCGCCCGAGCCGGTTCGCAGCATGAACCGCTGGCGGTGGGACCAGAAGGCCTGGTACTTCGTGCTGACATTGCGCGATCAGTCGCTGCTGCTTGATGGCGCAACGACGATTGCCTGCTTCGCGCTGATCCTGTTCGGATGGCTGCTCGGTGCGCGCTGGAAGTGGCAGCTGGGCCTGCCGGGCCTGCTCGTGTTTCTGTTGTTCGTCGCCATCCCGAGCGACATCAACGGCAGCGCATTTGTCGATGTGCGGCTTCTGCCGGTGGCCTGCATGCTGGCCCTGGGCCTTCAGGACTGGAGCCGCGTTCCGATGGAGCGCGCACGGATGATCGCGCTCGCGGGCGTGCTGCTGCTGGGCACGCGGCTGGTGGTGACGGCGGCAAGTTTCGCCGATTATGCCGATGATTACCGCAAGCAGCTGTCGGCGCTGCACCATGTCGAGCCGGGCAGCCGCGTGCTCGCCTTCGTCGAACATTCGTGCATCGAGGAATCGTGGCGCAACACGCGCCGCGACCACCTGGCGAGCCTTGCCAGCCTCTATCGGCAGGCCTGGGTCAACGACAACTGGGCAGTGCCGGGGCTGCACATGGTGATCCCGCGCTTCCGTCCGGGCCGCAATTTCACCGCCGATCCATCCGAATTCGTGTGGTCGCGCGCCTGCCAGGGCGGGCGCATGCGCAGTGTCGATACCGCGCTCAAGTATGCGCCGATCGAGCGGGTCGATTACGTATGGCTGATCGACACCGGCCTGCCGCGCCGTCCGGATTCGCGGCTCCAGCTGGTCTGGCAGGAAGGCCGCAGCCTGCTTTTCGCCGTCCGGCCCTTGGGTTTTCCGAACTGGCGTTCTAAGGACCTGTAAACAGGCGGCAGAGGTCTGCGCGGGACCGGCCGAGGTCCTTATCGCTCGCGCGCCGAGGGGAAATGTGATGACCGATGAGAGCAATGTCCGCTTCACCGAACGTGAGGCGTTGTTCTATCACAACACGATCCGCCCCGGTAAAATCGAAATTATCGCCTCCAAGCCGATGGCGACCCAGCGCGATCTCAGCCTTGCCTATTCGCCGGGCGTCGCCGTGCCGGTGCGGGCCATCGCCGAAGATCCGGCCACGGCATATGACTACACCGCCAAGGGCAATCTCGTCGCGGTGATCTCCAACGGCACTGCCATTCTCGGGCTCGGCAATCTCGGCGCGCTGGCCTCCAAGCCGGTGATGGAAGGCAAGGCGGTGCTGTTCAAGCGCTTCGCCGACGTCGATTCGATCGATATCGAACTCGATACCGAAGACCCCCAGGCGTTCATCGATGCCGTAGCCCTGATGGAACCGAGCTTCGGCGGCATCAATCTCGAGGACATCAAAGCGCCCGAGTGCTTCATCATCGAGCAGGCGCTGCGAGACAAGCTCAAGATCCCGGTCATGCACGATGACCAGCATGGCACCGCGATCATCTCGGCCGCCGGGCTGCTCAATGCCTGCTTCCTCACGGGCCGCGATCTTTCAAGCGTCAAGGTCGTGGTCAATGGTGCGGGCGCAGCCGCGATTGCCTGCACCGCGCTGATCAAGGCGATGGGCGTGCGCCACGACAATGTCATCATGTGCGACCGTCAGGGCCCGATCTATCGCGGGCGCGAGGGCGGGATGGACCAGTGGAAGAGCGCGCATGCGGTCGACACCCCCGCGCGCAGCCTGGAAGAGGCGCTGGTCGGCGCGGACATCTTCCTCGGCCTTTCGGCAAAGGGCGCGCTGAAGCCTGATTGGGTGACGAAGATGGCGCCGCAGCCGATCATCTTCGCCATGGCCAATCCCGATCCCGAAATCACTCCGCCTGAAGCCAAGGCGGCGCGGCCCGATTGCATCGTCGCCACCGGACGTTCGGATTATCCGAACCAGGTCAACAACGTGCTGGGCTTCCCGTTCATCTTCCGCGGTGCGCTCGATGTGCGGGCAACCGCGATCAACGACGAGATGAAGATTGCCGCCGCGCGCGCGATCGCCGAACTCGCGCGCCAGCAGGTGCCCGAAGAAGTGGCTGCCGCCTATGGCCAGAACCACACCTTCGGTCTCGACTACATCATTCCCGCGCCGTTCGATCCGCGGCTGATGGAAGTGGTCTCGTCCGCCGTCGCCAAGGCGGCGATGGATTCGGGCGTGGCACAGCGCCCGATCAAGGATTTCGACGCTTATCGCACTGAACTGAAGGCGCGGCTCAATCCCACGACCTCGGCGCTCACCAGCGTCTATCAACTGGTCAAGGAGAACCCGAAGCGCGTGGTCTTCGCCGAGGCGGAGAACGAGGTCGTGTTGCGCGCAGCAATCCAGTACCGCGATTTCGGCTATGGCACGCCCGTGCTCGTTGGCCGCACCAAGGCGGTGTGCGATCTGCTGACCGAGCTGGGCGTCGGCGATCCCTCGAGCTTCGAGATCCACAACTCCGCGGTCTCGCCGCTCGTGCCGGAAATGGTGAAGTACCTCTACGAACGGCTGCAGCGGCGCGGCTTCATGGAGCGCGACGTGCGGCGCATGGTCAACCAGGACCGCAACGTGTTCGCCTCGCTGCTGGTCGCGCTGGGCCACGGCGATGCCATGATTTCGGGCATGACCCGCACGTTTGCGCAGACCATCAAGGAAGTGCGCCAGGTGCTTGATCCCAAGCCCGGCCACCTGCCCTTCGGCATCCACATGATGGTGGCGAAGAACTACACCGTGTTCCTTGCGGATACGACCGTGAACGAGCGCCCGAACGCGGCGGAACTGGCCCACATCGCCACCGAAACCGCCGCCGTCGCGCGGCGCATGGGCCACGAACCGCGCGTCGCGTTCCTGTCCTATTCCACTTTCGGCAACCCGAACGGACGTTGGCTCGACGAGATCCGCGGCGCTGTCGCGATCCTCGACGAGCAAAAGCCCAATTTCGAGTACGAAGGCGAGATGGCGCCCGATGCCGCGCTCAATCCCAAGGTCATGGCGAATTATCCGTTCAGCCGCCTTTCGGGCCCGGCCAACGTGCTCATCATGCCCGGCCTGCAATCGGCCAACATCTCGGCCAAGCTGCTGCGCGAGCTGGCTGGCAACGCGGTGATCGGCCCCATGCTGATCGGCATGGAAAAGCCTGTCCAGATCGCGGCGATGACCTCGATCGCGCCGGATATCCTGACGCTGGCGGTGCTGGCTGCGGCAGGGGTTGCAGGCTGAACTAGATCGCAGCGGCGGCGCGCAGGTGCCGCCCTTGCATTCCCTTGATACGCGCTCGCACGTAGAGCACGTATCCGACGTAAACCAGTGCGAGCGTGGCCGAGCCGAGCATGCCGGCATGGTAGCTTCCCGTGGCATCCCGCACCGCGCCGAAGACATAGGGCGAGGCGAACGAGCCCAATTGCCACAAGGTGTTGATGGCGCCGCTGCCCATGGCAAGCTGGCGGACGGGAAGCGTATCCGGCCAGGATGCGATCACCAGCGCACCGGCTGAGAAGCCGACGGCGGTTTGCAGCAGATACCCCGCCATGACCGCACCCGGCGATGGCGCAAGGCCGATCAGGAACAGGCCAAGCGCGGCAATGCTCCCGAGCCCGGCGGCATAGAGCAACCGGTCGCCGTGCCGGTCGGAATACCATCCGGCGAGCAGAATGACGACCGCGCCATTGAATCCGCCGATGCTGACCAGCCATCCGATCGTCCGCGTGGTAAGCCCGCCGTTCGCGGCCAGCACCGCCGGAGCCGAAAGGAGGAAGCCCCCCATGGCACCGTTGAGCAGGAGCCCCGTGCAGCCCAGCAGCCAGACCGCCGGATTGGCAAGGACGGTGCGCAAGTCGTGCCGCTCTGCATGGCCGATAACGGCTGCATCGCGCGCCAGCGCCTCCGCAATCCAGGCTTTCTCGGCCGGCGCCAGCCAGCGCACGTCCTCCGGACGATCGGGCAGGAAGCGCAGGATGGCGCAGCCCATCAGCACGGCGGGCAGGCCCTGCGCCAAGAACACCCATTGCCACCCGCGCCATCCAGCGAGGCCATCAAGCCCGAGCAGCGGAGCCGCAGTTGCCCCCATCACGACCCCCGCGAGCGCCGGGGCGATGTAGATGCGGCTCACCGCGCGCCCACGGTGGGACTTCGGGAACCAGTGCGAGAGGTAATAGACGACACCCGGGAAGAACCCGGCTTCAGCGGCGCCAAGCAGGAAGCGCATCAGGTAGAATTGCGGGGCGCTCCGGATGAACATCATCCCCACCGCGAGCAGACCCCAGGAGATCATGATCCTTGCCAGCCACTGGCGCGGTCCGAAACGGGATGCCATGGCGCCCGAAGGAATCTCGAACAGCGCATAGCCCATGAAGAACAGGCCGCCGCCAAATCCGTAGACGGTGGCGCTGAAGCCGAGATCGGCATTCATCTGCAACGCGGCGAAGCTCACGTTCACCCGGTCGATATACGCCATGATATAGGCCAGCAGCAGGAACGGGACGATGCGCAGCATCGCCTTGTTCATCGCAGTGCGCGCTATGTCTGCTTCGTCCCCGCGGTCGTCCCCCACGCGCTGCTCCGTCCGGCCCCGCCCGCAGGTTGATCCGATGGTGCGCCGGAGCGCAAACGAATAATCAGATCAGTCCTGCCAGCGGGCTGCTGGGATCGGCATACTTGCGCGTGCCCATTCGCCCGGCGAGGTAGGCATCGCGCCCGGCTTCGACGGCTGCCTTCATCGCGCGGGCCATGCGGATAGGATCTTTCGCTTCGGCGATGGCGGTGTTCATCAGCACGCCGTCGCAGCCCAGCTCCAGCGCCACGGCGGCATCGCTCGCGGTGCCCACGCCCGCATCGACCAGCACCGGCACTTTCGCACCTTCCACGATGAGGCGGATCGTCACGCGGTTCTGGATGCCGAGGCCCGAGCCAATGGGAGCGCCCAGCGGCATGACCGCGACTGCGCCGACGTCCTCAAGCTGCTTCGCCGCGATGGGATCGTCGGTGCAATAGACCATGGGCAGGAAGCCTTCCTTGGCCAGCACTTCGGTAGCGCGGATCGTCTCGATCATGTTGGGATAGAGCGTGCGCGCCTCGCCCAGCACTTCGAGCTTCACCAGATCCCAGCCGCCCGCCTCGCGCGCCAGGCGCAACGTGCGGATCGCGTCCTCGGCGGTGAAGCAGCCGGCGGTGTTGGGCAGGTACGTGATCTTCTTCGGGTCGATGAAGTCGGTCAGCATCGGCGCCTTGGGATCGCTGACATTGACGCGGCGCACCGCCACAGTGACGATCTCGGCGCCCGATGCCTCGACCGCCGCCGCATTCTGCGCGAAGTCCTTGTACTTGCCGGTGCCGACAATAAGGCGCGAGCGAAAGGTCCGGCCCGCCACGGTCCACGTATCGTCGGCCTCGCCGCCACCCACAAAGTGCACGATCTCCAGCACATCGCCGTCCGCGATCGGCACCGCCGCCAGCGTCGAGCGTGAGACGATTGCGCCATTGCGCTCTACCGCGACCTTGGCGGGATCGAGTTCGAGGCTGCGCACCAGATCGGCGATGGAACCGGGCGCGGCACGGCGCGGTTCGCCGTTGATGGTAAGAGCGAGCGTGGCAGCAGTTTGCGTGGTCATGTGCCGGGCTTTAGCGCCCACGACGCCCCGTGCAAGCTGTCAGACGGGCAGGTCCCTCAGCAGGAGCCGCGGCGCATGTTCACGATATGCGCGGAGGCGACCAGCACAACACCGCAGATCGTCAGCAGCGCCTCGGCCGTGCCATGATCGCTGGCAATCGCGGCGGCCATCAGCGCGAGGCCGGTGGCGCCGAGCGCGAGCGGCAGACGGTGGCCATGGCGCATCGCGCCAGCGCCGATCGTGAACAGGCCGACGACGAAGGCAGCGACCAGCCCGAAGCGATGGATTGCCGGATTGAGCAGCACGCCGCCGCCCAGCCCCAGCACGCCGATCAGGAACAGCCCCGCCACGCAATGCACCATGCACAGCCCGCTGATCACCACGCCAAGCCGGTCGAACCGGCCGCGTGGACTCGCAGGGAAGAGATCGGGACCTTCAGTCATCGCCGTCGATATATGTAATAGTATCTCATAACGCAATGGTCATGCTTGCCTCCGACCATTCCCCTATGCGCAAGGCAGCTTTTCTGCCCCCATTGGCGCTTGCGATTCGGCAAAGCTGCGCGCAATGGCCCGGATCATGGACGCAGTCGCAGCCTATCCCGCTCGCTCCCGCACCGCCAACCCAGCGCCCACCGCGCTTGCCCGCTGGCTGCTGGTGGTCGCGTTGATGATCATCGCCATCGTGGTCGTCGGCGGCATTACCCGGCTGACCGAATCGGGCGTCTCGATCACGGAATGGAAGCCGGTCTCGGGCGCGCTGCCCCCGCTGACCGAGGCAGACTGGCAGACCGAGTTCGCCAAGTATCGCCAGACGCCGCAGTACCTGCTCGTCAACGGCCCGGCGGGGATGACGCTGGCGACCTACAAGTTCATCTTCTTCTGGGAATGGGTCCACCGCCTGCTGGCGCGCACCATCGGCATGGCCTTCGCGCTGCCGCTGGCGTGGTTCTGGCTCCGCGGGCAGATCCCGGCGGGCTACAAGCCGCGCCTGCTCGCGCTGCTCGCGCTTGGCGCGCTGCAGGGCGCAGTCGGCTGGTGGATGGTCAAGTCGGGCATCGTGCATGACGTGAAGGTCAGCCATTTCCGGCTTGCTGCCCATCTGCTGGTCGCGCTCACCACGCTGGCCGGCGTCATATGGACCATGCTCGATCTGCGTACACTGGCGCGGGGCGAACCACGCGCGCGGCTGACGGGTTTCGCTGCGCTGGCGCTCACCATGTTGCTGGTGCAGTTGTACTACGGCGCGCTCCTGGCAGGGATGCGTGCGGGCACCGTGGCGGGCGGCGGCTGGTTCAACTGGGATGTCTGGCCGCTGATGCAGGGCTCCGTTTTCCCGGCTGGCATCGATTGGTCATCGGGCGCGGGCCATGCGCTGTTCTCCGATCCCTACCTCGTCCACTTCATACACCGCTGGTGGGCCTGGGCTGTGGTTGCCGTGCTCGTCGTGATGGGCCGCAAGCTGCGCCGCGCGGGCGCGCGCCCGGTTTCAGTGGCAATCCACACCGCATTCGGCACGCAGATCGCGCTTGGCATCGCGACCGTGATGAGCGGCGTGACGATCTGGATCGCAGTGCTTCACCAGTTGACCGGCGCGCTGCTGGTGGCCTCCACGATATGGGGCGCGCACCGGCTCGGGAAGCGGGCCTAATCGCACGGTATTATTTTACCTCTCCAGAACCGCCCGGTTTGCTTGACTCTTGGGGGCATCTGCAACAAAGGCGGCGTTCCTCGCCATGGGCGGCACTTCGGTGTCCTCGCGGCGCACCACAATCCCAGGATGGATTTCAGCCATGAAGGCGCTCACGAAAATCACCCGGTCGATCAAGCCGGCCGAGGTGGAAAAGAAGTGGCATCTTATTGATGCCGATGGCCTCGTTGTCGGCCGTCTCGCGGTGATCATCGCGAATCACCTGCGCGGCAAGCACAAGCCGAGCTTCACCCCGCACGTCGATTGCGGCGATCATGTTGTCGTCATCAACGCCGACAAGGTGAAGCTGACGGGCAACAAGCTCAAGGACAAGATCTACTACAAGCACACCGGCTATGCCGGCGGCATCAAGGAAGTGACCGCGGACAAGGTCCTCAATGGTCGCTTCCCCGAGCGCGTGCTGGAGAAGGCCGTTGAGCGCATGATTCCGCGCGGGCCGCTTGGCCGTGCGCAGATGCGCGCGCTGCATCTCTATGCTGGCGCTGAGCATCCGCACGCCGGAACTCAGCCTGAGCCGCTCGATGTCGCTTCGATGAACCGCAAGAACAAGGTGGGTGCGTAAGACATGTCTGAAACCGATACCGTCTCCAGCCTCGCGGATCTCAAGGATCTGACGTCTGCTGCTCCCGCCGCTCCTGCCGCTGCCGCGGACGCCCCCGAAGCGCCCCGCGCACCGACCGGCCCCGCCGCGCCGCTGCGCGAGCGCGAAGTCGATGCGCAGGGCCGTTCCTACGCTACCGGCCGCCGCAAGGACGCCGTGGCCCGCGTGTGGATCAAGCCCGGCTCGGGCAAGATCACCGTCAACGGCCGCGATCAGGAAGTGTATTTCGCACGTCCGACCCTGCGTCTCGTCATCAACCAGCCGTTCGACATCGCTGACCGTTCGGGCCAGTACGACGTGATCGCCACCGTCAAGGGCGGCGGGCTTTCCGGCCAGGCCGGCGCGGTCAAGCACGGCATCTCGCAGGCGCTCTCGAAGTTCGAGCCGGCGCTGCGCAGCGCCGTCAAGGCTGCCGGGTTCCTCACCCGCGACCCGCGCGTTGTCGAACGCAAGAAGTACGGCAAGGCCAAGGCGCGCAAGAGCTTCCAGTTCTCGAAGCGCTAAGCTTTGGCGGGGTCACCCCCCGCAGATCAAAACAGGAAAGGGGCTGGCTGCAAAGCTGGCCCCTTTTTTGTTACCGCAGGCGCAGGGCAATTAGGGGTGGGGCGTAACCGGCTGGCCACAAGCCAGCCCATAGGCGGCCATCACGTCATACGCCTCGCGTGTCAGATCATATCTGCGGACACGGCGGTCGGCTGCATCATGTTCCACCTGCAGGATACCTGCGCCGACAAGGCGTTTCAGGACGAGGCTAAACGCGGCTGATGACGCCCGTGACGCGGCACGCAGGGCAGCCGAGGGCGTGGGCCCGCGTTCATAAAGATACAGGATAA
>CANCET010000113.1 GCA_947375105.1 Sphingomonadaceae bacterium
GCGGCGCAGCCGATCGCCCAGATCATCGAGCCGCTGGGCCTGCCCCGCAAGCAGGGCCGGCGGTTCGGGCAGCCGCCGTGCCCGCTGTTCAAGCCGCTCACGCGAGAGGCTGACCAGCCGGATCACCGCACGCTGCTTGCGGGCATGGAGGTCGGCCAGCCCGGCGATCAGATCAGCGCGCACCGGCACCGCGATTTCCGCCGCTGCGGTCGGCGTCGGCGCGCGGACATCGGCGGCAAAGTCGGCCAGCGTGGTATCGGTTTCGTGGCCTACCGCGCTGATGGTCGGGATGGTCGATGCGGCGATCGCGCGGACCACATCTTCATCGTTGAAGCACCACAGATCCTCGATCGAGCCGCCGCCGCGCGCCACGATCACGAGGTCGGGCCGCGGTACGGCGCCGCCCGGCTCCAGCGCCGAAAACCCGCGCACCGCCGCCGCGATCTGCGCCGCCGCGCCCGGGCCTTGCACCAGCACCGGCCAGACGATGACATGCGTCGGGAAGCGGTCGCGCAGGCGGTGCAGGATATCGCGGATCACCGCGCCGGTGGGCGAGGTGACGACGCCGATCACGCGCGGCAGATATGGCAGCGGGCGCTTGCGCGATGGTGCGAACAGCCCCTCGGCCTCGAGCCGCGCCTTGGTCTTGGCGAGCAGCGCCAGCAGCGCGCCTTCGCCCGCGATCTCCATCCGCTCGATCACGATCTGGTAGTTCGACCGCCCCGGATAGGTCGTCAGCTTGCCGGTCGCGATTACCTCGACGCCGTCTTCGGGCATGAACCCCAGCCGCTGTGCCCCGCCGCGCCACATCACTCCGTCGAGCCGGGTGCTCTCGTCCTTGAGGCTGAGGTAGAGGTGGCCTGAGGCGGCGCGCTTCACGCCGGAAAGCTCGCCGCGCACGCGCACGAATCCGAAGCGATCTTCCACCGTGCGCTTGAGCAACTGGGAAATCTCGCTGATCGAGAGCGCCGGGGCGTTGTCGCCTGCCGTCTGGGCGGCTAACAGCCCGCCATTCTCTTCATCACGATAAGGCGGCGTGTCTGGCATGAATATCCTGTTGCTCGGCTCGGGCGGACGCGAACATGCGCTGGCGTGGAAGCTGGCGCAATCGCCGCGTTGCACCACGCTGTGGGCTTCGCCTGGGAACCCGGGCATTGCCGATGTGATCGCCGCGCACAATGCCCGCAGCGCCGGAACGGTGCGGGGCGGCTGCGTGCCGCTGGTGCTGACGGATCATGGCGCCGTCGCGGCGTTCTGCAATGAGCATCGCATCGACCTCGTGATCGTCGGCCCCGAAGCCCCGCTGGTGGACGGCCTTGGCGATTCGCTGCGCGGTGCCGGCATTGCGGTGTTCGGGCCGGGCCAGGCAGCAGCCCAGCTCGAAGGCTCCAAGGGCTTCACCAAGGACTTGTGCACCCGGGCCGGGATTCCGACCGCGGGTTACGTGCGCGCAAAAAGCGCTGCCGAAGCCCATGCCGCGCTGGCCGGATTCGCGTTGCCCGTGGTGATCAAGGCCGATGGCCTTGCGGCGGGCAAAGGCGTCGTCATCCCCCAGACTGCGGAGGAAGCGGCCGCTACGGTCGACGACATGTTCGGCGGTGCCTTTGGTGGCGCGGGCGCGGAAGTGGTGATCGAGGAATTCCTCGAAGGCGAGGAAGTCAGCCTCTTTGCGATCACCGATGGCAGCGCCATCGTGGCATTCGGCTCGGCGCAGGATCACAAGCGCGTGGGCGAGGGCGATACGGGCCCCAACACCGGCGGCATGGGCGCCTACAGCCCCGCGCCGGTGCTGACCGCAGAGCTGGAAGCCCGTGCGATGGCCGAAATCATCGCGCCGACGGTGAAGGCAATGGCCGAGGCGGGGATGCCTTATTCCGGCGTGCTGTTTGCCGGGCTGATGCTGACGGCGGATGGCCCGAAGCTGATCGAATACAACTGCCGCTTCGGTGATCCGGAATGCCAGGTGCTGATGATGCGGCTGGAAAGCGATCTCGTCGATCTGCTCGATGCCTGCGCGCGTGGCCAGCTTGCCGACGCGCCAGCGCCCATGCTGTCCGCCGAGAGCGCGATCACGGTCGTCGTGGCAGCCGAGGGGTATCCAGCGGCGCCCGTCAGCGGCGGCCGGATCGCACATGTGCCGGAAGCCGAGGCGCAGGGTGCGAAGGTGTTCCATGCGGGCACCGCCAGCGAAGCGGATGGCGCGCTCGTCGCCAAGGGCGGCCGCGTGCTCAATGTCACGGCCACTGGCGGCACGCTGCGGGTAGCGCGCGACCGGGCCTATGCCGCGCTGGCCGAAATCCGCTTCGAGGACGGCTTCTGGCGCGGCGATATCGGCTGGCGCGAGCTGGCGCGCCAGTCCGCCCTCAGCTGAGCCGCTTGGCCGCCAGTGCGGCGAGGTCCGCCTCGGGCCGCGCGCCGTAGTGCGAGATGACCTCGGCGGCGCAGATCGCGCCGAGCTTGAGGCAGTCGGCCAGATTGCGTCCACGCACATGGCCGAAGAGGAACCCGGCGGCAAAAAGATCGCCCGCACCGGTCGTATCGATCACGCGCTCGACCGGTTCGGCAGGCACCGAGACGTGTTCGCCGTGGGCAACGGCATGCGCGCCATTCTCGCTGCGCGTTACCACCAGCACTGGCACCTTGGGAGCAAGCTGCGCGATGCCGGCGTGGAAATCGTCCTCACCGGTCAGCGCGGCCAGTTCGTGCTCGTTGGCGAAAAGGATGTCGATCTCGCCCATCGCGATCAGCGCGCGGAAATCATCGCCGTGGCGGGCGATCACGAAGCCATCGGACAAGGTGAACGCCACTTGCCGCCCCGCCGCGCGGGCCGCGCCGATCGCGCGGCGCATTGCCATCCGGGGTTCTTCCGGGTCCCACAGATAGCCTTCGAGATAGAGCACCGAGGAATCGGCAATCACGCTTTCGTCCAGCGCCGAGGCGGGGAGGAACTGCGACGCGCCGAGGTAGGTGTTCATCGTGCGCTGCCCGTCGGGCGTCACGAAGATCAGGCACCGTGCAGTTGCCGGATCATCGCCGCGGGCCGGAGTGGCGAAATCGATTCCGCCGGCGCGAATATCGTGGGCAAAGACCTCGCCAAGCTGGTCGTCCGCCACCTGGCCGATGAACGCGCACTTCGCGCCAAGCGCCGCCAGCCCTGCCAGCGTGTTGGCGGCCGAGCCGCCGGAAATCTCTCGCGCCGGGCCCATCGCTTCATACAGTTCATGCGCGCGCGCGGTATCGATCAGCGTCATCCCGCCCTTGGCCAGGCCCAGCCGCGCGATGTCCTCTTCTGCCGCAGGGGCCATGACATCGACGATGGCATTGCCGATGGCGATCACATCGAAACGGGCGGGGGCGGGGCTCATCCGGAAACTCCATGCAGATCAATGCACAGGGCCGTAGCGGGCGCGGCGGCCCGGTGCAACGCCGCGCTGCGCTGCGGCAGTATGGTCGAGCGCCGCGCTGCGCTGCAGCAGCGGGTAGGCGCGATGCGTTGACAGCGCGCGGCGCAGCGGCGATTCATCTGAACCATGAACGCGCGCCACGTGCTTGCCCTTCCCGCGCTGCTTGCGCTTGCCGCTTGCGGTGGCAGCACCGATGCAGTGCGCCCGCTGCCCGCGCCGCCACCGCCGCCAAGAGCCATCCGGCCCGCCCCGCCTGCGGTGATCCAGACACAGCGCCCCAAAGCGCACCTGCAGGCCTTGCCGGGGCTCGAAGGGGTGATCGGTGCGGATGCCGATGCGCTCAGCCGCCAGTTCGGCGCGCCCCGGCTCGATGTGCGCGAAGGCGATGCGCGCAAGCTGCAATGGAACGGTGGCCCGTGCGTGCTCGATGCCTATCTCTATCCGCCCGATGGCGGCGGACGCCCCATCGCGACGTTCGTGGATGCCCGGCGTGGTGATGGCCGCGATGTCGATCGCGCGGCCTGCGTCGCGGCGCTCAGGAAGTCTCGCTGACCGCGCAGGATGGCGCTGGCGCAAGTGAGGCCCAAGGCGCAAAGGCGGCCACGCCGTGGCGCGAGGCATCGGCCAGGGTATAGCGATCCAGTACGCCGAGGAAGGCTTCGAGCGCTTCGGCCAGAACGCTGCTCAGCGCGCAATCAGCGCGCAGTGCGCAGGTCGCGCAGTCGGCGAGGCGCATGCCCTTTTCCAGCGCGCGCACCACTTCGCCCACGGTGATCTGATCGGCCGGATGGGCCAGCGCGATGCCGCCGCTGCGCCCGCGGTGCGAAACCGCAAACCCCGCCTGCACCAGCGCCTGCGCCACCTTGGCGACATGGTGATAGCTGAGCCCCTGCTGCGCGGAGAACGCGGGCAGCGCGATCGCGCCGCCCTCGCGGGCAAGCACGATCAGCAGGCGCAGGCCGAAATCGGTGTGCTGGGTGAGTTGCATGGCGGTTTCAGGATTCCATTTTTCGCTTGCCTAAATCAAGCAATTTAAATACCGGTATTTGTGATACTTGATTGGAGAGACCGCATGCGCACAGCTTCCGAACACGCTCGTACCATCGTGAAGGCCACCGCTCCCGTGATCGAGAAGCGCGGGCTCGAAATCACCACGGCGATGTACAAGCGCCTGTTCCAGAACGATGATGTGAAGATGATGTTCGATTCTGCCGCGCAGGAAAGCGGCGAACAGCCGCGCCGTCTGGCCAACGCCATCCTCGCCTATGCCAAGAACATCGATCATCTCGAAAATCTCGGCAGTGCGGTCACCCGCATGGTCCGCCGCCATGTCGAAACCGGGGTGAAGGCCGATCACTACCCCTATGTTGCCGAAGCCCTGCTCCCGGCGATTCGCGATGCGCTGGGCGCGGATGTTGCCACCGACGAAGTGCTGGCCGCGTGGGGCGAGGCTTACTGGATGCTCGCCGATATCCTGATCGCCGCAGAAGCCGAGGCTTACGCCGAAGCTGCCTAGCGGCGCGGACCGGCTGCCGCGCACCCCCCTCTGACGCGGCAGCCGGTCCGGTAACGCTTATACCGGCAACGCTTATTCTGGCGCGAAGCTGATCTCGGCATGGGCGCGCAGCCGTTCGACCAGCGCTTCACCGAGAAGCGCGCCGGGCGTCGCAATCGCGCCTTCCGCCTTGCACGACAGCAGCGCGATGCCCGTTTCGGCCAGCATCCGGCTGGTCGAGCCATAACCCGGATCGTAGCGTCCCTTCACGCCGTAGCGGATCTCGCGGCCATCGGGCATCTCGCCCACGAACAGCACGTCGTAGTGGCCGTTGAGCCGCTCCTCCGCCGTGGGGCCTTCGCCCGGTGCGGGGTCATTCGGACCGCCGATCATCGGCGTCTTCGCGATATGCTCTGCGATGGCCTGGCCTTGCTCGCCGGGGCCGGTCAGCATCATCTCGTCGTAGACAAAATCCGCGCCATAGGGATGCCCGCGCAGGAAATTGGTGCGGTGGACGTTCTTGGTGTTGATCACCGCCATGATGAACGGCGCGGCCCAGTTGCCGGTGGCGTCATCGAGGAACGGCTTGTCGCCCGCCGGCTGCTGCGGCCCTTCGAACCCCGGCGTCAGGCCGAACGGGCTCGTCATGATCGGGATCAGCGCGGGATTGGCGGCGAGGGCCTTGAGCGTCGCACCGAGGCTGGCGGCCGTTCCGCCCGAAAAGCCCCCCTGCATTGCCCGCACGCGGCACTTCACGCGCGGAACCGGAGCGCCGAACCGCGCCTTGGCTTCCTGCTGCAGCATGAACACGCCGAGATCGAAGGGAATCGAATCGAAGCCCGACGAGAACGCCACCCGCGCGCCGGTCTGTTGTGCCTGCTCGTGCAGGGCATCGACCATCTGGCGCATCCAGACGGGTTCGCCGCACAAATCGGCATAGTCCGTTCCGGCAGCGACGCAGGCGCGCAGCACGGGTTCGCCATAGAGCTGGTAAGGGCCGACAGTGGTCACCACCACGCGCGTCTGCTCTGCCATCGCGGCAAGGCTGGCGGGATCGGTCGCATCGGCCACGACCAAGGGCGTATCGGCAGGCGCGCCGATCAGGTCGCGCACTTCGGCGAGCTTGTCCGCGCTGCGCCCGGCCATCGCCCAGCGCGGGCCATCCTTCCCATAATGGTGAGCCAGATATTCCGCCACGAGCCGCCCGGTGTAGCCAGTCGCGCCATAGACGATGATATCGAAGGGCCGTTCGGCCTTGTTCGTTGCCATTGTTATCTCCCGTTATTTTTTGATTTCAGAGCTTTGGCAGGGTCACCCCGCGCTGCCCCATGTATTTGCCTGCCCGGTCCGCATAGCTGACCTCGCACGGTTCGTTCCCTTGCAGGAACAGGAACTGGCACGCGCCCTCGTTGGCATAGATCTTGGCTGGAAGCGGCGTGGTGTTGGAAAATTCCAGCGTCACGTGGCCCTCCCAGCCGGGCTCCAGCGGCGTCACGTTCACGATGATCCCGCAGCGCGCGTATGTCGATTTGCCGAGGCAGATGACCAGCACGTCGCGCGGCACGCGGAAGTATTCCACCGTCCGCGCCAGCGCGAAGGAATTGGGCGGGATCACGCAGACATCGGTCTTGCGGTCGACGAACGAGTTGGAATCGAAGTTCTTGGGATCGACCACTGCCGAATCGACATTGGTGAAAATCTTGAACTCGTCCGCCACGCGCGCGTCGTAGCCATAGGAGGAGAGGCCGTAGCTGATGCAGTTGTCGCGCCGCTGGTTCTCTACGAACGGCTCGATCATGCCGTGCTCGATAGCCTGCGTGCGGATCCACTTGTCGGATTGAATGGCCAAGTCGGCGCTCCGGTCTGATGCAAAGAAAAAGGGGAAAGGAAAAGGATCAGGCCAGATTGGCCGGTCCGAAGGCGTGGGGCAAGAGGGCCGAGAGCGGCACGCGCAGGAGTGAACCGTTTGCCACCCCGATCACTTCAGGGTCGGTGCCGCCCAGCGCGGCAAGCTCGTGCAGCATTTGCCGGCAGCGCCCGCACGGCATGACCGGTTCCGCGCTGGCGGCCGCATCGGGCTTTTCGCCTGCAATTTCCGCCACTACTGCCACCGCGACCAGACCGCCGCGCCGCCCTTCGTTCATCGCCCGGGCCACGGCACTCGCCTCGGCGCACAGAGAAAGGCCATAGCTCGCGTTCTCGACATTGGCGGCCTGCACCACTGCGCCATCGGCAAAGAGCAGCGCCGCGCCGACATGAAAGCCCGAATAGGGCGCATAGGCGCTGCGAGCAGCCTCGCGCGCGGCGCTGGCCAGCATGGCCGCAGCCGCTGCATCAGGCCCGCTCACCGGTGCACCGCCACCCAGCGCAGCGGACCCGCCATGCCGGCAATGCGCAGCCGTGTTGTTGCGGTCCACATTACCCATGGCCGCCCGGCATAGGCCGGTTCCAGAAAGTCCCCCGCCAGCCACAAGTTGCGATCGACCCGCCGCGCGAGATGATAGCGGCCCTCGAAACTGCGCGAGACCATGAGCATCGCCGGGCGCTCGGTGTGCTTCTCGATCTGGTTGAGAAATGTGGTCAGCTCGCTTTGCATCGCCGCTTCACCCGGCGGCTGCGGGCATGACCGCGAATCGAGATCAAGCGCCACGGCGGGCGGCAGCATCCCGGCATCGCGCGGCACGACGGTGACGAAATCGGCCGCCTGCCCGTCCGCTGGTGCGCACAGGTCGTAAACATGGACAGCGCCCACTTGCAGCCCCGCAGCGCGAGCGGCTTCGAGCGCGCCGCCGAACGCCGGATCGCGCCGCCCGGCGCCTTCGCTCGCGGTCAGGTAGACGAAATCGGCACCGTGCGCCTTGAGCATCGACCAATCGACCACGCCGTCATGCACATCCAGCCACGCGCCCTGCACTGGAAAGCGCGCGCGGGCTGGTTCCCAGTGGCGCGCTTCCCACCATGCAAACGCCGCCGCGCCCGCGATCAGCAGCACGGCCGCCACGATCCACGCGCGCCGACGCGCCGGCTGTTGGGGCTTGCTCACGGTGTTTTGCCTCGCCGGGTTAATCTCTGCGGCCGATCATCCCCTGATATGCAGGACGCAAATCAGGGTGAACAGCCGACGCGCCGTGGCAAAATCCGTCTCGATCTTGCCCTCCAGTCGCTCCAGCAACATCTCGGCCGCTTCGTTGTGGACCCCGCGGCGAGCCATGTCGATCGTCTCGATTTCCTGCGCGGTCGCCCGCCGGATCGCCTGATAGTACGAATCGCAGATCGCGAAGTAATCCCGGATCGGACGACGGAACCGGCCGAGGCCCAGCACGATGGTCTCGAGCGGAGCGCCGTCTTCCGCTGAAATCGCCAGCGCCAGCCGCCCGTCATCAACCGAAAGCCGCAGGCGATAGGGGCCTTCGTGCCCCGCCGCTGCCGCGCGCACCGGCCGGAAGGCGTTCTCCTCGATCAGGTCGAAGATCGCGATGCGGCGTTCCTGCTCGATATCGGCATTGCGCCACACGATCGTCGCTTCGTCGAGCTCGATATGTGAAATGCGCGGGTCGGCCATGGCGGCCAGTGTCTTGCAGACGGATTCGGCGGCGGCAAGCCATTTGCATGGGGGGCGACCATTTCGAAGCGCGCTGGTGCGGACGGATGACACACGTCTGAAGTATTTGCCCTGAAGCATTTGCGCATGGCTCCGAGTTACCGGGGTTTCCTGTTTCCCTCCCCGCTATCCACAGGCCGCATCAGCGGCGCACGGCTTGCCGCCCAGCCCGCGCTCCGCCACAAGCGGGCGATGTCCGTTGTCCAGCCCATTCCCATGCGTGAACCCGAATCAAACGGGCCTCAGGCCGCGTCCCTCCCCGCCAACGTGGAAGCCGAGGCCGCGTTCCTCGGCGCGGTGCTGATCGACAACCGGATCCTGGAAGAACTGCCCACCCCGCTGCGGCCCGAGCATTTCCATGCCGCGGTCCACGGGCGCGTCTATGAACGCATTCTGGCGCTGATCGACCGCAAGGCGGTGGTCACGCCGGTCACGCTAAAGCCCTATTTCGAGGCGGACGAGGGTCTCAAAGAACTGGGCGGGACGGCCTATCTCGCGCGGCTCACCGCCGACGGGCAAGGCCTGCTGGCCCCGCGCGAGCTGGCCGAACAGATCTACGATCTTGCGCTGCTGCGCGAGCTGATCATGGTCGGGCGCAATCTCGTATCGGGCGCGATGGATACCAGCGAGGCGGTCGCGCCGCTCAAGCAGATCGAGCAGGCGGAAGCCGCGCTCTATGCCGTGGCAGAAGGCGCGCAGACCGGGAACGAGGCACAGAGCTTCGGCAGCGCCACGCGCGTCTCGCTCGAAATGATCGAGAAGGCGCTGCTTTCGGGCGGCCACATCTCGGGCAAGACCACCGGGCTTACCTCGCTCAACGAGAAGATCGGCGGCCTGCACGATAGCGATCTTATCATTCTCGCCGGGCGCCCGGGCATGGGCAAGACCTCGCTTGTCACCAATATCGCCTTCAACGCCGCCGACCGCCTCCGCCGCGACCTTGCGGACGGGATGACCGCGAAAGAATCAGTCGGTGCAGGCGTCGCGTTCTTCAGCCTTGAAATGAGCGCGGACCAGCTCGCCACGCGTATCCTCGCGGAGCAATCGGGCATCAGTTCCGAAGCGCTGCGCATGGGCCGCATCAGCCGCGAGGATTTCCAGCAGCTTTCTTTCGCCAGCCAGCGCCTGGCCGAACTGCCGCTCTTTATCGACGATACGCCTGCGCTCACCATCGGCGCGCTGCGCACTCGCGCGCGCCGGCTCAAGCGCCGCCACGACATCGGCCTGATCGTGGTCGACTATCTCCAGCTGCTGCAAGGCTCGGGCCGCGCCAGCGACAACCGCGTCAATGAAATCTCCGAGATCAGCCGCGGCCTCAAGACCCTCGCCAAGGAGCTTGCGGTTCCCGTGATCGCGCTCTCGCAGCTCAGCCGCGCGGTCGAGCAGCGCGACGACAAGCGCCCGATGCTCTCGGACCTGCGCGAATCGGGCTCGATCGAGCAGGACGCCGATATGGTCTGGTTCGTGTTCCGCGAGGATTACTACGTCGCCGCCAAGGAGCCGAAGGTCCCCCAGGGCAGCGACGATGCCAAGACGCAGGAAGCCCACGCCGCGTGGCAGGCGGAAATGGAACGCGTGTTCGGCCTCGCCGAGCTGATCGTCGCCAAGCAGCGCCACGGCTCCACCGGCAAGGTGCGCATGAAGTTCGAGGCGCGGATCACCCGCTTCAGCGACCTCGCGCCCGATCACATGGCCTATGACTACGGGGACGAGTGAGCAAAGCGGCGACTCGACAATACCGCATTTTCTTGACTTTCGGGAAGGCTGGCCCTAGCTCGCCGCTCTTCCTTCCATTCCTGTTTTTACGGAGTGCCCCGCATGGCGCGCGTTACCGTCGAAGATTGCGTCGACAAGATCCCCAACCGCTTCGATCTCGTGCTGCTCGCTGCAGAGCGTGCGCGGGCCATTTCGGGCGGCTCGGAACTGACCATCGACCGCGACCGCGACAAGAACCCGGTCGTCGCCCTGCGCGAGATCGCAGACGCCACGGTGCGTCCGGCGGTGCTCAAGGAAAACCTGATCCAGTCGCTCCAGCGCGTGCTGCCGGACGACGACGATCAGGTCGACGAGATCGGCTCGCTGTCGCAGTCGGCCGAAGCGCTGCGCATCACGGCTGCTGCCCCGGTGCGCAACACCTCGCTCGGCGCTGATTACGACGGCTGACGGCCTGCTCCTTCCCGGAGGTCGCATGACATGACGGGAGGGGGAT
>CANCET010000114.1 GCA_947375105.1 Sphingomonadaceae bacterium
ATCAAACAACGTGAAAGGATCAAGCGACAGACCATCGAGCATCGACGCTTGCAACACCGCAAGCTCGCCGCCTAAAACCCAACCCCAGACGAGGCTCGCACTCCGCTAATTTACGCCGCGAGTTGTGCCAAATGTTCTGACGACGGACAGCCAGATTGGGCGAGGTGCTCAGCCAAAAGACCCGAACCCAGCCGCTCCATAGCGCCATCATCTATCTTCTGTTGCTGACGGGTTGCCGCCTATCGGAGATCGTTGATCTTACATGGAGCGAGGTGAAAGGCGGCAGGCTTCTCCTCCATGACAGCAAGACCGGTCCGCGCACCGTCTGGCTCGGCGATGAAGCCAGGATGTTGCTCACCTCGCTTGAACGGCGTGGGGGCGGTGATCCGGTGTTCTGGAACAAACTGACCCGGCGGCCTGTCCGCTGCATCTCCCAGTTCTGGCGGGATGTGAAGGTCGAGGCCAATCTGCCGGGCGTCCGGCTACACGACCTGCGCCACAGCTTTGCCAGCCACGCCGCCGCTCGCTCCGAAACTCTACCGATGATCGGCAAGCTTCTGGGCCATGCCAAATTGCAGACGACGTCCCGCTACGCGCATCTTGATGATGGGCACGTTCTCGATGCGGCGGAACGGATCGGCTGCCTCTTAGCTGATATGATGGGTGAGGATCATTCGTTGAACGGTAACACTATGTATGATACACGACTGGCGATCCATGACCGGTAAGCCGCAAACCCGCATCTACAAGAATCGCTGGTTCGCGAAATTCGCGAGCCGTGAAGGGATCAGCGATGCGGCGCTCGCTGCGGCAGTTGAACAGGCGAACAGCGGCTTGGTCGGTGCCGATCTGGGCGGAGGCCTGATCAAGCAGCGCGTCGCGCGCGAGGGCGGAGGCAAGTCCGGCGGCTATCGTACGCTGGTCTTCTTCCGCCATGAGGAACTGGCCATATTCGCGTTTGGATTTGCCAAGAGCAGCAAGGCCAACCTCAACGCGGTCGAATTGCGGACTTATAAACTGGCCGCGAAAATCGTGCTCGCGCTGACGTCGGCGCAGATTGATGCCGAGGTGCGTGAAGGAAGACTGTTCGAGGTGAATGCCGATGCCAAAGACTTATAAGAGCGAGGCGCTGGCCGCCGTCCATGAGATGATGGAAGGGCTCCATGGGTCCGGGGCCATCGACAAGCAGACCTTGCGTGACTTCGACGAGGCATGTCTTGCCCCGGCGACACCGCTAAAGGCCGATGAGATCAAGGCCATTCGCGAAGCGCAGCACGTCTCGCAGCCGGTGTTCGCGCGCTATCTGAATGTGTCGAAGAACCTTGTTTCCGACTGGGAGCGAGGCAAGAAGCGGCCAGGTGGGCCGGCCCTGAGACTGCTGTCGATTATCCAGCGCAAGGGACTTGAGGCGGTAGCTTAGGTTGCCTGTGTGGGGGGTGCCGAAGGTCCGCAATCAGAGCTGCCGTCGCGATGAGCATCCAGTCGTTCATCGTAAGCTAGCCTGCCGTAAACCCACCATCGACCGGTAGCGCCACGCCGTTGATATAGCTGGCGCGGTCCGAGCACAGCCAAAGGGCGGCCTCAGCGACTTCGCTGGGCTCCGCCAAGCGCCCCATCGGCGACATCGACATGAGGTGAGCACGAAGTTCGGGGCTTAGAGCCATTGATCGTTCCGTCATCGGTGTTTGCACTGATGATGGGCAGATGGCGTTCACGCGAATTCCGAGTTTGGCCCAGCGGATTGCGGCAGTCCGGGTCATGCCAACAACCGCGTGCTTGCTGGCGGAGTAGCCAGGCTGTCGGGTCGATCCGACGATCCCGTTCGCGGAGGCATTGTTGACAATGCTGCCCTTGCCCGCCTGCTCCATAAGCTTTGACTCGGCCGTCATGCAGTACATCGTGCCATTGGCGTTGACCGTCATGGATCGGTCGAATGCCTCGAGTTGCCACTCGACATCGGCTGGCAGATTGATGCCCGCGTTGTTGAATGCACAATCGAGCCGGCCGAACTCCTGCGAGCACACTGCAACCATTGCATCAACGCTTGCCACGTTCGTTATATCGACCTGGCATGTCACAATCCGACCGTCTTGCCCTGAAATGGCATGCGCCGTTGCGTCGGCCGCTTCTTGCGACAGATCGGCAAGCACGAGGCTTGCACCTTCGCGGGCGAACAAAATGGCCGCCGCGCGACCGATCTCGCCGCCCGCACCCGTGATGAGTACGATCTTGTCGCTGAGCAGCATGAACCTGAATCTCCCAATCACTTCGCGAACTTCGAGCGGTCGCGTCGTGCGATTATCAGCCGCCAGGGCGAAGGATAGACCCTCGGCTCACTTTCGGGGAATCCCATGAACTGATGGAACCGATCGGAATTTCAAATAGCATTCAGGGTGCATCTGAAATTCTGATTACGATCATGGGAAAGTACGATTTTCCCTATTTCAATTCAAAGGATAGAGCAGACCTGCAGGAAACCGGGCGACGCGCACAATCACCGTGCCGAGTACCTCCGGACAAGCGCTTTTGGGAGGACAGCATGCCGCGTCGTTTTGTCGATCTGTCGATCATTCTCGACAACGATACGATCGCTGATCCGGACTTCATGCGTCCCAAAATCAGCTACATGACCCACCACGAAACGCTGCCGGGCGAGGGGCAACCGTTCCATGGCATTCCCGCCGAGGCTTATCCCGGCGGTGATGGCTATGCGGCTGCCGAATGGGTGACGCTCAACACGCACAATGGCACGCACCTTGATGCGCCCTACCACTTTCACCCGACGATGGACGGCGGAGAGCGCGCCATCACGATCGATGAAGTCCCGCTCGAATGGTGCTTCGGCAACGGAGTCAAACTCGACTTTCGGCATTTTCCCGATGGCTATGTGGTGACGGGCCAGGACGTCGAAGACGAGCTCAAGCGCATCGGTTACACGCTTCAGCCACTGGATATCGTGCTTGTGAACACCGCCGCCGGCGGCGCGCTCGGTCAGCCTAACTTTGTCGATGTCGGCTGCGGCATGGGCTACGATGCGACGATCTACCTGACGTCGCGCGGCGTGAAGGTCACGGGCACCGACGCGTGGAGCTGGGACGCGCCCTTTGTCTACACTGCCGAACGTGTGGCTGCGACCGGCGATACTTCGCTGATCTGGGAAGGCCACAAGGCCAGCCGCGATATCAGCTACTGCCATCTGGAAAAGCTGCACAATCTCGAGGCGCTTCCCCCGTTCGGCTTCACCGTCAGTTGCTTCCCGCACAAGATCAAGGGCGCCTCGGCAGGCTGGACCCGTGCGGTCGCGATCATCGAAGAAAACTAAGCGAAGGGATAGAGCGGATGCGGCTGGTAACATTCAAGCATGACGGCGCGGCTCGCGTGGGTGCGTGGGTCAACGGGGATCAGGACATTGTCGATCTGGCGAGCGCTGCGGCGCGATCCGGTGCAGATGGCGGTTCCTTCACGAGCATGCAGTCGCTGATCGACGGCGGCGAGGCGGCGCTCGACGTGGCCCGCAAGCTGGCAGCGTCAGCCGATGGTGATCTGCTGGTGCGCACGGAGTCAGTGCAAATCCTCTCGCCGTTGCCGCGTCCGGCACAGCTGCGCGACTTCCTGTCCTTCCCGGAGCACGTTCGTCGCTGCCGCGTGACGACAGCTGACCTCGCTGTCGAAACGGCCGCCGATCCGGATGCAAAGCGCCGAGAGCTTGACGCGACGGGGTTCACCAACGTCCCCAAGGCCTATTACGACTTCCCGGTCTATTACACCTGCAACCGCATGTCGGTAACAGGCCCGGATGTCGACATCGTCTGGCCGCCATTCTCCAGCTTTATCGATTACGAGCTGGAATGGGCCGTCGTGATCGGTAGCGATTGCCAGTCCGTTTCAGAAGCGCAGGCTGCGAATCACATCTTTGGCTACACGATCTTCAATGATTGGTCGGCGCGTGACGAGCAGATGAAGGCCATGGGTACTGCGGTAAACCTCGGGCCTGGAGTGGGTAAGGATTTTGCCAACACGCTGGGCCCCTGCATCGTCACGCGAGATGAAGTCCCCGATCCCTACGATCTGGCCATGCGCGGCTACGTGAACGGCGATCTTGTATCGCACGGCAACACCAGCGGCATGCATTACCGGTTTGAGGAGATCATCGCTTATCTGACCCGCGGTCATGCGCTGGTCGCAGGCGAAGTTCTGGGGTCCGGCACTGTCGGTACAGGGTGCTCGCTAGAGACGCGTCATCAGATATTGCCCGGCGACATGATCGAGCTCGAGATCGACCTGATCGGGCGACTGCGCAACCGGGTCGTCGCGCCCCATCTGGAAGGACGGGCCCAGCCCGGATTTAGCGAGGCCTTGGCAAAGGCCATGCAGCTTGCAATCAAACCCTGATAGCCCTGCGCTGTGAGATTAAATGGCAGGACCGGTCTGCGGTTCGCGCTGCTGCTCTGCGCAATCCCGGTTCCGGCGGAAGCACAGCAGCGAGGCACCGCGGATCCTGACCAGAGGGCCGCAGCTGCCGAAGCGAGGCTGACTGATGCAGAACGCTTGAGCCTCTTGATGGGAGTGATGACTTTGCCGGGGCCTGGCGCCCCGGTCAGAGTCCCCGACGGTGTGCCTCGGACAGCAGGCTATGTGCCCGGTGTCGCGCGCCTTGGCATTCCGGCCCAGATTGCGACGGACGCGAGCCTCGGGATTACCAATCCACTCCAGTCCCGGCCGGGTGACATTGCCACGGCGATGCCTTCAGGGCTTGCCCTTGCGTCCAGCTTCGATCCTGTGCTCGCCGAGCGCGTGGGCATAACGCTCGGCAGGGAAGCGCGCGGCAAGGGGTTCAACGTTTTACTCGGTGGCGGGGTCAATCTGACCCGCGACCCGCGCAACGGGCGCAACTTTGAATATCTGGGGGAGGATCCGCTTCTGGCGGGCACGCTTGCCGGGTATAGCATCCGTGGCACGCAGGCACAGGGCGTTGTTTCCACCATCAAGCACTTTGTGCTCAACGCGCAGGAAACGCAGCGACAGACAGCAAACGCAGTGATCGACGCTGATGCACTGCGTGAAAGCGACCTGCTGGCTTTCGAAATCGGCATCGAGATCGGGCAGCCAGGCGCAGTCATGTGCGCTTACAATCGGGTCAACGGCCCTTCGGCCTGCGGCAATGGTGAACTGCTGGATCGGACACTCAAGCAGGACTGGAACTTCAAGGGCTGGGTGATGTCCGACTGGGGCGCGGTTGGCGGCGCAGATTTCATTCTGCGCGGCCTAGATCAGCAAGCGGGCAGCCAGTTGGATCAAAAGCCATGGTTCGGCCCCGAGCTCAAGATGCTGGTCGATAAGGGGCAGGTTCCTCGCGCGCGGGTTTCTGATGCTGCGCGGCGCATCATCCGCAGCCTCTTCGCAGTCGGCGCAGAACAGGCCTCCAAGATGGGCCCCGTCGACTATGCCGAAGGTGCCCGAGTTGCGCTGGATGCAGCGCGCAAAGGCATTGTGCTCTTGAAAAACAACGGTGTTCTGCCGATCGGCGCGGGTGCTCGCAAGATACTGGTCGTGGGCGGGCGCGCAGACTTCGGAGTGCTGTCTGGCGGCGGTTCCAGTCAGGTTACGCCCAGCACTGGCGCACCCTATTTCGAGGAATGGGGCGGAGACGGTATCGCTGCCAAGTTCAATCGGCACATGTTTTTGCCGAGTTCCCCGCTTGCAGCACTTCGCGAGGCCCTGCCAGATCGCACCGTGACGTTTGACGGAGGCTATTCGGCCGGAGCTGCAGCGGCAAAGGCCGCTCAAGCCGACCTAGTGGTGGTGTTTGCAACGAAATGGGAGACCGAAACGGCGGATTCGCCTTCGCTCGGCCTGCCGCAGGGGCAAGACCAGCTGATCGCGGCGATAGCCCACGCCAATCCGCATACCGTCGTCGTGCTGGAAACCGGCAATCCGGTGACGATGCCATGGCTTGGAAGCGTGGGCGGCGTTGTCGCTGCGTGGTATCCTGGCCAGGAAGGTGGGCAGGCCATTGCCGAGGTGCTCGCCGGCCAGACCAATCCATCGGGCCGATTGCCGATCACCTTCCCCCAATCAATCGATCAGTTGCCACGACCGGAAATTCCCGGGCTGCTTGACCCGGCCATGACGCCCGTTGACGTTCCCTATCCCGAAGGGTCCGATGTGGGATATCGGCTCTACGCCAAACAGGGAATCACACCGCTGTTCCCGTTTGGATTTGGCCTAAGCTACTCATCCTTTTCCTATTCGACGCCCCAATTTACGCGGGGCTTAAAGCTGAGGATCAGTTTCACTGTTACCAATACAGGGGCGGTTGGCGGCGGCGATGTACCGCAAGTCTATCTCATCAATCGCAACAAGGAACCCTTACGCAGGCTTATCGGCTTCCAGCGCGTCGAACTGGAGAAGGGTGCAACCAAGGCTGTTACGATTGAGGTGGATCCTCGGTTTCTGGCCGATTTCCGCAATGGAAAATGGACAGTTCCGGCCGGCCGATACAGTTTCGCTGTTGGCCGAAGTGCGCTCGATCTTGATGCACCGGTCGCGGTCAATCTGGTTCAGCGCCAACTCGCACCCTGATCCGCCGAGCGCCGCTATTTTGCCTTTGGCTGTTTGCCTGCGGTCTTCTGTGCTGCAGTCACCACTTCCTCGCGGAACCAAGCAAGGCCGAGATCGTGATCGCGCAGACGGTGCCATTGAAGCATTTCGCGGATCTTGGGGAATGATCCGGGGACCGCAACGATGCGGATCGGAAAGTTCTGCTTCAAACGGTTGGCCAGCATCGAGTGCATGGTGGCAATCATCGTGGTGTTGGCAATCAGCGAGGGCACCATCGAGAACAGCGGCACGCTGACGATGTAATTCCGATTGACGTTCACGTGCTCAAGAAACCAGTCCTCGAACGAGGCCGACCGATCCTCGGCAAACTTCACGACCACGTGATCAGCTGACAGATACTGCTCGAGTGTGATCGTCTCGCCGATCTCGGTGTTGCTGCGATCGACCACCACGACGTAGCCATCCTCGACCACGAACTCGCTTGGGTGATCGGGGCTAAGGTATTTCTCCGGCGCAATACCCAAGTCGATGTCACCGCGCTCGAGCCGGGTGAGCATCGATTCGTCCGTCGGGACGACATCCACCTTGATCAGCGGCGCATCACGGCGAAGGCGCTCGATAAGGTTCGGCAAGATGATGCTCGCCATGTAGTCCGACATCATGACCCGGAATTTCCGGCTTTCGGTCGCCGGGTCGAATACCGGTTTTGAACGCATGGTGTTCTGGATAGCGGCGAGGACTTCCGCGATCGGCCTCTGCAGGAACTCAGCCTGTGCCGTCGGCAGCATGTCGCGGCCGACCCGCACCAGCAAATCGTCGCCGAAGAAATCACGCAATTTGCTGAGAGCAGAGCTCATCGCAGGCTGGCTGGAATTGAGGCGCTGAGCAGCCCGCGTCACCGATCGCTCTTCCAGCAGGGCGTTGAGCGCGATCAACAGGTTCAGGTCCAGCCCGCTGAAGCGCATCACCATGGCACCATCTCCATCCGTTTTTCTGATTGCAACCGCACTGCGTAGCTCAATACTTTATGACAGTGCGATCGCCAACGAAAAGAGCGGTGCCAGGTGCTAGTTCAGAGCGGCGCGCTGACCGTATCGAGGACCTTGTGCGACAAGGCAGCGACGTCTGCCTCGAGGTCGTTGGCCATTTCCCACTTGCCGATCTGGATAGAGCTTTCCCAAATGAACTTGCACCGGTCATAGCGCTTGGCCATGAAACGGGCGAACATGTCCGATACGGGCAGATTTTGCGCGGCCAGCGTCCCGAGCGTTGCGGCGTCTTCGACTGCTTGCGCTGCGCCCTGACCCAGATGGGGAGTCGTGCCGTGGGCAGCGTCGCCGATCAGCAGGATGCGGCCGCGATACCACGGCTCGGCAACAAAGACGGCCTCAAGCGGCCGATAGACAATCTGATCCGGATCGAAATCAACCGTGTCGCGGATTTCCGCAATCCGCCCGCCAAACGGTGCAAGGCGTTCCTTGAGCAGGCGCGGAAGATCTTCCTTGGCAAGCCAGGGTTTGCCTGGCTCGGCCATCACCAGCAGCAGATACATGGTCTCGTCGGTCAGGGGGCAGTAGCCCGCCTTCCCACCGGGAACGCCCTGATACATGGCTGTCCGGATGACTTCGGCTGGGCGGGGTATGTTGTAGCGCCAGACAGCCTGTCCCGTGAACGTCGGCGTATAGGTATCGCCAAACAGCGCGGTACGGACTTTGGAAAACAGCCCGTCGGAACCGATCACAAAATCATAGTCGCCAATAGTCCCATCGGTGAAGGTCACCGTGACCTTGTCGTCCGATTGCTCGAGCTTTTCAAACGTCACGCCAAAGCGCGGCTTTACACCGTGGGAGGCGCAGCCTTCGCTGAGGACGTCGTAGAGTGCTGGACGGGTCAGGCCGAGATCGGTGGGATGGCCTTCGCGCGACAAGGCGACGCCGGGTATATAGGCGTCGAGCCCGCCGTTCTTGTTGCGCAAGTCGAAGCCTGCGTAAGGGAAGCCGCGCGCGATGGCCTGATCGGCCACACCGAGCTGGTCGAGCGCGCGCAGGAAGTTGGCCTGCACGATAATGCCGACATGGTAGACTTCGCGGCCCGGGCTGATTTCGACGATGTCGACGTCATGGCCTGCCTGGCGCAGGCCAATTGCCGCGCTCAGTCCGCCAATGCCGCCGCCGATTACGAGCACCTTGCTCATGTGGGATCTCCGTTTAATTGCATCATTGTCAGGCGCAGAGGATGTTCTGCTGGCCGAGGCCGGTAATCTCGCCGCGCATGCGATCGCCGGGGTTGAGGAAAATGCCGTAGTGCGACCCGTTCCCCGCAGGCGAGCCGGTTGCGATCACATCGCCCGGATGAAGCGTCGCAATGCTCGAGAGGTAAGCGATCTGCCGCTCGATATTGATCACCATGTCGGACGTGTTTTCGTCCTGCATCAGCCGGTCGTTGAGCCACAGCTGGATCTTGAGGTCATAGGGATCGGGCACAAAGCAGGCGGGCACGAACACCGGACCAAACGGCGCAAACTTGGGCCAGTTCTTGCCTTGCAACCAATCCGCGCCCATCGAGGGCATGTCCTTGCGGAACACCAGTTCGCGCGCGGTCATGTCGTTGATGATCGCATAGCCGGCAACATACGATAGCGCGTCTTGGGCGCTGACGTTCCGGGCTGTCCGGCCGATCACGACCGCCAGTTCGAGCTCCCAGTCAGGTTTGACGACGTGCCTCGGCAAGTCGACCGTTTCGTTCGAGCCCGTCAGCGTCTCGGGCAGGCGCAGGAACACATACGGGACGCCGTTGGCGGCGCGCTCGTCCATGGTTTCTTCCGCTAGGCGGCGCAGCTCTACGGGGTCTGTGATATCGTCGCGGCCAACCCCCTTCATGTCCGGATCGCCGAGCATCAACCCTATCACATGCTGCCGATAGTTGGCGCCGGTACAGAACAGCTGCCGGACGCCATCAACCGGCGGGAGGAATGTCACGCGGTCTGTCGCCACCAGGCTACGCTGAAGCTGTTCGCTGTGCGGTCCTTTGATCAGATGCGCACGCGCGAGCACCAGGCGGGGCAGATTGAAATCCCAGTCGTCCAGGACGAGCCGAACCGAAGCGACTGCATGGGGTGCGATAGCCGCCTCAGGAATTGCGGAAAAGGCAGCCAGGGCGATCGCCTGATCATCGACGATCATTGCGGCAAACGGGAGAGAGCCGGCCACGGAAATCATGGCCAGGCCGAAAGGTTCCGATCCGGATTGCGAAGTCATTTCAGTCATCACTTTATGGCCATGGGATTGAGAGGGCAGCCAACTGCCCCGGTGAAAGGCAATGCAGCGCCCACAAACATGAATTCCCACACCCCATCGGCAGCGCAGTCTTCCGCCAGTTCCTTGAGATAGAACATCTCGCCAAGGCTCAGGCCGACCATCGGAATGATCACCCAATGCAGGGGCTGGAAAATCTCTGCGACCTCGTTGGGGCGTACTTCCACGCCCCACGTATCCGTCGCCACAGCCGCCAGTTCGCGCGTGCGAAGCCAGTCGGCGGTATCAAACTTCAACCCAGGTGCATCCCCGCCAGCAAACGTGCCCCAGCCTTCAACAAGACAGCGCTCCATTTGACCGGTGCGGACCAGCAAGAAATCACCGCTGCCTATTGCAACCCCTTGAGCGTCGGCGCAGGCCTCCATCAGATCACCACTGATGCCGAAGCCGTCCGGAAGCCATGGCAGGCCGAGGTGACGAGGGATATCGAGCAGAACACCGCGGCCGACGAACCGGTCACGCGTGGTTTCGATGCCGCATTTCTTCGCGCCGGTGGCTCCGACGAGGCGGGCATCATAGCCGTTCCACATCTTGTCGTAGTAGAAGATATGCGAGAGGGCATCCCACTGCGTGCCGCATTGCAGCGGCATCGTGATCATGTCGTCAGCACCGCGAATAGCCCGGAATTCGGACATATCGGAGCAGCAATCGGTCCCCGTTGAGAAGAAGGTATGAACCGGGTTGAACCGTTTGTTGTCCTTGAGCGTTCGCTGCGGGCCGTTGATGTCGTAATTCATCGCCAGACCAAAACTTGCACCCCGGCGCACGAGACTGGCGGCTTTCTGAACCATCGCCGGCGTGACGTGGTTC
>CANCET010000115.1 GCA_947375105.1 Sphingomonadaceae bacterium
TGGGCAGCGTCCCGGCGGCGGTCGTCACGCTCATCCTGATTTCCGATTTCGGCAAGCTGAGCAAGGATTCCAGCCACCTCATCCTCACTTGCCTTGGCGGCATGCTGATCGTCACCTCGGTCGCCACGCTGTTCCAGAAGCAGCTCGCCGTCCTTGCCAAGCAGCGCGAACGGCTGGATGACCGGCAAGCACTCATTCCCACCATCCTGCTCGGCGCGCTGCTTGGTGTCGCGGTCTCGATCAGCTCGGTCGGCGCGGGCGCCATCGGCGTCACTGCGCTGCTGATGCTCTATCCCGCGCTGCGCGTGGCCAAGATCGTCGGCACCGATATCGCGCACGCCGTCCCGCTCACGCTGGTCGCCGGCTTCGGCCACTGGATCATCGGCGATGTCGATTTCGGGCTCCTTGCCAGCCTGCTGGTCGGCTCGCTGCCCGGTGCTATCATCGGCAGTATGCTATCTACCCGCTCGCCCGATCACGTGCTGCGCCCCGCGCTTGCGGCTGTTCTCATGATTTCCGGCATCCGGCTGCTGACCCAGTGAGCGAGACCTACCCAGGCTTCGACGGTGCGCCCCTGGCGCTGCACCGCATGGCGCCGGAAGGCGGTGGCGGCCGCCCGGTGATCCTGCTCCACGGCCTGTTCTCGTCCGCGCACGTCAACTGGATCAAGTTCGGCACTGCCGCGCAGCTTGCTGCTGCCGGGTTCGCCTGCCTCATGCCGGACTTGCGCGCCCACGGCGCGAGCGCCGCGCCGCATGATCCCGCCGCCTATCCGCCGGACGTCCTGGCGCGCGATCTCGAAGCCCTGATCGCCCACCTCGCGCTCACGGACTACGACCTCGTCGGCTTCTCGCTCGGCTCGCGCACGTCCGCGCGCGCGGTCATCGCCGGGGTGCGCCCGCGCCGTCTCGTCCTCTCCGGCATGGGCCTCGAAGGTCTTGCCGGCTGGGCCCGCCGCCAGCAGTTCTTCCTCGAAATGCTCGACCGCTACCCCGCGATCCGCCCGGGCGATCCCGCCTATGCCGCGCAGCAGTTCCTGAAGACGATGGGCACCGATCCCGTTGCCGCGCGCCTGCTCCTCGGCACGATGGAAGACACCCCGCCCGAGGCGCTGTCGGCCATCACCATGCCCACGCTTGTCCTCTGCGGCGACAAGGACAACGATAACGGCAGCGCCGACCGTCTTGTCGAGGCGCTTCCCGATGCTCGCCGCGCGGTCATTCCCGGCACGCACATGAGCAGCGTGACCGAACCCGCGTTCGGCGCTGAACTGGTTTCATTTCTGACGACTTGACGCGGCATTCCGGGCGGCTAACGGTATTGGCAAGGGCCGGCGCAGACACGGCCCCGTCGTACCGTCCGGAGAGCCAGTTCCATGAAAACCTTCGTTTCCCTCAGCGCCGTCGCCGCGTGCCTCATCGCCGCGCCCGCGCTCGCTCAGCAGGCCGCGCCCGCGCCTTCGCCCACATCCGCATCCGCGCCCGCATCCGCGCCCGATGCCGCGACCGCCGAAGCATGGATAAAGGCCGCCGATCAGGCCTACTTCGACCAGACCGTCCGCTCGGGCCGCACCCAGTGGGTTTACGAAACCAACATCACCGACGATACCGAAGCCCTCGTCGCGGCTTCCAACGCTGAATCCAACACGCTGATGGTGCGCACCGCAGCCGAAGCCGCGCGCATGGCCAAGGTCTCCGGCCTCACCGCCGAAGACCAGCGCAAGCTCGTGATGATGCGCACGCAGATCACCAGCCCGGTGCCGACCACGCCCGGCGCGGCGGAAGATTTCGGCACCCGTCAGGCGCGCATCCAGGGCCTCTACGGCAAGGGCCACGGCACGCTCAATGGCCAGCCGATCAACGGCAGCGACATCGAGGAAGCGATGGGCACCAATCGCAATCCCGATCAGCTCAAGGAAATGTGGCTTTCGTGGCACGACAATGTCGGCAAGCCGATGAAGGCCGACTATGCCCGCATGGTCGAACTTTCCAACGAGGGGGCGCGCGAACTCGGCTTTGCCGATACCGGCGCGCTGTGGCGTTCGAACTACGACATGGACCCGGCCGCCTTTGCCGCGCTCACCGAGAAGATCTGGAACGAAGTCCGTCCGCTCTACGTGCAGCTCCACTGCTATACCCGCGCCAAGCTGGGCGAGAAGTATGGCGACGGCGTCCAGAAGAAGACCGGTCCGATCCGCGCCGACCTGCTCGGCAACATGTGGGGTCAGGCTTGGGGCAACATCTACGATGTCGTCGCGCCCAAGGGCGCGGGCGATATCGGCTACGACATCGGCGAGCTGCTCACCGCCAAGGGCTATGATCCGGTGAAGATGGTCAAGACCGGCGAGGGCTTCTACTCCTCGCTCGGCTTCGCGCCCTTGCCCGAGACGTTCTGGGCCCGCTCGCAGATCGTGAAGCCGCGTGACCGCGAAGTGGTCTGCCATGCCTCGGCGTGGGATATCGACAACAAGGACGATCTGCGCATCAAGATGTGCACCAAGGTCAATGCGGACGACTTCGTGACGATCCACCACGAGCTCGGCCACAACTACTACCAGCGCGCCTACAACCAGCAGCCCTCGCGCTATTACATGGAAGGCGCCAACGACGGCTTCCATGAAGCCATCGGCGATACCATGGCGCTTTCGATCACGCCGGAATACCTCGTCCAGATCGGCCTGCTCGATCGGTCGAAGGTCCCCTCGGCAGACAAGGATACCGGGCTCCTCCTGCGTCAGGCGCTCGACAAGGTGGCCGCCATGCCGTGGACCCTGCTGGTCGACCGCTGGCGCTGGGGCGTGTTCGATGGCTCGATCAAGCCCGAGAACTACGAAGCTGCATGGAATCAGATGCGCCTCAAGTATCAGGGCCTTGTCCCGCCTGCCGAGCGCCCCGCCGATGCTTTCGATCCCGGCGCGAAGTTCCATATTCCGGCGGTCGTGCCCTACACGCGCTACTTCCTTGCCCGCGTGCTGCAGTTCCAGTTTTACGAAGCCGCCTGCAAGGAGGCCGGCTGGCAGGGGCCGCTCCACCGCTGCAGCTTCTATGGCAACAAGGCGGTCGGCGCGAAGCTCAATGCCATGCTCTCGATGGGCGCGAGCAAGCCGTGGCCCGATGCGCTCGAAGCCTTCACCGGCACCCGCGAGATCAGCGGCAAGGCGATGATCCGCTACTTCGCCCCGCTGCAAAAGTGGCTGGAGAAGCAGAACAAGGGGCAGGATTGCGGCTGGTGAGCGCCAATACCTCCCCGTCCCGAAGGGGATGGGGAGGGGTAACGCCGATCAGCATCACCTGCTAAGCCAGCCCCATGCAAAATCTCCCCCTACTCGCCGCCTTCATCGCCACCGCCTTGGTGATCACTATCACCCCCGGCCTCGATACCGCGATGGTCCTGCGCACGGCGGCGGTGGAGGGGCGGCGCCCTGCCGTACTCGCTGGCCTTGGTATCGCGCTCGGTTGCCTTGTCTGGGGAGCGGCTGTGTCTGCCGGGCTGGGCGTACTGCTAGCGGCCTCCGAGGTGGCCTATGCAGCGCTCAAGATCGCGGGCGCTGTCTATCTTGCATGGCTCGGACTCAAACTTCTGGCGAAGCCGCGATGCGCCTTTGAGGCGCTGCAAGGAGCGGATGCGACACCTGACGCAGGGCGCAGTGCGTTCTGGCGCGGCCTCCTCACCAATCTGCTCAATCCCAAGATCGGCGTGTTCTACCTCACCTTCCTTCCGCAGTTCGTACCCGCCGGGAATGCCAGTCCCGCCTATCCGTTCTTCCTCGCCGTGGTCCACGTTGTGCTCACGCTCATCTGGTTCGCCGTGCTGATCGCCGCTACGCTCCCGCTCACCGGCTTGCTGCGCCGCCCTGCCGCGATGCGCCTGCTCGACCGCGTGACCGGCGCGGTCTTCCTCGCTTTCGGCCTGCGCCTAGCCACTTCACGCCTGCATTAAGGACATTGGCGCAGCGCAGCCGCGGCTCGTTGCCAGCGGCGCAGCCGCGTCAGCGCAGCGGCGGCTCGTTGCCAGCGCCGCAGCCGCGTCAGCGGAACGGCGGCTCGTTGAATGCGCGCAGCTTGCGGCTGTGGAGGCGGGCGCCTTCGGCCCGCAGCAAGGCGCAGGCGGTGGTGCCGATCGCGAGGTGGCTGGAGATGGCCTCTTCGTAGAACCGGTTGGCCTGCCCCGGCAGCTTGAGTTCGCCGTGCAACGGCTTGTCCGAAACGCACAGCAGCGTGCCGTAGGGCACGCGGAAGCGGTAGCCCTGTGCGGCGATGGTGGCGCTTTCCATGTCGATCCCCACGGCGCGGCTCAGGCTCAGGCGCTTGGCGGAGTGCGAATAGCGCAGTTCCCAGTTGCGGTCGTCGGTGGTGACGACGGTGCCGGTGCGCATCCGCCGCTTGAGGTCGGATCCCCCCGCGCCGCTGACGATCTCCGCCGCGCGGGCCAGTGCCACCTGCACTTCGGCGATGGCGGGGATCGGGATCTCCGGCGGCAGCACCGGATCGAGCACGTGATCGTCGCGCAAGTAGGCATGGGCTAGCACGTAGTCGCCGATCTTCTGCGTGGGGCGCAGGCCGCCGCAGTGCCCGATCATCAGCCACGCCTCGGGCCGCAGCACCGCGAGGTGGTCGCAGATCGTCTTGGCATTGGAAGGGCCAACGCCGATATTGACCAGCGTGATGCCGCTGCGGTCTGGCGCGATGAGGTGATACGCCGGCATCTGGTGCCGCCGCCATGCCGTGTCCGACATGCGCTCCCGCGCGTTCTCCGTTGGCGCATCAAGGTGCAGCCCGCCCGCGCCCGATAGCGCAACATATTCGCCCGTGCCCAGTTGCTTGGCTGCCCAATCGACGAATTCATCGACATAGCGGTGGTAGTTGGTGAACAGGATATAGCGTTGGAAGTCTTCGGCCGGAGTGCCGGTATAGTGCGTCAGGCGCGCAAGGCTGAAGTCTGTGCGCAGCCCGTCGAACAGCGAAAGCGGCAGCGGCCCATCGCCCACGTTGTATTCGCCGTCCGCGATTTCGTCGCCGATGTGTGCCAGCTCCGCACCCGGAAAATACCGCGCCAGCTCCTGCGGCCCGACGCTGCCCATCTGCGCGCCAAGCCCGCCGTCGAGCACGTAGGCGTAGGGGATCTCCTGCCGCGAAACCGCCGCTTCCACCGTCACGTCGAAGCCCTGGAGGATGATCGCCAGCTGCTCGGAAAGGTAGTCCGCAAACAGCGTGGGGCGCGTCACCGTGCAGGCATAGGTGCCCTTCTGGCTCAACCGGCCGAAGGAGTGCCCAGTCGGCTCGAGGCTGGGTTCCCCGCCGAAGTGGATGCGCAGTTCCGGGTAGCAGTAGCTCCCATCGTGTCGCCGCTCCTCTGGCGGCAGCGCGCCCGTGGCGGCGAAGGCCATGACATCGGCGCGCAGCCGCGCGACCGAGGCGGTGTAGATGCGCGTGAGCTCGTCGAGCACGGAGGCGATATGATCCATGCCCGCAGGTGTACCTGCGCGGCGTGACCTTTGGAAGCCGGGGGCTCAACGCATTCGTTTGAGCACTTTGGTCGAGACCACGTGGCCCTTGAGGTCCTCCGGGTAGAACCACACTTCGCGCAGGTCCCCGCGCGCGTAGCGGTCCACCTGATCGCCGAAGTGCGGCGATGCGGGATTGGCGCTGGTTCCGCCGATGCTCACGGCGCGCGCGCGGACCTTCGGGCCGAACTCGACCACTGCGACGAAGCTGTTGCCGCTGGTGCCGTACATCCGCTTCGTGCCCGGATAGCGCGCCGCGCCGAACGAGGCGAGGCTGCCCCAGTTGCCGCTGGCGAACGGGATTGGCAGGCTGGGCTTCGCATCGTCGAACACTTGCGTGATCGCGCCGTCATTGCGCTGGTAGCGGTTGATCTGGCCCCATGGCACTTGCCACGAGCCGAAATCGCCGACGAGGCGGTTAGTGGCGTCATCGAGCGCGGCGAGGCGCTGGGCGTCGGTGATGCGATTGTTCATCCGCTCCCACAGGCTTTCCTCGTCGCCGTCGTCCATCGTCGAGACCCGCGACCACAGCGCCTCGGCATAACCGACCGCGAGGCTCGTGGCCGCGCTGTTCGCCGCCCACTTGCGGTCCCAGCCCTTCAGCAGCGCGATCGGGCCATCGCGGTTTGCATCGGGCGCGGTGGCATGCGCGGCGAACAGCGCGGGCAGCAGCCGGTCGAACGCGGGGAGGGCAGGGTCATAGGCCGCCGCCATCAGCTTCTCGAGCGTGAAGTCATGCCGGTCGCCCAGCACGGCCTGTGCATGCGCGCTGCGCGCGTTCTCGCCCGCCTGATCCATGTAGCGCGGGAACATCGCGGCCTTGGGGCTGTCCGGTCCCGCGGCAGACCACGGCGCGTTGTTGACGTTGAACACCCAGCCATTCTTGGGGTTCAGCACGCTCGGCAGGCTGGCCAGCGTGTGATCGCCCTGCCAGCGCGTCGCGGGATTGCTGCCATCGACGGGCTTGCGCCAATCGAAGCTGTCATCGCGCACCGGCACGAACTGGGGGTGGAGATAGGCGATCTCGCCCTTGTCATCGGCAAACAGCGTGTTGTTGGAGGCATTGGCCTTGCGTTCGCCAACCTTGAGGAAGCTCGCCAGATCATGCGTCTTGGTGCGCAGGAAGCTCTGTTCGAGCGCGGGCACCGGCCGGTTCATCAGCGCGACGGTGATCCACTTGCCGCCCTCTTCGCGCACCACCGGGCCATGTTCGCTGGCATAGGTGGTGAAGCTGCGCTCGGCGAGAGCACCATCCGGCTGACGCACCTTCAGTGTCACCTTCTGCGCGGTGAACGGCACCACCTTGGCGCCGACGCGGTAGGCCGGCGCTGCGCCAGCCTGCTCCACGACCGTCTCGGCGAACTCGTCGACGTTGTCGATGCCGCTGGTGGTGTGCATCCACCCCGCATCGGCGTTGAAGCCCTGGTAGATGAAGAACTGGCCCCAGGTCGCGGCGCCATAGGCGTTCAAGCCCTCACCGCTCGTCACCTGCTGCTCGGCGCGGAAGTAGAAGCTGGTGTGCGGGTTGATGAGGAGCAAGGCGTGGCCATCAGCGGTGCGCGAGGGCGCGATGGCGATGCCGTTGGAACCGGCTGGTTCCTTGAGGCGGCGGCCCAGTTCGTCGTCGGTCATCGCCACCTTGCGGCCCGCATAGAACGCCTCGATCTGCGACACTGCGACGTGTTCGATATTGCCGCCAATGCTGCCTTCGGTGAAGCTCAGCGCCATCCACGGCTCGAAATGCGTTAACACGTGCGGCCGGACTTCCGGGTGATCGGCGAGGTAGGCGTTGAGCCCAGCCGCCCATGCATCCATGAGTTTGCGGAGCCAGACTGGGCTTTTTGCGTAGTCCGCCCGGAGCGCCGCCGGGTTCACCCACAGGCGCTGGCGCAGGTCCTGCCAAACCGCCTTTTCGCCGTCTGCTTCGGCAAGCCGGCCGAGGCTGACGAGGTAATTTCGCTCGATCCGCGGGAAGTCATCCTCCGCCTGCGCATAGATCATGCCGTAGACAGCATCAGCATCGGTCTTTCCCGAGACATGCGCGATGCCCCACTCGTCCCGTTCGATCTTCGCTTCACCGATTATTTCGGAACTTTTCCCGATCGCGTTAACCGGTGCCATTCCGATAAGCAGTGCCGCAACTGCGACAGCGTGTTCACGCTTCAACGTATCCTCCCACTCGTTTGGGCTCAGCATATGTTCCCAAGTGTTTGGGATCAAATGTTCTTTTAAATCTGTAATTAAAAGGTCCGTTCCGGTCCAGCGTCGATATTTTAAGCATCGGGGTTAACGCCTTAGGGGTGTTCCGCAGCCATTGTACTTAAAACGTCCTTCGGCATGCTCTGCGCATATGCACGTAGGGCAAGGAGATGCACCATGGGGATCACAGGCACTACTGGCACGGGACTCGACCGGGTCATCGATCTGATTGCGAACGATTACGGCCTCAACATGGGCTTGTCGGGAGCAGCGATTCGGGAAGGTGCAGCAGCAGCAGACGCGATGAACGGGCTGATCGTCAGCGCGATCCGCACGCTGGGGCTCGCTAATGACGGCGAGATCACCGTCTCCGACATCTACTCGCTCAACGGCTACTTGCGGGCCAGCGCGCTGGGCAAATTCTCCTCGCTGTACGGGACGGACACGGACGGGATCGAAACCGGGTTCCAGCGCGTCGACGGTGATGGCGCCGTCACGCGTCTGTTCGGGGATGCCGGCGTCGACCGCGTGCTCGACAGCCTCTACAGCCTCGCCTTCGAGATCAAGGATGGCCACCTTACCTCGCCGCGCAATTATTGGGGCGCGGGAGTGGACGATGCGGCGCACTGGCTCAACACGCTGCTCGCGCCCGAACTGGCGGCCGGCACGCTGAAGAACAGCAAGGCCGATCCGCAGGCGCACGGCACCACCGGCACTGGCCTTGATCTGATCGCGGAGCGACTGCTCGATGATATCGGCCTCAACCACCGCATCTCGCAAAAGCAGATCAACGATGCCTCTGTTGCCGCCGATGGCATGGCCAAGCTCATGCTGCAGGCGATCAAGGAAACCGGTGTCGCCGACGACAACAAGCTCGATCCGATGGACATGGTGGATCTGAATCACTGGATCATCGTCAACGCGCTCGACAAGTGGACCCTGCTCCACGGCGATGACGAAGGCGCGTTCGAGAGCGGCCTGCACTATGCGCAGGGTGATGGCGGCCGCGACTATATCTATGGTGACCTTTCGGTCGATACCGTGGCCGACGGAATCTACCACATCGGCTTCAAGATCTCCGGCGACCGCTTCGAGAACGAGGACGGCAATGCCAACCAGCGCATCTCCGACACGTCGGACTGGATCAGCCTGCTGCTGGCCAAGGACCTTGCCTCCGGTTCGCTCCATTCGAATCACGCGCTCGTCGACGCGGCGACGCTGAAGCCCGACCTCGTGTTCAACCGCGCCGGGATGACCCTGGACAATGGCACCAATGGCGCTGTCGAACTGGGCAAGCTGCTTAAAACCAGCGTGGCCGAAGGCACGATCGCAGTTGATTTCACCGCCAACCATCCCGACGACGGCGACAACCACGTCATCTTCTCGAAGGACGGCAGCGGGAATGCCGATGGGGACATCACCGCCTTCATCAATGACGGCGAGCTCTATGTCCTGCTGCAGGACGGCAGCCGCGACTGGTGGGTGAAGGCCGAAGGTGTCACGATCGATGCTGGACACCAATACACACTCGCGATCACGTTCGGCCAGGACGGGCTCGGCGTGTTTCTCAACGGCAAGCGGGTCGCTGCCGAAGTCGATGCCACCAGCGGACTGGGGCCGAACACGCGCAGCCTCGTGCTGGGCGCGGGCACCTGGAACCGCGACGCGAACCATCCCGGCCAGATGGACAGCCACCTCGATGGTAAGGTCGGTAACTTCGCGGTCTACGACCGCATTCTCGATCCGTTCGAACTGCGCGCGATCAACCATTCGGGCGAACTGCCCGCGCAGTGGAGCGGTGCGGCGGCGATCGAGGGCGATCAGCCAGCGGCGCGCGCGGGCACCGGGCTCAAGGGCGAGGTGTTTGATCGCGGCACCAGCTTCGATTCGATCGATGACCTGATCGCGCAGACCGCCACCAAGACCGCAAACTACCATCTCAATGCCGAAACGGTGAACTTCGGCGGCTTCAAGGAAGTCTCGACGCTGGGCCAGTTCCTTGATGGCAAGGCCGCGCTGACTGACGGCGGCGCCGACACCGCGATGAACACGATCGGGATGCGGCTGCAGGGCTATGTCTGGCTCGAGAAGGGGCAGCACCTCGTCAACGTGCGGTCCGACGACGGGTTCCTGCTGAAACTCGGCGGGGATACCTTGTCGAGCTATGCCGGGAACCGCGGTTTCACCGGCACCAGCGAGACCATCGACGTCGCCAAGTCGGGGCTCTACGCCGTCGACTTGTACTACTTCGACAACACCGGCGCCGAAGGACTGCGTCTGGAGCTCGACGGCGATCCCGTCAGTGCCGATCGGCTCTATGCCTCGATCGACGATTACAAGGCGGCGCTGGCCGCGAATGGCGCAATGCCGGCAGGCGGGCTCCCTTATGCCTATGACGGTCCGGCGGGCACCACCGGCACCGGCCTTGACCAGCTGATCCAGATGATCGGCGAGGACGTGGGCCTGCGGAACAACATCTCCACCACCCAGATCCGCGAGGGCGCTGCGGCGGCTGACAAGCTCAATCACATCATCATCGATGCGATCAAGGCTACCGGCGCGATGGACGACGGCCATCTGACCGTGGCGGAAACCTATGACCTTTCGGCGTGGATCCGCGCCAACCAATCCGCTGCGTTCCTGTCCGCGCACGGAAACGACGAAAACATGGTCGAGACAGGCTTCCACCTCATCCAGGGCGATCACGGCGCAAGCTATCTGCTGGGCGAAAGCGCCATCGATACGGTGATGGACGGCATCTACCACATCGGTTTCGACACCAAGTGGGACCGCTTCCTCAACGAGGATGGCAATACCAACGCGCGGGTCGAGACCGTGACGTACTGGCTCAACGAGCTGCTCGGCACGACACCGTTGCCGGCACCCGGCCCCGGCACCGCCCCGCTGCTGGGCAGTGCCTCGAACCCCTATGTGACCGTGAGCGAGGGCCTCAACGCCA
>CANCET010000116.1 GCA_947375105.1 Sphingomonadaceae bacterium
GTAGATGATCGCGCTGGCCTCGAACCGATTCTTGATCACGAACAGGCGGCTGAACTTGCGCAGCAGGGACGGCTTCTTTTGCATCACCAAACCTCTCCGCAACCTTCGTGCCAGATCAGCAATCACTTGCGCGGGGCAACGTTCTGGCACAGCCGGTGTAAAGCATGGCGACAGGCCTTGGTAAAGGCGGGCTTAACCCGCGCTGTGTCGTTTCAGGCCAGCGCTTCCAGGCCCAGCGCGGAAAGCAGAGCACCACGTGCGGCGATCACGCTGGAAGCCAGCGAGTCGCGCCCGAGATCGGCGGGATCGATCTGTTCGGGCCACGCCTTCGCAATGACCTTTTCCAGTATGTCGGCACGCGCTTCGCTGAGGAGGAAGCGCGGATCGACGGTGGCAGGATTGGCGACAACGCGCAGGCGCAGGCAGGCGGGGCCGCCGCCGTTGGCCATCGATTGGCGCACATCGACCGGCAGCACGCGGCGGATCGGGCCGTTCGAGGCGAGCATGCCATCCAGCCAAGTCCGCACGGCGCGGTGCTCCCACGCTTCGAGCGGGATGACGAGGCCCATCTCCCCGCCCGGAAGCGTAAGCAACTGCGCATTGAACAAGTAGCTCGCGATGGCATCGGCGAGGCTGACCGAGCTGGCGGGGACCACCACGATCTCGGCTTCGGGCAAGACAGCACGGATCGCGGCGTAGGTGCCCTCGGGATCCGCGAAAGCCTGCTCGTGCGTGAAGAGCACACGCTCGTTAGCCACGGCCACCACATCATTATGGAAGGCCCCGGCGGCGATGGCTTCGGCGGACTGTTCGACGAACAGGCAGCGCGCCGGATCGAGCCCGTGAAGGCGGGCAACGGCCCGGCTGGCCTGCTCGTGCTGGCGTGCCGGAAAGGCGCCGCCGGTCTTGCCGTAGACAAAGATTTCGAGGCCAGACGCAGCGTGGCTGGTGCCCATGCGCATGTGGTTGGCGGCGCCCTCGTCGCCGAAGCACGCTGGGACGGCATCGTGGACGGCAAAGTGCGCGCTGTCGGCGAAGGCAAGCCGCAGCTGGCACACGGTGTCGGGCCATTCCTGCGAGCGGTGCGGCATGGTGACGAGGTTTGCCGCGGTCAGGTGACAACGTCCGTCCGCGGTGTCGGGTGCGGGGGAGACGGTGGCGGCGTTGGCCGTCCACATCGAACTGGCCGACCATGCGGCGGCGCGGAGGCGGCGTTCGGTTTCGTCAACGGGCTCGGTGATGCCCAGCGCGCCGAGGAAGCCGTGGTTGGGCCGGGGAAGCGGGCACAGCAGCCCTTGCACAAGGCCGAGGCTCAGGTTGTGGCGCATCTTGCCCAGCCCCTGCAGCGCGGCGGCGCGGGGGTAGGAGACGTTGCCGCCATGCCGCGCCGAGGCGAGGTTGCCGAGGCTGAGGCCGGCGTAGTTATGGCTTGGCCCGACGATTCCGTCGAAGTTGATCTCGACCAGAGTGCTCATGAACAGGCCCCTCAGCGCGCTACGTGCCACACGGTGTCGCCAGCGCTGACACCGAGCGCCTGCGCGGCTGCGGGATCAAGCGCGATGCCTTCGCCAGCTGGCGCAATCTGCGCGAACGTGCAGCGGAAATCGGCAAGGCGGCCCGTGGCAACGAGGGCGCGCGTGGCGGTGTCGCCCGCGGCGCGTACGTCCTTGACGGGCACCATCTTCGCATCAGCAATCGAGCGGACGCGGTCGGTGCGCGCGGTCATCGTCGGGCCGCCGTCGAAGATGTCGATATAGCCTTCGGCGGCGAAGCCTTCGGTTTCGAGCATGCGCATCGCGGCGCGGCCACTGGGGTGCGGCAGGCCGATGGCGGAGCGCGCCGTTTCGGGCAGCATGGCGATGTAGACGGGATGCTTGGGCATCAGATCGGCGATGAACTGGTTGCCGTTGATCGCGTTGAAGTAGTCTGCGTCCTGGAAGTTCATGCCGAAGAAGCGGCCCGCGACGCCGTCCCAGAAGGGCGATCCGCCGCGCTCGTCGATCACCCCGCGCAGTTCGGCCAGGATGCGATCGGCAAAGCGCTTGCGGTGCATCGCGATGAACAGATAGCGGCTGCGCGCCAGCAGCATGCCCAGCCCGCCTGCGCGCTCGCCCGGATGAAGGAACAGGCCGCCGACTTCGCTCGATCCTTCAAGGTCTGTCACGAGATTGAGCATCTCGGCGCGGAAGGTGCGGCCCAGTTCCTTGGAATGCTGGGTGAGCGTGGCGTGGCGGTAGGAATAGAACGGCCAGGTCTGCCCGACGCGGGTGAAGATCTGGCAGGTGCCGCGCACTTCGCCGGTCGCGACATCCTCAAGGATCAGCACGAACAGTTCGTCGCGCCCGGATTCCGTGGGGGTTTCGGGATAGCCTTCCTCGTTGTTGGCAAAGGCAGCGGCGGCGCGCTCAAGCTTGGCGGTAAGCGCGCGGCGATCGGGCGGCAGGTTCGTGAACCCGCCGCCGGTGAGCTTCGCCATCTCGTAGAGATGTTCGAGATCCGCGGCGCGGGCCGCGCGGATAACGTGAGTCACAGGCCTTGGTCCCCTCCGGAAAGCCGGTGCAGCACGAGCGCCGACAGCGCGGCCCGCTCCGCCAGCGACGGCACGATCATGTATTCGTCGGGCGAGTGGATCGCCCCGCCGCGCACGCCCATGGTATCGACCACGGGCACGCCAAGTGCGGCAATGTTGTTGCCATCACACACCCCGCCGGAGCCTTGCCAGCGGATCGGCTGGCCCAGTGCAGCGCCGCAGCGGCGGACCAGTTCGAACAGCTTTTCGGCCCGCGGCGTCAGTGGCTTGGGCGGGCGGCTGATGGCGCCGTGGAGGTGGATGCTGACATCGTGCGCCAGCTCGACCTCGCGCAGCAGACCGCCAATGGCGGCGGCAAAGCGTCCGGCGTCCTCTTCGGTGCGGGGGCGGATGTTGAAGCGCAGCACCGCGTGATCGGGTACGACGTTGTTGGCCGAGCCGCCGTCGATGCGCGCGGGGTTGATGGCAAGGCCGCCATCGCCACTGGCGCCCTGCAGCGCCTTCAGGCCGAGCGCGAGATCCGCGGCGGCGACGAGTGCGTTGCGCCCGTCTTGCGGGTTGCGACCGGCATGGGCGGAGCGGCCGGTGACGACTGCGCTGTAGTTTCCGCTGCCACCGCGCGCACCGGCCAGCGTGCCATCGGGCAGCGCGGAGGGTTCGTAGGTCAGCGCCGCGATCTTGCCGCGCGCCAGTTCGGCAATGAGCGGCGCGGATGCGAGGCTTCCGGTTTCCTCGTCCGAATTGATCAGTACGTCATACCCGACATAGGGCGAGACGAGGCTGGTTTCGAAGGCTTTGAGCGCGCCGAGGATGACCGCGATGCCGCCCTTCATGTCTGCCGTGCCTGGCCCGCCGAGGGTTTCGCCGTCCAGCCATGTCAGTGTCTGGAACGAGTGATCGGCCGGATAGACCGTGTCCATGTGGCCGGTGAGGAGATAGCGGCGCGGGGCGTGGGGGCGGACCGATAGCACGAGATGGGCGCCGTGCTCGATCTGAACCGCGCGGCCATCGGCGGCGATGGCTTCCACCGGGGCAGCGGGGACAAGGCGGACCTCGCCCGGCAGCGCGGCGAACGCATCGGCGAGGAGGGCGGCCTGCTGCGCCAGCCCCGCCAGGTTGCGGGTGCCGGTGTTGATGGCGCACCATTGCTCGACATGCGCGAGCATCACAGCGGCATCGATCCCCTCGACGAGGGCGGCCTCGGTGGCGGCAAGTGTTCCCATGTCCACCTGCTCTAGCCTGCCCGCGCGTCCGGGTGAACCCCTGCGGCACGCCATTGTTTCATCCGCAACCGGAAAGGTGTGGGCGGCCTGCCACGCCGCTGCTGGATGGCTTACTTCGAGAGCAGGCGGGCGACGGCGACGAATTCGGCGACGCTGAGCGTTTCGGCGCGGCGCTGGGAATCGATGCCGAGCGTTTCGAGCGCATCCAGCGCGCCGGGCAGGCCCTTGAGCGACTGGCGCAGCATCTTGCGGCGCTGGCCGAAAGCGGCTTCGGTCACGCGTTCGAGCATACGCGCTGAGACGCCTTCGGGCATGAGGCCGGGTTCGACATGGATGATCGCCGACATCACCTTGGGCGGCGGAGTGAACGCGCTGCGATGCACGCGCATGGCGATGCGGGGGGCGCTGCGCCACTGCGCGAGGATCGCGAGGCGGCCATAGGCATCGCTGCCGGGAGCGGCGATGATGCGTTCGGCCACTTCCTGCTGGAACATGAGCGTGAGCGAACGCCACTGCGGCGGCCAATCCTGCCCGGAAAGCCAGCCGGTGAACAGCGCGGTCCCGACGTTGTAGGGCAGGTTGGCGACGACGTGCCAGGGCGTGTCGAACAGCTCGGCGGGTGCGATCTTCATCGCATCGCCCTCGATCACGCGCAGCTGGCCGGGGAAGGCTTCGGCGAGTTCGGCGAGCGCGGGAAGGCAGCGGCGGTCCATCTCGACCGCGGTGACCTGCGCGCCGCGGCGCAGGAGCGCGCGGGTGAGGCCGCCGGGGCCGGGGCCGACTTCGAGGACATTCGCGCCCTTCAGGTCGCCGGGGACGGCTGCGATGCGGGCGAGAAGCTGTTCATCGAACAGGAAGTTCTGGCCGAGCGCCTTGGTGGCGATCAGGCCATAGCGTTGAACGATTTCGCGCAGGGGGGGAAGGTCGGTCATCCGGCAGCGGCCCGTCGGGCTGCACATTCGCCGGCCATGCGGATCGCGGCGATCGTTGCGCCGGGGCGGGCGGTGTTGGTACCGGCGATGCCGAAAGCGGTGCCGTGATCGGGCGAGGTGCGGATGATGGGAAGGCCAAGCGTGACGTTCACGCCCTCGTCGAAATCGAGCACCTTGATCGGGATGAGCGCCTGATCGTGATACATGCAGATGGCGACATCGTAGGCGGCGCGGGCTTCGGCATGGAACATGGTGTCTGCGGGCAGCGGTCCGCGCGCGTCGATCCCCATGGCCTGAAGCGCGGCGACGGCGGGAGCGATGATCTCGGTGTCCTCGGTGCCCATGCGGCCGTCTTCCCCGGCGTGCGGATTGAGCGCGGCAACCGCGAGGCGGGGGCCGGCGATGCCGAAATCGCGGGTGAGCGCGGTGGCGGCAATGGCGGAGCGGCTGCGGATCAGTTCGGCCGAGAGGAAGGCGGGCACATCGCGCAGCGCGACGTGAACCGTGATGGGCACGACCCGCAAGTGCGGACCAGCGAGCATCATCACGGCATTTTCAGGCGTGATGCCGCAGGCTTCCGCCACGAATTCGGTCTGCCCCGGCTGGTTGAAGCCAATGCGCGCAAGGCGGCTCTTGGCGATCGGGCCTGTCACGAGCGCGGCGGCAGCGCCCTGCTTGACGAGGCTGGTCGCCACCTCGAGCGCGCGCAAGGCGAGCGCGGCGCCGGCGTCGTCGGGCTGGCCGGGTGCATAAGGTGCGGCGCCGACATCGAGCACGGGGAGTGCGTGCGGAAACACGGCGACGGCTTCATCGGGTGCGGCGATAGCGATGACCGGGATGGTAAGGCCGCGGCTGCGGGCGGCGGCCTCGACGAGATCGCGGCTGCCGACGACGAAGAAAGGCCCAAGCGCCTCCGCGTCGCTGAGCGCCCACGCGGCGGCAATCAGCTCCGGGCCGACGCCGGCAGGATCGCCGATGCTGATGGCGAGGGGCAGTTGAAGGGGCGGGGGTGGCGGGAGGTTGGTGGTCATTGCGCGCGTGTTAGCAGAGCGGGCGCGGTAGGGTGAGGAGTTTCGGGAGGTGGCGGACAATGGCTATTGCCCGCCGGAAGCCCTGTCTTATCCGATTCAATTGTACTCGATCACCGCATCGCGGCGCAGGTCGCGCAGGTAGGTCTGTGCGCGCTTGCTCACGCGGTCGTCTTCCATTTGCGACTGGAGCTGTTCGAAGTTCGGGCCGGATTCGACTTTGGGATCATCGCGGCCGCACAGCATGAGCACGCGCACGCCATCTTCGATCGAGCCGAACGGCGGCGTGGTTTCGCCGACGGAGAGCTTGAGGATCGTTTCCTGCAGCGCGGTAGGCAGATCGCGCACGCGGATCTGGTCGTTGGCGACAACGGTGGCGCCGAGGGCGACACCCGCCGCATCGGCAGCGCCGCAACCCTTGATATCCTTGACCGCCTTGGCAAATTCGGCCGCCTTGGCGGCGGCGTCCTTTTCCGGGGCCCCCTTGGGGAAGGCGATCGAGATCTGCTTGAGACTGAGGACCGCGTCACGCGGATCGGCGGTGAGGACCTGCCGCTTGTCGATCAGATAGAGCAGCGAATAGCCGGAGGCGAGTTCGATCGGCCCGACCAGCTGGCCGGGTGACATCTGCGCGGCAGGGGTGGAAAGTTCGGGCGGGAGCTGGGCGAGGCGGATCCAGCCGAGATCGCCGCCGACAGACGCGCTCGAGGACTGCGAATACTGGCGCGCATAGGCAACAAAGCTGCCGCCGCCCTTGAGCTGTTCGAGGATCTTCTGCGCGTTGGCGAGGACCTGCGGCTTGGTTTCCTGCGTGGCGGAAAGGTAGATTTCGCCGATGCGGTATTCCTCGGTGCCCTTGGCGGCCTTGAGGCGGTCCATCATTTCGCGCACTTCGCCATCCGACACGCTGATGAAGGGCTGGACGTTGCGGCGCAGCAGACGCTGCCACGCGAGTTCACCCTTGATCTGGCGCTTGAGCGAGGCGGACGACGAGCCGATCCCTGCGAGGTACTTTTCGAGCGCGGCGGGATCCTGTCCGAAATTCTGCTGGGCGACGCGGTTGAACGTCTGGGTGACCTCGTCCTCGTCGATCTCGATGTTGGCGGCCTTGGCTTCCTGGATCTGGAGCGTTTCGTCGATCAGGTTGCGCAGGACCTGCAAGTGCAGGCGCTCCACCTCCTCGGGCGCGACCTTGCCGCCATTGGCGCTGACGATCAGCGCGAGACGCTGGTCGACATCGGTGCCGGTGATGATCTCACCGTTGACGATGGCGGTGGCGCGGCGGAGGTGCGGGTCTGCCTTGCCGAAGATGGTGGGATTGGCCGGCAGATTGAGCGCGCCGCTGGCCGAGGAGGCTGCGGTGTCCTCTGCCGGATCGAGCAGGGTCTGCGCGTGTGCGATCGTGCCGGCGATTGGGGCAGCGGCGACTGCGATGGTGCCAAGGACAAGCGCGGCGCGCGCCGAAACAGACAACAAGCGAAACCCGGTCTTCATGGCAGTTCGATATTCCTGTCTCTTGGCCCCGTCAGGCAATCGGGCCCGACGGTCCTCATCCCGCACCTGTTCGCACGGATCGGCTGAACCTGCGGTGAGTGGCGCGGCGATAGACCGATTGCAACGCCGATGGAAGCGAAACGCAGGGAAAAGTGGGTTGCGGGCCGGTGACGTGTGGCGCGCGCGCGGAAGGCGTCACCTCACCCCGAGGCCCTTGAAGGCGATATTGAACTGAATGGTGTTGCCCCGCGTCGCATCGCCGGTGGTGATGTAATCGCGGCGCCAGGTGAGCGCGATATCGAGGCAATCGTCGGCATAAGCGAAGCCCAGGCGGTGGCGCAGCAACTGGAAACCGTTGGTCGTCTTGGTCGGGTCATCGACCTTGCTGGTGAGGTTGGCCACACCCGAACCGAACACCGACCAGTTGCGCGCAAAGGCGACGCGGCCGGAGAAGCGCAGTTCCTCACGGTCGCGTAGATCCTCGAAAGTGGCGGGGATATCGCGGTTGAGCCGCAGGTAGCCGATTTCGGCATAGGTGCGGTGGTTGCCGATCGTGGCGTCAAACTCGTTGCGCCGCAGCTTCAGGCTGTCCTTGTCGAGCCGGAAGCGGTGCGTGAACTGGACGATATCGCGGAAGCGCAGTTCAGTACGGCCCACGATATCGGATGCGCGCGAGGAGAGGCCGGTGCCATCGGGCAGCAAGGTCTGCTGGGTGGAGAGGCGGTAGCTCTGGCCGATGGTGGTCATGACCCGCCAGCCCGGGCGGGTGAGCTGCCAGTCCGCGCCATAGGTGACGCGCACGCCGTCTTCGATGCGGTCGTACCCCGGGAAGCGGTTGAGCGAGAAGAGGTTGGAATCCTCCAGTTCGACCGAGCGCGAATCTTCGTTGGGAATGGCCAGATTGCGCACATTCGGGATGGCGACGAACTGGACGTGCGGGGTGAACACCTGCGTGCCGCCGAGCGCCGCGCCGATCAGTGGCCACTTAACGTCGATCGCGGCGGTGGCGATGGCGCGGCCCTGCCAGCCCGGGATGCCGCGATAGAGCAGGTTGCTGGTCAGATCGTTCTGGCGTGAATGGTAGACATCGCCGCGCGCAAGAGCGGTGAAGGTGATCTCCTGCCCCATGCCGGTGATCGTGCGCAGGTCCCATTGCGCCTTGGCAAAGGCCCGCTGCGTATCCTGACCGCCGGGGCGGGTGAGGGCGAGGCTGTTGACCTGGAGTTCAAGCGTGCCGCCGATGCGGGGCGGGACGATGCGGCGGCGGTATTCGAACGCGGGGAGCGCGATGGGGACAAGGCCTTGCCGGTCGCCGCTGCGCAAGGTCTGGACGGCCCAGCCGGCAAGGCTGAAGTAGCTGTCCGGATCGATGCGTTCGAGATTGATGGTCGAGCGCAGGCGGTCGTCGCGGCTGATATCATAGCGGCGCAGGAAGGTGCGGTCGCTGGCGTAGCGGCCGTAGCCCGTCAGGCTCCAGTTCTCGGAAAGCTGGAAGCGCCCGTTTGCTTCGAAATAGCCGCGGAACACTTGTTCCTGCGCGTTGGAATTGGTGACATTGCCGCCGCCGACATTGATGCGCGCGCTGCGCGTGAGGTAGGCGGAGGCCTGAAATGCGCCCTTGTCCGTCAACTGACGGTAGCGGCCCGAGATCATCGGCAGCGCGCCGGTGAAGGCATAGCCGGTGAGGGCGAGGTCCTTGTTGTTGGCGAGGCGCCAGTAATAGGTGTCGCTGATTTCCGCGCCGTTGGCCGCACTGAAGCGGAAATCGGGGATCAGGAGGCCGCTTTCGGCACGGAAGTCCGATGTGTGGGCCAATCCCGGCAGCGGCAGGATTGGCAGGCCGAACACGCGCAGCAACGCGCCCTTGTAGTGGACGCGCTGATCCTTGGCGTCGTAGGTGACAGCGACCGCGGTGACTTCCCAACTCGGGCGCTTGGCGCAGCCGTCCTCACCTTCCACCGCGCAGCCGGAGAACGCCGCATCATGCAGCACCATGTCGCCGTTTGCCGCGCGTTCACCGCTGCGCGCGGCGAGCCGGCCGCCCTGGCGCAGCACCAGCAGCAGATCTTCGACCGCACCGGCCTTGAGCTCGTCGGTCAGCTCGACCTTGTCGGTATAGAGCACGTTGCCGGCATCATCGACGAAGCGGATGTTGCCGCTGGCCTCGATCTGCCCGGTCTTGCGGTTCCACGTGACGGCATCGGCGCGCACGGTCTGCACATCGCGCCGCAAGACGACATTGCCCGTGGCGGTGACGGTTTCGGCATCGCTCGCATAGGACACGCGATCAGCCTGAAAGCGGACTTCGGCGGGCGTGCCTGCCTCTTTGGGCGATGGTGTAGGTGGTGCTGCCGTGTCCGCCACTTGGGCATGAACATCGCCCGCACCCAGCGCAAGCGCGGCGAAAGCCAGGCGGAAAGCGGCGACGGACTGAGGCCGCAAGCATCGGGACAAGGCTTGCGGCAGGGACCGCGGGGGGGCTCGCATGGCCTTGCCTATCGCACCGGTGCCGCTTAACTGCAAACCTACATTTCGCAGGGGCGCACGCAGACCCGCGGTGTGTGCCCTTTTTCCGGCAGGAGCCTTGAATGAACATCGAATTCGCCGCAGCCGATACGGCCGCCTACCGCGTTGTCGCCAGCTTTGTCGCGCAGGACGCCTTGCCCGCCGACGCCAGCGTTCTGGTGCGCGAGGCGGCAGCGGCGGCGCGCTTCACCGGCAAGGCGGGGCAGATGTTCGAAGCCATGGTGCCTGCGGGGACAAGTGTGCAGCGCCTCGCCTTTGCCGGGATCGGCGATCCGGCAGCGGCAGGCCGCATGGCAACGCTGGAGCGCGCGGGCGGCGCGCTCACCGCGAAGTACCTCACCTCGGGCGAGACGGTGCTGGCCATCGACTTCGCTGGCAGCGGCCTGACCGCCGAGGAAGCGACTGCGGTGCTGCTGGCGGCGCGGCTGCGGGCGTGGCGGCATGATGTGTATCGCACCAAGCTGAGCGACGAGCAGAAGCCTTCGCTGGCGAAGATCGTGGCGCTGGCCGCACCTGAAGGCACCGAGGAGCTGTGGGAAACCGAAGCGGCGATTGCCGAAGGCGTGGAGTTCACCCGCGAGCTGGTGACCGAGCCTGCCAACGTGATCTACCCC
>CANCET010000117.1 GCA_947375105.1 Sphingomonadaceae bacterium
GATTGCGATAGGATAAACCACGGCATGAAACCGCGGACAAGTTTGCGCTGCGATTCTGCACACATGATCGGCGCGCAGACCAGCAAGTTGCGAACAGGCGCTTTGAGCTTTCCACAGCCTGCCGACAGTGGGGACAAGTTTCGCTTGCCCCGGATTCACGGCAGCAACCGCTCAGAGTCGCTCTCACGCTTTTTTGTGGAGACGGCAGGACAATTCGGGCAGATGCATGTCGTCCCCGTTTTCCACAGGGCCAACTAACAACCACAATCTGATTCAAGAGAATCTATAGATTTGAATTGGACCGACTGCCTGATGCCTAGCTCTGCCGAAAAGCCGCTTCTCGCTACCCTCAAGGGCGCCAATCTCGACCGTCGCCCGATCTGGCTGATGCGCCAGGCTGGCCGCTACCTTCCCGAATACCGCGAACTGCGTGCCGAAAAGGGTGGTTTCCTCGCCCTGGTCTACGATTCCGAAGCGGCTGCCGAGATCACGCTCCAGCCGCTGCGACGGTTTGGTTTTGATGGTGCGATCCTGTTCTCCGACATTCTGATCGTACCCTATGCAATGGGCCAGGATCTCCAATTCCTTGCCGGCGAAGGCCCGGCGCTTTCCCCCCGCCTGCTGGATGTGGGTCTGGAGACGCTCAGAAGCGTGCCTGAGCGCCTTTCGCCCATTTATGACACGGTGGCCAAGGTGAGCGCTGCCTTGCCCCCTGAGGCGACCATGCTGGGCTTTGCAGGGAGCCCCTGGACCATCGCGACCTACATGGTGGCAGGCGAGGGCAGCCGCGACCAGCATGACACGCGGGCGCTTGCCTATCGCGACCCGGGCGCGTTCCAGGCGATCATCGATGCGATTGTCGATGTGACCGTGGAGTACCTCAGCGGACAAGTGAAGGCCGGCGCGGAAGGCCTGCAATTGTTCGACAGCTGGGCCGGAAGCCTTGCCCCCGCCGAATTCGACCGCTGGGTGATCGCGCCCAATGCACGGATCACGGCCGAGATGCACAAGCTGCACCCCGACGTGCCGATCATCGGCTTCCCCAAAGGCGCCGGCGAAAAGCTTGCCGCCTATGCCGAAGGGACCGGTGTGGACGCCATCGGTGTGGACGAAACCATCGATCCGGTCTGGGCCGCGAAAACCCTGCCCGCGGGCATGCCGGTGCAAGGCAACCTCGATCCCTTGCTGTTGCTGGCAGGTGGCGACGCGCTCGACGCGGGAGCGCGGCGCGTGCTCGACGTGTTTGCCGATCGGCCGCACGTGTTCAACCTCGGCCACGGGATCGGGCAGTTCACCCCGATTGCGCATGTGGAGCGGTTGCTTGAAACCGTGCGCGGTTGGTCGCGTTGATCGTTTCGCAGGGATGAGCTGAACAGGAAAGCCCAGGGCCCGGCGCGGCTTGGGCGCCGGGGGCCCCTGCCTCCGGCCCCGGCGCCCTGCATTGTGCCTCTTTTTTCGGGTTTGCGCTGGTTTCAGAACCGCACTTGCAGGCCGGTGGAGCCGATCATGCGCAGCACCAGCTGGTAGCCGCTGACGCGCTGGTAGAGAGGCACCTGGACGCTGGCATAGAGCGACAGGGTGGGGCTGAGCTTGGCGGTCATCCCGGGCGCGATATAAACCTGTTCACCCCCGCTGTTTTCGCGGTCTGACGCGGGCCCGCTGTCGCGTCCACTGAGGCGGGTGTTGACTTGCAGTTCTGGGATCAGGCGGCCGCGCGTGTTGCCGAGTTTCAGGCCGAGATATTGGAACGAGAGCGACGCTTCGCCGACCGTTCCGGGGTGGAAGCCTTCGCGCGAATGCAAGGCGAAGTGGAGCTGGCCTTGCATGATGAGGGCCAGATTACTGCTCAAACGGCGGTAGTGATAGGCACCGAGCAAGGCCTGCACAGTGCCTGCGCCCGGCTGTAGCCCGCGATCGATCGGTTCATCGGCTTCCGGACCGCTGCTGAAAGTGCGATGAAAAGCCCCGGTCGGGAGTGTCAGCCCGGCCTGCAGGCCCGTGACGCTGCCGGGGCGTGACAGGCCCTGCCAGCGCAGCATGAGGCGCATGTCGCCGATGCCCTTGCCGTTCGACCGTGTTTCGGTGGCCGTGTCTTCGGCAATGGTGCGGTGCGGCCGCCACACGATCGGAAGAGCCACGTTGAAGCCCCAGTCGCTGGCGAACTGCCGGTCATAGGCGATGGTCAGGTAGTGGTTGTCCGTCCGGCGTTCGATCTCGCGTTCGGGCGGAAGCGCAATGCTGGCCGGATCGATCGGATCAGTGCCGCTCTGCAAGCGCGTTTGCGGCACATAGTCGTACCGCACGGTGACGGCCTGACCGGGCTGGGTCATCAGGCCTTGCGAGAGCCAGTCAGATGTGAAGGTGCAGCCGCAGCTGGCGCAGGCAAAGGCGGAAACAGGTGTAAGAGCGGCGCAGAAGGCCGCAGCGACAAGAGCGCGCATGGGATTTCATCCAACGACAGGGTATGGAACCGGCACGCAAAAGCGCGCGCCGGAAGCGTGACCAGGAAACTCAGGCCGAGGCCGGAGGTGCCCTTGCCGGGGGATGTTCGTGGGACTTCTGGCGCGGCTCTGCCGTGATGCGCGCGCTGCGGTGAGACAGGGCCTGCGGTACGGCCTGCGGAACGACCCATGCACTTGGCGCATCGGCGGTGCCAGCCTGCGCGAGAACGGCAAAGGGGCAGCTTTGCGCTGGTGAAACCTTGCCCGGTTTTTCGCCGAGCGGCAACGCGAGCCGCATTGCGGAGCCCGTGCCATCACAAAGCAGGACGGTGATCCCGCCGTTTGCGCGATCAGGGGCCGCCATCATCCCTTGCGGAATGAGCGCCCGGAGAGAAAACGCCAACGCGAGCAGGAGCAGCGCCATGTGGCGGCGCCTGAGCAGCAGCTGGCGGAGCGCGATCATGCGCGGGCTGTTAAGCGCAAGACATGGGCCTCGCAACCGTTTGCTTGACCGTTTCAGGCAAGCGCGCCACGAGGGCAATCGCTCGTTCTCCGGCTTACGGATGCGGGGAGAAGCCGCTACATTCGCGGTCATGCTGCAGGTACTCGCAATGCTCTATCTCTGGCTCAAGGCTGGCCATGTCATTTTCGTGATCTTCTGGATGGCGGGGCTGTTCATGCTGCCGCGATTCTTTGTCTACCATCAGGAAGCGCCCGCGGATTCGCCCGAGAACGCCATCTGGGTGGACCGCGAACGCAAGCTCATGAAGATCATCATGTGGCCTTCGTTGTTCGTCGTCTGGGGCTTTGGCCTGGCGCTGGCGGTGAGCGGGGAGTGGTATACCCAGGGCTGGTTCCACGCGAAGCTTGCGCTGGTGCTGGTGCTGAGCGCCTATCACCTGTGGCTGGCGAGCTATGCGGCGAAGCTGGCGCGCGGCGAGCGGCAGCTGACCGGGCGGCAGCTGCGCCTGCTCAACGAGATTCCCGGTGTGACCGCCGCGCTGATCGTGGTGCTGGTGATCGTGAAGCCCTTCTGAGCCAGCCTTTGCGCGATTGACGCACCCGGCCCCCGGGCCTATGCGCAAGAGGCATTCCGGTCTGGCAGCGCGTCGCGCCGCCCCCTTTGGTCCGCTTTCTCCAAGCCCCACGACCGCCCGGCGCGCGCACATGCCCTTATTCGGATACCACAGATGCATCTCAAGGAACTGAAGAAGAAGACCCCGGCCGAGCTGGTCCAGATGGCCGAAGAGCTCGATGTCGAGGGTGCAAGCACGCTGCGCCGCCAGGATCTGATGTTCGCGATCCTCAAGGAACTGGCGGATGATGGCGAGGAAATCCTCGGCATCGGCACGATAGAAGTGCTGCCCGACGGTTTCGGCTTCCTGCGGAGCCCGGAAGCGAACTATCTCGCCGGGCCTGACGACATCTACGTCTCGCCGAATCAGGTCCGCAAATGGGGTCTGCGCACCGGCGACACGGTCGAAGGCGAAGTTCGTGCACCCAAGGACGGGGAACGCTATTTCGCGATTACGCGGCTGATCAAGGTGAACTTCGACGATCCGGACGCGGTGCGCCACCGGGTCAATTTCGATAACCTCACGCCGCTCTATCCGAACGAACGACTGCGGCTGGATACGCTTGATCCCACGGTCAAGGACAAGTCGGCCCGCGTGATCGACCTCGTCAGCCCGCAGGGCAAGGGCCAGCGCGCGCTGATCGTGGCGCCGCCGCGCACCGGCAAGACTGTGCTGCTGCAGAACATGGCCAAGGCCATCACCGACAACCATCCGGAAGTGTTCCTCATCGTACTGCTGGTGGACGAGCGGCCGGAGGAAGTGACCGACATGCAGCGTTCGGTGAAGGGCGAGGTGATTTCCTCGACTTTCGACGAGCCGGCAACGCGCCACGTGCAAGTGGCCGAAATGGTCATCGAGAAGGCCAAGCGCCTCGTCGAACACAAGCGCGACGTGGTGATCCTGCTGGATTCGATCACGCGCCTCGGCCGCGCTTACAACACGGTTGTCCCAAGCTCGGGCAAGGTGCTGACCGGCGGTGTCGACGCCAACGCCTTGCAGCGGCCGAAGCGCTTTTTCGGCGCGGCGCGCAATATCGAGGAGGGCGGCTCGCTTTCCATCATCGCCACCGCGCTGATCGATACCGGCAGCCGCATGGACGAAGTGATTTTCGAAGAGTTCAAGGGCACCGGCAACTCGGAAATCGTGCTTGACCGCAAGGTGGCCGACAAGCGCATCTTCCCTGCGCTCGACGTGGGCAAGAGCGGCACGCGCAAGGAAGAACTGCTGGTTCCGACCGATCAGCTCAGCAAGATGTGGGTGCTGCGCCGCATTCTCATGCAGATGGGCACTATCGACGCGATGGAATTCCTGCTCGACAAGATGAAGAACTCGAAGACCAACGAGGACTTCTTCGCGACGATGAACCAGTAAGGGGTAGCGGCGCTCAGGTGTTCTGGAGCGCCGCCGCCATCATCTCCCAAAGCTTGTTCATGGCCTTGAGTGGGCGGACCATGACCTTGAAATCGATGATTTTTCCTTCGAGATCGAAGCGGATCAAGTCGATACCGTTGATGTGGACCCCGTCTACCTTCGCGGTGAATTCGAGGAGCACTTCGGGGCCGTCGACCAGTTCGCGGACATAGGTGAAGCTGGTATCCGCGAAGACCTGGCCCGCCGCAGTGAGGTACATCAGAACCTTGGCGTGGCCTTCCTGCGGGGTGTGGACCACGGGTGAGTGGAACACCGCATCGGGCGCAATCAGTTCGGCAAGCAGCGCGGTGTCGCCGGTCTGCATGTAGCGGTGCCATGCGGCGAGTCCGGTGTGCATGGGGTCTGTCTCCTTGTGATGCTACAGCTCTGATGCCCGCTCGCAGGTGTGCCTGGCATTGATCCAGCGCAGGTTTGCGCTAACCGTTGGCTTATGACAACCGTGTCGCCAGAGAGCCTCATCGCCGAAGGACTTGCTGCCCTGAGATCGGGCGATGCGGCGCGCGCAGCGGCGCTGCTGCGCGATGCCAGCGGCGGCGTGCCTGCGCAGAACATGCCATGGCCAGCGCTGGCGCAGGCTGAACTGGCGCTGGGCCATCACGCAGCGGCGGAAGCCGCGCTCGATCGGCAGTTGGCGAACACCCCGCGTGATGTCGGCGCATTGCTCGCGAAAGGGCAATTGCGCCAGCGCGGGCGGGATGACCGTGCGGCGGTCAGTTTCTACACGACGGCGCTGGCCCAGGCGGGCGTGAGCGGGATCCCGCGCGGGATGGAAGGCTTGGCAGCCGCGGCGCAGGCCTTCGTCCGTGACGCGCAGGGAGCGTTTCAGCGGCATCTCGACCTTGTCATGGATGGGGGCCTTTCCCCGGCGATGGAAGAAGCGCTGGGGCTGCTGCGCGGGACACGCGAGATCGATCTGCAGCATCCGTCGCTGTTCTATTATCCCGGCCTGCCGCAGCGGCGTTTCTATGATCCGGCAGACTTTCCATGGCTTGCGGGCATGCTGACGCTGCTTCCGGCGATGCAGGCTGAACTCGCTGCGGTGACGGCTGGCGAAGCGCCCGATACCTTTTCGCCATATGTCGTGGCGGCCGAGGACCGGCCTGCGCCGAACAATCCGCTGCTGGGCGATCCGGCATGGGGTGCGTTCTATTTCTGGAAGGACGGCGCGCCGGTTGCCCCCAATGCTGCGCGCTGCCCCGCGACGATGGAGGCGCTCGCGCTGGCGCCGATGCCAAGGATCCCCGGCCGCGCGCCCAATGCGCTATGGTCGAGGCTGCGGCCGGGCACGCATATCGCGCCGCACACGGGCATGCTCAACACGCGGCTGATCTGCCATGTGCCGATCCGCACGGCCCCTGCCTGTACGCTGCGCGTAGGCAGCGAAACCCGCACCTGGGAGCCGGGCATCCCTTTGATTTTCGACGATTCGATGGAGCACGAGGCACGCAACGCCGGGCCGGAGACGCGCACGGTACTGCTGTTCGAGATCTGGCGGCCCGAAGTGCCGGAGGAAGACCGCGCCGCCATAACCCGCCTTTTGCAAGGCATTGCGGGATACGACAGCGCGGCCTGATCTGCGTTCAGGTCAGGTGGGCCTTGAAGAAGTCGCGTGTGCGCTCGTCGGCCAGTGCGGCGCCGGCCTCATCGCGGCGTGAACCCATTTCGGCGGCGAAGCCGTGATCGAGCCCGGTGTAGTCATGGAGCACGACCTTGGCATGGGAATCCAGCGCGCCATGGATCGCGGCCTGCGCTTCCGGCCCGACAAAGTGATCGGCGGTCGGGATATGCAGCATGAGCGGATTGGCGATGGCGTGCGCCTCGTTCAGCATCTGGTCGATCATGACGCCGTAGTAGCCCACCGAAGCGTCGATATCGGTGCGGGTTGCGGCCATGTAGGCCATGCGTCCGCCAAGGCAGAAGCCGACAAGGCCGACTTTGTCGACAGCCTGTTCCTGCCGCAGCCAATGGATCGCCGCCTCGATATCCTGAATGCCGAGATCGGGGTTGTACTGCCCGAAATAGCCCAGCGCTTGCTGGAACTGTTCGGGCACATCGGGATCGAGCTGAACGCCGGGGGCAAAGCGCCAGAAGATATCGGGAGCGAGCGCGACATAGCCGAGCGCGGCCCAATCATCGCACTTCTTGCGAATACCGGCGTTCACGCCGAAGATTTCCGGGATGACGATGATCGCGGCTTCGGTCTGGCTCGCGGGCGTTGCAACGTAGACGGGGAACTCAGTCTCGCCGTTCAGCGTTCCGATCGTTGTCATCTCACCCATGGTGCTTGTCCTTCTGGCATGGCGGTTGGTCGATGCGGTGTTAAGCGCCCACCGTGGACTTTGCCAAGCGTGCATGACAGTGTTGCCATAACTGAGCGAGAGGTTGAGGCCATGAAAGTCAACGTCGAGGTGGAATGCACGCCCGAGGAGGCACGCCGCTTTCTGGGCCTGCCGGATGTGACGCGTGCAAACGATGTCTATGTCGATGCGATTGCCAAGGCGATGCAGGGCATGAACAGCGTTGATCAGCTGCAGGGCTTTGCCAAGCAGATCGCGCCAATGGGCGAGATGGGTCTGAAGCTGTTCCAGCAGTTTGTGGAACAGGGTGCGGGCGCCGCCATGGCGGGATTCAAGGCAGGCGCTGCCGGAGGCGACAAGCCGAAGTCCTGAGCGCGCGATTCCGGGTACAGACATGTGACCGACACGATATTTGCGCTGAGTTCGGGCGCGCCGCCGGCTGGTATTGCCGTGATCCGCATCAGCGGGCCGCAAGCGCACGTTTCGCTGGTGGCTCTGGCTGGCAAGTTGCCGCCGCCCCGCCGCGCGGTGTTGGCGGTGCTGCGCGGTGCAGATCTTCAGGTACTGGACCGGGCCATGGCGCTGTGGCTTCCTGGCCCCGGAACGGCGACCGGCGAGGATAGCGCCGAACTCCATTTGCACGGAGGGCGTGCGGTCGTCGCCGCGGTTGAGGCCGCGCTGGCGGCCATGCCCGGACTGCGCCGCGCAGAGCCCGGGGAATTCACACGCCGGAGTTTTGCCAACGGCCGGATCGATCTGGCCGAAGCCGAGGGGCTGGCAGACCTGCTGGCCGCCGAGACCGAGCTGCAACGGCGGACCGCGATGACGATGGCAGACGGCGCGCTGTCGCGGATGGTGGCCGGATGGCGCGGACGAGTTCTGGCGCTGTCGGCTGCGATCGAGGCGTCGCTCGATTTTGCCGGAGAGGACGAGATCGACGAGCAAGGCGCAGCGATACCGTCCGGCATTGCTGATGGGTGCGCCGCATTGTCGCTGGAGCTTGGCACATGGCTTGGCCGCCCACGCGCTGAGCCGCTGCGTGAGGGCTTCCGGGTTGTGCTCGCGGGACCGCCAAATGCGGGAAAATCCACTTTGTTCAACGCGTTGTTGGAGGACGAGGCCGCAATTACCGCAGCCGAGCCCGGCACCACGCGCGACGTTCTGGTCCGCGCTGTGGCGATTGGCGGTTTGCCGTTTTGCCTGGTCGATACGGCGGGCTTGCGGGACGAGGGTGCTGGGCCGATCGAACAGATCGGCATTGCCCGCGCGCGCGCGGAAGCCGAGCGAGCCGATCTGGTGTTGTGGCTCGGTCCCGAAGGAGAAGGGCCGGGCAATCGTGTCGTATGGGAGATCGCCGCGCAGATTGACCGGGCTGATGCACCGGCGAAGCGGGCCGCACGGCACAGGGTGTCCGCATTGTCCGGGGAAGGGCTCGACGACTTGCGGTCTGCTCTCGTCGCGCTTGCGCGCACGGCATTGCCGGCGCCCGGCGATGTGGCCCTGAATGCGCGGCAGCACCGCCTGCTGGCTGAAGTTGCAGACGCTGCGGCGGAAGCTGGCGAGTGCAGCGATCCGCTGCTGGCGGCGGAGAACCTGCGCCTTGCGCGCGCCGCTCTGGACCGCTTGGTCGGCCGCACGGGAACAGAAGACATGCTGGATGCCTTGTTCGGACGGTTCTGCATCGGAAAGTGATGTTCCACGTGGAACATGAGCGGTCTCTGGCCCGCTTTGACGCTGCGGTGGGAATTGGGTATCGCGGCACGCATGCACCAGTTTGATATCATCGTGGTCGGCGGCGGGCATGCCGGCGTCGAGGCAGCGGCGGTTGCAGCGCGCATGGGCGCGCGCACGGCGCTGGTCAGCTTCGATCCCGCGATGATCGGTGCGATGTCATGCAACCCAGCGATCGGCGGACTGGGCAAAGGGCATCTGGTACGCGAGGTTGATGCCTTCGATGGGCTGATCGCGCGAGCCGCCGACGAAGCGGCGATTCATTACCGCATGCTCAACCGCAGCAAAGGCAGCGCGGTGCAGGGTCCGCGCGTGCAGGCGGATCGGAAGCGGTTTCGTGCTGCGATCCAGAGGATGATCGGCGCGCAGAGCCAGCTGACAGTGGTGGCGGGTGAAGTGGCGGCCTTGCGGATGGCAGGCGGCGCGGTTTGCGGCGTCGATCTGGCCGACGGGACGATTCTTGACGCCAAGGCGGTGGTCTTGTGCACGGGTACCTTCCTCGGCGGCAGGCTGTTTCGCGGCGAGGAGCGGATGGAAGGCGGGCGGATCGGCGAGAGCGCTGCGCATCGACTGGCGGTGCAGTTGCGCGCCGCAGGGCTGCCGATGGCGCGGCTCAAGACCGGCACTCCGCCGCGGCTGGATGGGCGGACGATCGATTGGTCGCGTTTGCAGGTTCAGCCGAGCGATGCCGAGCCATGGACCATGTCTGCGCTGACCGCCCAGCGGGTGTTGCCGCAAGTGTTTTGCGCGATCACGCGCACCAATGAGCGGACGCATGATATTATCCGCGCAGGCCTCGATCGATCACCCTTGTTTAGCGGTGCGATCGATGCGCAGGGACCGCGCTATTGCCCTTCGATCGAGGACAAGATTCACCGCTTCGGTGATCGCGATGGGCACCAGGTGTTCCTTGAGCCCGAGGGTCTGGACGATCACGCGATCTATCCCAACGGCGTCTCGACGTCATTGCCGGCCGATGTGCAGGCGGCGATGATGCGCTCGATGGAGGGCCTGGAAGCCGCCGAGATCATCGTTCCGGGCTACGCCGTGGAGTACGATCATATCGACCCGCGCGCTCTGCGCCGCAGTCTGGAACTGCGCGATTTGCCGGGGCTGTATTGCGCCGGGCAGATCAACGGCACCACCGGATACGAGGAAGCCGGCGCGCAGGGTCTAGTGGCAGGGATGCACGCTGCCGCCGCCGTGCTGGGACGCGATCCGCCGGCGATC
>CANCET010000118.1 GCA_947375105.1 Sphingomonadaceae bacterium
GTCTTCGTTGAGGCCCCCAAATGGCCTGGAAGCAGGCAGAAAACGATGGCTCTCAGCGACCCGATGAACGCAAGAATACCGCTGATTTCCGCGGGTTTCAACGATGTCGGTGGATGCCGGTGGACGGAAAGTTGGAGCGGGTAGCGGGAATCGAACCCGCATAGCCAGCTTGGAAGGCTGGTGCTTTACCACTAAGCTATACCCGCGTTGCAGTCGGCTCTGCCACGAGGCCCTCCCGCCCGTCAACCTTCTCCCCATCAACCAGCCGCCCATCAACCTGCGGTCCACCCGTATGGGTAGCCTTGCCCTGTGTCATCGCAGCGGCTATTGTTATATTATATAACCTAATTCGGAGAGTGACGTGCCCGATACTGCCCACCCTGCCCAACAGCTTCCGGCGCTCGAGAGGCTGCTGCGACCGCGCTCGGTCGCGGTGGTTGGCGCATCGGACAAGCCCGGCGCGCTTGGCACCACGCTGCTCTCCAATCTCGATGCCAACGGCTATGCCGGCACGATCTATCCGATCAATCCCAAGCGCGAGAGCCTCGGCGGCCGCGCCTGCCTACCCGGGATCGAGGCCCTTCCCGAAGGCGTCGACGCCGCGGTGCTAGCAATTCCTCGCGCCGGTGTGCTCGACGCCGTGAAGGCGCTGGCTGCGCGCAAAGTCGGCGGGGTGGTGATCTTCGCCGCGGGATTCGCTGAAGGCGGCGCGGAGGGCCTTGCCGAACAGCGCGAGATCGCCCGCATTGCCCACGAAGCGGGCATGGTCATCGAAGGCCCGAATTGCCTCGGCCTCGTCAATTATGTCGACCGCATTCCGCTCACGTTCGTCGAAACCGATGCCCGCCCGCCCGCCGGTCAGCGCGCCATCGGCATCGTCTCGCAATCTGGTGCGATGGCCGCCGTGCTTGGCACCGTGCTCCTCGCGCGGGACTGCGGCGTGTCCTACTCGGTCTCCACCGGCAACGAGGCAGCGAGCGGCGTCGAAGACTATGTCGACTGGTTGATCGACCAGCCGGACACGCATGTCATCGCCATGATCGTCGAGCAATTCCGCAAGCCGGAGCGGTTTCTTGCTGCCACCGCGCGAGCGGCCGCTGCGGGCAAGCCGATTGTCCTGCTCCACCCGGGCACGTCCAGCGCTGCGCGCGAATCCGCCGCCACGCACACCGGCGCGATGGCCGGCGACCATGCACTGATGCGCGCCAAGGTTACCCGTGCCGGCGTGATCCTCGCCGAAACGCTGGAAGAGCTCGGCGATATTGCCGAGATTGCGGTGCGCTGCCCGGCGCTGCCTTCGGGCGCGACGGCAGTGCTGGGCGAATCCGGTGCTTTCAAGGCGCTCACGCTCGATCTTGCCGAAGCGCTGGGCCTGCCGCTTGCCCCGCTCGGCGATGCAGATTCGCCTGCCTTGCGTGCGGCGCTGCCGCCGTTCGTGCCGGTCAGCAATCCGCTTGATATCACCGCGCAGGGACTGTCCGAACCGGCGATCTACACGCGCTGCCTTGAAGCCCTGCTTGATGATCCGCGCGTCGGCACCGTGCTGGCCGGGATCATCCAGGCCGAGGCGGTTACTTGCGCGATCAAGTTCCCCCCGATCCTTGCTGCGGCGGCAGCGCGCCCGCTCACCAAGCCGCTGATCTTCGCAGGGCTCGATGAAGGTGCAGCGGTTCCGGCGGAGCGCATCGCCTCGCTGCGCGCCGCGGGCATCCCATGGTTCCCCAGCACCGAACGGGCGCTGCGGGCGATCACGCGCCTCACCCAGTGGTCCGCGCGTGACACCACTGCCAACGCTGAGGCTCCGCTGCCCGTGCCCGGCATGGCGGACCACGCGGGGGTCATTCCCGAGTATCAGGCGAAGGCGCTGCTTGGTCCGCTCGGCATTCCGTTCCCCAAGGGTACGTTTGCCGCCAGCGCCGATGCCGCCGTCGCCGCTGCCGAAGCTCTCGGCTACCCCGTCGCGATGAAGGCGCAGGCCGCAGCGCTCAGCCACAAGAGCGATGCCGGCGGCGTGATCCTGAACCTTGCCGATGCGTCCGCCGTCCGCGCCGCGTGGGAGCGGATGCATGCCAGCGTTGCATCTTACTCTGCCGCCATCGATCTCGATGGCGTGCTGATCGAGGGCATGGGCGCGCGCGGTCTCGAAATGATCGTCGGCGCGCGCAACGATCCCGAATGGGGCCCGGTGATCCTCGCTGGCTTCGGCGGTGTCACCGCCGAGATCCTCGGTGATGTGCGCCTGCTGGCAGCGGACATGACAGTCGAGGCGATCACTGCCGAACTGATGAAGCTCAAGAGCGCGGCGATCCTGTCCGGCTATCGCGGCGCGCCTGCGCTTGATGTGCCGGCGCTCGCGCAGCTGATCGTCACGCTCGGCCGCGTCCTGCGCGCGGAACCTTCGATCCGCGAGGTCGATCTCAACCCGGTGATCCTGCACCCGGCCGGGCAGGGCGTCGTCGCACTTGATGCACTGATGCTGGTGGAGGGGTAAAGGCCCCAATTCGACCGCACCAGAGTGGAAGCGAACGCCGTTGCTGCGCGGCCTCGCTGTGTTACGCTTGCGTCCGATTGCCATCGAGGAGAGAGGACTTGTTTCAGCATCCCGCACACACATTGATCGGTGCGCTGCTGGCGGGCACGGCTGCACTGCTTGCCGCCCCCGCTTCCGCGCAAGTCGGCGGTGTCCAGCAGCAACAGTTCGAAAACGGGTTCCTCACCGCGACGACCGCACAGCTCGGCGCGCAGAACCTGACCGGTGCCGAAATCTATATTCGCCGCGCCGTCGATGCCCTGTCAGAAGGGGATTTCAAGCGCAGCCTCGCCATCCTGCGGCCCTATCGGCTCACGGCTTCCTACACCGACATGCTGATCTCGGGCCTCGCGCACAAAGGCCTTGGTGACTACGCCGCCGCGCGCAAGGACTATGAAGGCGCGCTGCACAAGCGGCGCAATTACCTCGCCGCGCAGATCGCGTTGGCCGAACTTGAGGCCGGACATGGTGACAAGGCCGCCGCGCTCAAGCTTCTGCAGGATCTGAATGCGCGGCACGATGCCTGCGCTGGCACGTGTCCGGATCAGGCCGAGCTTGCCAGCGGCGTAGACCGGGTCAACGCTGCCCTGCTGGCCCCGGCCTCAGCACAGGCGCCGTCCGCCCCCTGAGCCTGCAGGCCTCAACGCGCGGTGATCCTGCACCCGGCCGGGCAGGGCGTCGTCGCGCTCTATGCACTGATGCTGGTGGAGGGTGGCTAGAACCCGCGCGATCCGCTTGCCTTCATCGCCGCTATCATTATGGAATAGATATTCCAATTATGGGTATGCACATGGAATCGCGTCGATCTGCTTTGAAGCTGGCAGCCGCTGGAACGGTCTTCGGCGCGGAGGCCGCGTCCGGCCGGGTCTCACCGGCGGCTGCAGCCCCCTCTTGCGACCCGAGCGTCCCTGCTGCCAAGCCCGTCTGGCGGCGCGGTCTGGAAGGGCAGCGGATCGCGGATCGCGGCGATGGCACCTATTTCAATCCTGTGCTCGCGGGCGACTATCCCGATCCGTCCGTCCTGAAGGACGGCGAAGACTACTACATGACGCATTCCTCGTTCGATTCCGCGCCGGGGCTGCTGATCTGGCATTCGCGCGATCTGGTGAACTGGCGTCCGCTTGGCCCGGCCCTGCAGAAGCCTCTGGGCACTGTGTTCGCGGTCGATATTGCCAAGCATGACGGGCGCTATTTCATCTATATCCCGTTCATGAAGGCGCCGTGGTCCCCGCCGCTGGGGAGTTTTGCCAATATCTTCGTGATCCATGCGCCTTCGATGGCCGGGCCGTGGAGCGATCCGATAGACCTCAAGATCGGCGGCCTGATCGATCCGGGCCATGTCGTCGGCGAGGATGGCCGCCGCTACCTGTTCTTCAACGATGGCAAGCGCGTGGCGCTGACAGATGATGGCCTGGCAACCGCCGGTGCCGTGGAAGCCGCCTACACCGCGTGGCATTATCCGGATGACTGGATCACCGAGGCATTTTCGCCCGAGGGTCCCAAGTTGTTTCGCCGGGGTGATTATTTCTATCTTGTCAACGCGGTGGGCGGCACCAGCGGTCCCGCAACGGGCCACATGATCGTTGCCGCGCGGTCGCGCTCGATCCACGGACCATGGGAAAACTGCCCGCACAATCCGATCCAGCGCACGACTTCGCCCAGCCAGATGTGGTGGTCGCGCGGCCATGCGACGTGCGTGGAGGGCCCCGGTGGCGCCTGGTACATGATCTACCACGGCTACGAAAACGGCTACCAGGCGCTGGGCCGGCAGACATTGATTGAGCCCATCACATGGACCGCGGACGGCTGGTTCCGCGCTGCGGGAGGCGATCTTTCCGCGCCGCTGCCATCGCCCGTGACGCGCGCTGCGCCAAGCAGCGCAGCGGCTGTTCATGGCATGCCGCATTCCGATGATTTCGCCGAAAACCGGCTTGGCACGCTGTGGTCGCTCTATGGCAGCGCACCTGCGGAAACGCGCCGGATCACCGCAGCATCCGGTTCGCTCGTGCTGCAGGGCCGGGGTGCAGGCCCGGCTGATGGCACGGTGCTGACCCAGCAAGTGGGCGACCGCGCCTATGAAGTGACGGTCGAGATCGAACTGGTAGGCGCGGCATCGGGCGGCATGCTGCTGTTCTTCGATGACCGGCTGTTTCTGGGCATGGGCATCGATGGCACACGTATGACGACCTTTCGCGGCGGCAAGGCGTCTTACTGGCCCGAACCGGCCCCGCCGGCGCGCCGGATGATGCTGCGCATCACCAGCGAGCGGCAGATTGTCACCTTCCACTACAGTCTGGATGGCAAAACCTGGACGCGGCATGGTGTGCGCAGCGAGGTTTCAGGCTACAACGCCAATACCATCGACAATCTGCTCAGCTTGCGCCCGGCGCTTTATGCGGCGGGTGAGGGCAGCGCCGTGTTCCGCGGGTTTCGGTACCGCGCGCTCGATTGATGTCTCAACGCGCGGCGGTTTTTTCGGCCTCGGCAATGGCAGCGCGGGTGATCGGCTCCATCAAGGCATAGCCCTTGGCATTGGGGTGGATGCCGTCCGGAGCGATATCGGGGTTCAAGCCGCCCTCGGCATTGGCGAGCGTGCCATAGTAATCGGCATAAACCGCGCCCTTCGCGCGGGCGAGATCGCGCAGCCACGCATTGAGCGCTGCGACCTGCTTCGCCGGGCTCAATGCCGGCTTCCATGGGAACTTCGCTGCCGGCAGGATGCTGGCGAGCACCACGCCGATGCCGTTGGCCCGCGCGATATCGACCATGGCCATCACGTGGTTCTGGTACATCTCCGGGCTGTTCGGGCCAGTGTTCCCGGCAAGATCATTGGTGCCGATCATGATGTGCACCACACGCGGGCGCAGCCGCACCACGTCCTGATAGAACCTCACGAGGATCTGCGGGCTCGTCTGCCCGCTGATCCCGCGCCCCACGGCGCCGCCGGCAAACAGCGCGGGCGCCAGTGGCACCCAGTTCTCGGTAATCGAATCGCCGATGAACACCACGCGCGGGTTGGCCGCGAGCTGCTTGTCCGCTGCCAGATAGCGGCATTCCCATGCCCAGTCGTTCGCCTTAACATAGGGATGGCCGAACCACAGGCCGGTCTGGTCGGGGCAGGGCTTGTCCATCATCCCGTCGCCCGGCGCGGTGACGGGCGGGGAAGGGGGTGGCCAGCTCGGTGCCGGGGCGGTCTGGGCCAATGCCGGACCCGTCCACAGTGCCAGCGCGGCCAGCAGCCCTAGCCGCATCAGATGATCCCCACGGCCTTGCCGGCACGTTCGAACATGCCGGTGATGATGCCCACCTGCTCGGCGGTATGCTCTGCGCACAGCGAGCAGCGCAGCAGCGTCATCCCCGCAGGCGTCGCGGGGGGGCGGGCCAGGTTCACGTAAAGTCCCTCGCGCAGCAGCGCTTCCCACATCATCGCGCCGCGTTCCAGATCGGGCATGATCACCGCGATGATCGCGCTCTGCGGCTCTGCGGTGCCCAGCTTGAAGCCGAGCTGTGTGAGCGCACCGTGCAGGGTGCGCGAATTTTCCCACAGGTGCGCGCGCTTGTTCCCCGCATGCATCAGCTTGCGGATCGAGGTGGCCGCGGTTGCCACCACGCTCGGCGGCAGGCTGGCTGTGAAGACATAAGGCCGGCAAACGAGGCGCATGATCTCGAACTTCGGGTGGTTCGAAACGCAGAAACCGCCGACTGTGCCAACCGACTTGGAAAAGGTGCCGATCACGAAATCGACATCATCCAGCACGCCCTGATCTTCGGCCACGCCGCGCCCGTTGGGGCCGATGAAGCCCATCGAATGCGCTTCATCCACCAGCACCATCGCGCCGTTTTCCTTGGCGATGCGGATCATTTCCTTGAGCGGCGCGATATCGCCCAGCATCGAATAGACGCCTTCGAGCACCACCAGCTTGCCCGCGCCTGCGGGAATGCGCTTCAGGCGCTTTTCCATCGCTTCGATATCGTTGTGCTTGAATGGCACGACTTCGGCGTCGCCCATCTTGCAGCCGTCCCAGATGGAGGCGTGGCTATCGATATCGAGCACGATGTAATCGCCCTTGCCTGCGATCGTGCTGATGATGCCAAGGTTGGCCTGGTATCCGGTGGAGAACACCATGGCATGATCCATGCCGTAGAATTCCTTGAGCGCATCCTCCACCGCGCGGTGGCCCGCATAAGTGCCGTTGAGCACGCGGCTGCCGGTGGTGCCCGCGCCGAACTCGTCAAGCGCCTGCTTGCCCGCCGCGATCACGTCGGGATCGAAGGTCATGCCCATGTAGTTGTAGGTGCCGAGCAGGATCGTCTCACGCCCGCTGCAGATCGCGGTGGTGGGCGAGAGCACTTTCTCCATCACGAGGCTGAACGGATCCGTCACGCCCGTAGCCAGCAGCGAACGGCGCGTTTCGATCAGCGGATCGAACTTCGAGAAGAGATCGGCCTGTGCGGCTTCCGGAGGAGTCATGTCGTTCATGCGTTCAGCCCTGCAAGGTGGCGACGGCATCGATCAGCTGACCATAGGTCTCGATCTCGGCCTGCTGGTTCATGCTGATGATGATGTCGAATTCGTCTTCGATGGCGGCCACGAAATCCATGACTGTGAGGCTGTCCCACTCCAGATCCCCGGCAAACGAGGTGGTTTCGTCGATCTTGACGTCGTTCTTGTTGAACGGCTCGATCACTTCGGCAATGCGGGCGGCGATGGCGGCGCGATCCATGTTTCGTTTTCTCCGTCTTTGAGGCGGCCTTGCCCCAAGAATAAGGCTGAAAAGCGGCCAGCGGCATCGCTTGTCAAGCGCAAGGCGAATGTGGCAGCTTCGTCCCGCCGCGTGCAAGGCGCGGCATAACGCCGGGAGAGTGAAGCTGGCCGATCCGACCCCCAATCCCGAACCGCCGAAGGCGCCCCCGGCTGCGGCAACCCCGGTCGCGACGCCGTCGGTGGCCACGCCACCGGCAGCGACACCGTCACCGCTCTCGCCCTCGGGTTTCTCGAACCACGCCATCCACCTCGTACGCACAGCGCAGACGCTCAATCTCACGCTCAGCCAGATGGCGGATTCCAAGGCCTCGATCCTGATGGGCGCGACTTTCGTGGTCTTCACGATCACCGTGGGCCAGGCCAAGAATGGTCACCTGCCGGCTGCGCTGCTCGTGCTGGCCGCCTTCGCTTTCGCCTCGGCGATGTGCGCGGTAATGGCGGTGCTACCCTCGATCGGCCGTCCTTCGCGCACCAGCAAGGTCAACAGCCGCCCCAACAAGTTGTTCTTCGGCACCTTCACCGCGATGGACGAGGACGAGTGGACCGAAAGCATCCTTGCGGATCTGCGCGCGGACGAAACCGTGTTCCGCACCATGCTCCACGACATGTATCAGAACGGCCAGGTGCTTCAGCACAAGAAGTACCGCTTTCTCGGCTATGCCTACCGCCTGTTCATGGCGGGCCTGACGCTGACGGTGATCGTGTTCGTCACCGAACAGTTCATGGCGCGGGGGTAGGGCAGGGCACCTTACACCACCGTCTCACACCAACTGACGCACTGCCGCCATGAATGGTGTGATCGAGACGGGCTTGGCGAGATATCCTTCCGCACCGGCCTCGCGGATCCGCTCCTCGTCGCCCTTGCCGGCATAGGCAGTCACGGCCAGAACCGGGATCGGCCGCAGTTCGGGATCGGCCTTGAGGGCTTCGATCAGCTCCAGCCCCGAGATATTGGGCAGCTGGATATCCATGATGATCAGGTTCGGCACGAAGTCCCTCGCACGGGCAAGCACATCGCGGCCATCACCCAGCGGCTCCACAGCAAACCCGCCTGCCTTGAGCACATCGCAGAACAGCTTGCGGTTGAGGTCGTTGTCCTCGACAACCAGTATTCTTTTTGCCACTGAGCCCCGATATCCCCATGCCCGCCAAATGCCCTGTCGTGGGCACTTGCCTAGTCACCGCGGAAGGCCCTGACAATCGCCCGTGAAGCCGCCTCCCCGAACGATCCAGCCGCAACTGCGCTGCAGGCGCTTGGCTGGGTGCTCGGCGATGCGCCGCGCGCCGAACGGTTCCTGTCGCTCACCGGCCTGACGCCGGATGAACTGCGCACGGGACTTGGTGATCCGGCGGTGCAGGGCGCGGTGCTCGAATTCCTCTGCGGGCATGAGGCTGATCTGATTGCGGCGGCAGAAGCGCTGGGCATTTCCCCGGCTGCGTTGGCCGCCACCCGGGAGCGATTGTGATGAAGAAACCGCTGGTGATCAGCGATTGCGACGAAGTGCTGCTGCACATGGTCGCGCCCTACAAGGATTGGCTGGCCGAACAGCACGGCATCGATTTCGTGATGGAAAACAGCGATTTCGGCAAGGCCATGCGCTATGCCGGGACGACCGATCTGGTTCCCCCCGCCGAAATCTGGCGCCTGCTCGGACTGTTTTTCGATACCGAGATGCACCGCCAGCCCGCCATTCCCGGCGCTGTCGAGGGGATCAACGCGCTGGCGCAGCATGCCGATGTGGTCATCCTGACGAACCTCAACGATGATCGCCGCGATGCCCGCGCCCGCCAGTTGATGGATGTCGGCATCAACGCCCGCGTCTTCACCAACCAGGGCCCCAAGGGGCCGGCGCTCAAGGCGATCCTCGAGGAATACCAGCCCAGCCGCGCGGTGTTCATCGATGATCTGCCGCAGCATCACGGCTCGGTCATGGAAACGACCCCCCATGTCAGCCGCCTGCACTTGTGCGGTGAACCCATGATCGCCCGCCACATCGACTGCGCACATGTCAAGGGCCACGCCCATGCCCGCATCGACGAATGGGCACACGCACTGCCTTGGCTTATGGACCGTATCAAAGCTTGATCGAGGATTTTGGGGAGTAAACGATGACGACTGATGCCGCCGCCAAACTTGCCGAACTCGGCATCACCCTGCCCACGCCCGCCGCGCCGGTTGCCGCCTATGTGCCCACGGTCGAGGCGGGTGGGTTCCTCTATGTCTCGGGCCAGGTCTCGTTCGTCGATGGCGCGCTGGTCAAGGGACGGCTGGGCGACGATCTCACTGTCGAGCAGGGCTACGAAGCTGCGCGTGGCTGCGGGCTCATGCTTCTCGCCCAGGCCAATGCCGCGCTCGGCTCGCTCGATCGGATCGCCCGCGTGGTGAAGCTCGGCGCCTTCGTGGCCTGCACGCAGGAGTTCACCGATCAGCCCAAGGTTGCCAATGGCGCCTCGGAACTCATGGTTGCCGTGTTCGGCGATGCTGGCAAGCACAGCCGCAGCGCCGTCGGCGTGCCTTCGCTCCCCCTTGGCTGCGCAGTGGAAATCGATGCTGTATTTGCTCTCCATCCTGCTTGACCGCCTGCTCGCTCCGCCGCCGCTGGCGGAAAAGGTCGCCTGGCTGAAGGGCGTGACTTATGCGCACCGCGGTCTGCATGGTCCTGGCTTGCCGGAAAACGCGCTGTCCGCCTTCGCCGCCGCGATCGATGCCGGGTTCGGCATCGAATGCGATGTCCAGCGCAGCAGCGATGGGCAGGCCATGGTCTTCCACGATTGGGAGCTGGACCGGCTGACCGCCGAGTCCGGGCTCGTGATCGAGCGCAGCGCGGCCA
>CANCET010000119.1 GCA_947375105.1 Sphingomonadaceae bacterium
CTCGCCCACGTTCCAGACCTTGCGCGCGCCGACAAGGCCGATCAGCAGCCCCAGCATATTGGAGACGACAACCGCTTCGCCCGGCCGGATGACCAGCGAGATCAGCGGCACCAGCAGGATCGCCATCCCGAACCCCGCAAGGCCTCGCACGAAGGCCGCGACAAACGCCGCCAGCGCGCAGAGGGCCAGCGAAGCGAGCGGCAGATCGAGCCCGATCAAGCTAAAACGTCAGTCCCTGAGATCAGGCCCTGAGGTCCGGCGGGGTTGCTTCGGCCTTGAGCAGGGCGATGGCCTCCGCCAGCGGAATCACCCTCTGGTGCTGTTCGCCCAGCGTGCGGATCGCGACAGTGCCTTCCTCCGCCTCGCGCTTGCCGACCACGAGCAGGTAGGGGACCTTCTGCAAGGAATGCTCGCGCACCTTGTAGTTGATCTTCTCGTTGCGCGTGTCGGTCTCGGTGCGGATGCCGGCGGCGCGCAGCGCGGCGGTCGCCTCGTGCGCATAGTCGTCGGCATCGGAAACAATGGTGGCGACCACGGCCTGCACCGGCGCAAGCCAGGCGGGCAGGCGGCCGGCGAAGTGCTCGATCAGAATGCCGATGAAGCGTTCATAGGAACCGAAGATCGCGCGGTGGAGCATGACCGGGCGGTGCTTTTCGCCATCTTCGCCGACATAGGCGGCATCGAGCCGATCCGGCAGCACGCGGTCGGACTGGATCGTGCCAACCTGCCACGTGCGGCCGATGGCGTCCGTCAGGTGCCATTCGAGCTTGGGTGCATAGAACGCGCCTTCGCCGGGGAGTTCTTCCCAGCCATATTCCGGCGTGGCGAGGCCGGCCTCGATCACTGCATTGCGCAGCTCGGTTTCGGCCATGTCCCACATCTCTTCGGTGCCGAAGCGCTTTTCAGGACGCAGTGCGAGCTTGATCGAATAGGTGAAGCCGAAGTCCTTGTAGATCCGGTCCGCCAGTTCGCAGAACGCGCGCACTTCGGTGATGATCTGGTCTTCGCGGCAGAAGATATGCGCATCGTCCTGCGTGAACTGGCGCACGCGCATCAAGCCGTGGAGCGCGCCGTGCGGTTCGTTGCGGTGGCAGCAGCCGTTTTCATACAGGCGCAGCGGCAACTCGCGGTAGGACTTGAGGCCCTGCCGGAAGATCAACACGTGCGCCGGGCAGTTCATCGGCTTGAGCGCCATCCATTCGGCGTCGTCCGAAACGATCGGGCCTTCGTCCTCGGTGTTCGGCACTTCGTCGGGGATGACGAACATGTTCTCGCGGTATTTGCCCCAGTGGCCGGACTGCTCCCACTGGCGCGCGTCCATTACCTGCGGGGTCTTGACCTCCTTGTAGCCGGCGCCGTCGATGGCGCGGCGCATGTAGGCCTCAAGCTCGCGGTAGATGCGGAAGCCCTTGGGATGCCAGAACACGCTGCCGTGCGCTTCGGCCTGGAGGTGGAACAAGTCCATCTCCGCGCCCAGCTTGCGGTGATCGCGCTTGGCCGCTTCCTCAAGGCGCGTGAGGTGCGCATCGAGCTGCTTCTTGTTGAGCCAGCCGGTGCCATAGACGCGGCTGAGCATGGCGTTGGCCTGATCGCCGCGCCAGTAGGCCCCCGAAACGCGCGTGAGCTTGAAGGCCTGCGGGTCGAGCTTGCCGGTCGAGGCCAAGTGCGGGCCGCGGCACATGTCGAGCCAGTCGCTACCCGACCAGTAGACCGTCAGCTCCTCGTTCTCGGGCAGTTCAGCGGCCCATTCAGCCTTGAACGTCTCGCCCTGCTCCTGCCAGCGTGCGATCAGATCGGCGCGGGTCCATACTTCGCGCTTGAGCGGCTTGTTCGCCGCGATGATCTTGCGCATCGCCTCTTCGATGGCCGGCAGGTCGTCCTCGGTGAAGGCGCGATCTTTTGGCGCGAAGTCGTAATAGAAGCCATCGTCGGTGCTCGGACCGAAGGTGATCTGCGTTCCCGGAAACAGCGCCTGCACCGCTTCGGCCAGCACGTGGGCATAATCGTGGCGCACGAGTTCGAGCGCGTCGGCTTCATCGCGCGCGGTGACGAGCGCGAGCGCGGCGTCGCCTTCGAAGGGGCGCGTGATGTCGAACAGCTCACCATTCACGCGCGCGCCGATCGCGGCCTTGGCAAGGCCCGGGCCGATGGCAGCGGCAATGTCTGCCGGGGTGGTGCCGGGCGCAACTTCGCGCAACGAACCGTCGGGCAGGGTGATCTTGTACATTTCGGACATGGACGTTCTCGCTGGTTTCAGCCGCCTTTGGCAGAAACGAGCGCGCGCCGGAAGGGGCAGTTAGGCTTTGCGGGACGCAGCGCGGGTCAACCAGACCGCCAGCACCCACCCCGCCGCCATGCACACGAAGGGCATGACCGGATAGTGAAACCGCGATTGGCCGGAAAAGACCATCGCGATGGCGCTGGGATAGAGCGCGATGCCATAAGGCAGCAGCCACCAGTCGATCACCCGCTCGCCCGCTTTGCGGCGCTGGCGTACCATCAGCACGGCGGCCACGCCGAACAAGCCAAGCAGCGCGACATACCACAGTTGATTGGCGGCGCGCAGCAGGGTGAACGCCCACGGCGCAGCCTTCCATGCGGGCGAACCGGTTTCGTAGGCCCACTGCCCTTCGCCGTCCGGGCCCCACAGCCGCAGCAGCTTCAGCGGCATGAGCTTCACGAACTGCGCCGGGTGCGCCGCGATCCACTCCTTGCCGAGGCGGCTGGCGGCGGCATCATATTCCATCTCGTTCAGCCCGATGCGCGCATCGAGCGCCTTCACCGCCGCGTCATCGGGCGTGAAGCCGCCGCGGGCGCTGTCGTTGTTGCCCGTCAGCAGCGTGATCCCGCCATTGGTCGAGACGGGGATCCAAGCGCCCATCACCGCGTGATTGCGCATGGTCCACGGCGCGACGACCATGGCCGCAACCGCGATAATGAACGCCCCGCGCGCGATCACACCGGGGGTGCGCCGCACGATCTGGCCATCGCGCAGCAGGCCGATCAGGCAGATCAGCGGGATGACCACCAAGGTCTGCGCCTTGACCAGCGTGGCGATGCCGAACACCAGCCCTGCAAAAATCAACCGCAGCGCACCCTTGCGCGCGATCAGGAGCCAGCACCCCGCCAGCAACAGCGTGGTGTAGAACACTTCCGTGAGCGCGAGCGGCACGTAGAGGATCGAGTTCGGGTAGACTGCGAGCAGCAGCAGCGCGATGCGGCCGACAAGTTCGGAACCGAACAGACGGCGCGCGAGATCGTAGGTCAGCCAACCAGCCAGCACTGCGCTGGCAAGGTTGAGCAAGCCGACAGTGACCGCGGAGGTACCCAGCGCGCGGAACGCAAGGCTCATCGCAATCGGCCACCCAGGGGGCCAGTAAGCGGTGGGCAGGCCGTTGTTGCCGATATAGCCGAGGCCCTGCGCCAGCATCGCGGCGCGGGTGTAGTACCAGTCGGCATCTGAGGTCGGCGTCACATCCAGCAGGATCGCCGCCGCGCGCAAGGCCGCGAACACTGCGAACAGCACATAGAGTGCGTCCCGGCTGGTGGCGAACCAGCCTTGCGCGGCAGGGAAACGGTCCTTCATCGGCGTCCCGCTAGCATGGCGGGCGTAAAGATAGCGTTTGTGCCCGTTTGCGCGCGCTTTGTTGACCGGCCCGCGCGGCGTGGCACAAGGGCGCCATGATCCAGCATTTCGATCTGCCTTCGGGCGAACGCATGGCCTATCGGTTTTTGCCGGGGGACGGGCCGGCGATCGTGTTCCTGCCCGGCTACATGTCCGACATGAGCGGGGGTAAGGCGCAGGCGGTGCTGGCGCATGCCGAAGCCGGTGGGCGCGCCTGCCTGCTGCTCGATTACACCGGCCTCGGGCAGAGCGAGGGCGTGTTTGCGGATAAGTCCTTGCCGCTTTGGCGCGACGAGGTGGTCGCGCTGCTGGACGGGCTCGGCATCGAGCGCGCGGTGCTGTGCGGTTCGAGCATGGGCGGCTGGCTGATGCTCCTGCTGGCCGAGGCGCTGGGGCCGCGCGCAGCCGCTCTCGTCGGCCTCGCGCCTGCGCCGGATTTCACCGACTGGGGCTATGACGACGCCCAGAAAGCGCAAATGGCGCGAGGGGAAACGCTGCTTCAGCCCAATCCCTACGGTCCCGAGCCCACGCCGACTTACGCGGCATTCTGGGCCGCAGGGCAGGCGAACCTGCTGCTTGCAAAAGGCATCGCTTTCGATGGCCCGGTGCGGCTGATCCACGGGCAGGCCGATGGCGATGTGCCGTGGGAGGTTTCGCTGAAGCTTGCGGCGGCGCTGCGTTCAGCCGATGTGCAGGTCCTGCTGATCAAGGACGGGGACCACCGGCTTTCGCGTCCGGCGGATATCGCCGTGTTGCTGACCGCGCTGGACGCGCTGGGCGGCGCGCGGCAGTAAGGATCCCGTGATGCTGCTTTTGCCCCTCGCTCTTGCCTTTGCCAATGCGCCTGCTGCACTCGCGGTCGGCCATAAAGGGGCCGCCGCCGACACGTGGCACCAGATCGGACCCAATCCCAATCCGCAGCAGCCCTCGGCTCTGCCGATCCCGCGGCGCAAACGCGTGACCGAAGTGCCGCCACCCATGCCGGGCGCGACCACGCCCGCAACGCAGAGCGGGGCGGCGGCACCCGCCCCGCAGCGCGCGGGACCCTCGCGCTATGACCGGTGCATCGCGGCGGCGAAGCAGGATTTGCCGGCGGCGATTGCGGCCGCGCGCAAGTGGCTGGCGGAAACGCCTGCCGGCCCGGCCAATGCGGAACGCGGTGCCGCATCGTTGTGCCTCTCCGAACTGCTTGCGCAGCAGGGTGACACGGTGGGCGCCCAAGCCGCTTTTGCGGAAAGCGCGCAGCAGGTCCCGCAGTCCGACCGCAATGCGCCGTTCGCGCGCGATGCCTATCTCGGCAGTGTCGCGCTGGCCGGCGGGCAATATGAAACCGCGCTGAAATTCCTCGATCAGGCGCTGGCGGAGCCGCCATCGAAGGCGCCGACCGCCGAGGAAAACGCCAGCCGCGGCGCGGTGCAGATCGACCGTTCGCGCGCACTGGTGGCGCAAAACCGCCTGCCCGAAGCAAGCGGTGCGCTGGAGGAAGCGCACCGGCTGGCACCCAATGATCCCGAAGGCTGGCTGCTTTCAGCGACGCTGGCGCGGCGCGGCAAGGATCTGGAGCGGGCACAGCGCGATATCGAGGTGGCCGCGAGCCTTGCGGCGCACGGCGATCCGCTGAGCGCCCCCATTGGGCTGGAAGCCGGGGTTATCGCCATGCTCGACGGGCGCGAGGACGCCGCGCGCAAATCGTGGGGTTCGGTCGTGGCGCTCGCGCCGGACAGCCCCGAAGCCGCGACCGCCAAGGGCTACCTTGAACAGATCGGGCCAGCCCCCACATCGACACCTGCACCGACACCAGCTCCCACATCAATTCCCACCCCGGCAGCACCTGCCACCCCTCCGCCGGAGACATCGCGATGAGTCTTGCCGATCTCAAGCTGTCCGTCCTCGATCTCGTTCCCGTTCGCGAAGGCGGCACGGTGGGTGAGGCGCTCGCCGATGCCGCAGCGCTGGCGCGTACGGCCGAAGAACTGGGCTACAACCGCTTCTGGGTGGCCGAGCATCACGGCATGGAAGGCATTGCAGGTGCGGCGGTCTCGGTGGTGCTCGCACATATCGGCAATGCCACTTCGCGCATCCGCATCGGTTCGGGCGGGATCATGCTGCCCAATCACAATCCGATGGTGATTGCCGAACAGTTCGGCGCGCTCGATGCGCTGTTCCCGGGGCGGATCGACCTCGGCCTGGGCCGCGCGCCGGGTGCGGACCAGCGCGTGCTGCGCGCGCTGCACAAGGACATCCACAAGGCAGCGGAGGAGTTTCCCAACGACGTCGTGGAGCTGCAACTGCACTTCGCCGGCGATCCGCGCCTGCCGCTGCAGGCGACGCCGGGGCTGGGCGCAAATCCGGAAATGTGGATTCTCGGCTCCAGCCTCTTCGGCGCGCAGCTCGCGGCGATGCTGGGGCTGCCTTACGCCTTTGCCTCACACTTCGCGCCCGATCATCTGGACGCGGCGCTGACGCTGTACCGCGAACGCTTCCAGCCTTCGGAGCGGCTTGACCGGCCCTACGTGATGGCCGCGATCAACGTGATTGCCGCCGAAAGCGATGACGAGGCCGTGCTGCTTGCTTCCTCGATGGACCAGTCGTTCGTGCGGCTGCGCACGGGATCGCCGGGCAAGCTGCCGCCGCCAGTGCCGGGCTACCGCGAGAGCCTGCATCCGTCGTCGCTCGCGATGCTCGATCACATGCGGCAAGTGAGCGCGATCGGCAGCGTGAAGACGGTGCGCGAACGGCTCTTGGCCTTCCGCGCACGCACCGGGGCGGACGAGTTGATCGTCTCGGGCTCCACCTTCGATCCCGCCTTGCGCCACCGCAGCCTTGCGCTGACGATCGAGGCCTTGAAGGCCGACATGGCCGTCGCGGCGTGATAGCCAATGATGCTTAATTCCTAAGGCTTCTCCCGCTTGCCTCTGCGCCGTTGCCGGAGTAGGCTTCGCACGATTAGTTCATGAGTGTGACATAAAATTACGCGCTCATAACGACAAGAAGGTGCGCCTCCCCAAGGTTCGTCTGGGCGGAGTGACAGCGCCGGGATGCAGGAGCGACCATGGCTACGAAGACTGCCGATTCCGGCGCTGATGCGATTGTTTCGCAAGCACTTGCCCAGACTTTGGCCACTCGCTTTGCGACCTCGCTCCTACCCGCCGAAGCGGCCGAGTTCGAAGCGGAGCGGCTTGCCGGGGCAGCGCGCTTCACGTTGACGGCGGCGGCAAAGCGGATCGGCGCGGAACCCGCCATCGCCATTGAAAGCATCAGCGGACGATCGGGGACTCCCGGCGGCGAGCGTTATCTGCGGATTGCAGTGATCAATGACGACATGCCGTTCCTCGTCGATTCGATCGCCGGCGCGATCTCGGCGCAGGGCCTTGCGATCGACCGGCTGGTGCATCCCGTGGTCGCGGTGCGGCGCGATCCCGAAGGCCATCTGCTTGGCCTTCCCGAAGGCGATGCCGTGGGCGAACGGCGCGAATCGATGGTCTATCTCGAAACCGAGCGTGTCGACGCGCGCGAACGGCGCGAGCTGCTCGCCGCGCTGCAGGCCACACTGGCCGATGTTCATGCCGCTGTGGCGGATTGGCCGCGCATGCAGGCCGCGATGCAGGAAGATGCACGCACCCTGCCCGATCAGGAAGGCGCCGCGCTGCTGCGCTGGCTGGCCGACGGTATGCTGACCCAGCTCGGCCACGTGATCCAGAACAGAGATGGCACCCAGGGCGAAGCGCTTGGCATTTGCCGCGCCAGCGATACGCCGCTGCTGGCCCGGGCGAGCTACGACCGCGCCTTCGCGTGGTTCGACCGGCTGGGCGAGCGCGGTGCCGACGCGCTGCGCAGTCCGCTGATCGTGAAGGCCAATCACCTCGCGCGGGTGCACCGGCGCGTGCCGCTCGATCTGTTCATCGTGCCAGTGCGCGAAGGCGGCAAGGTCACCGCGCTGTCGGTCCATGCCGGCGTGTGGACCAGCGCCGCACTCGCTGCCTCGCCGGACCGTATCCCGCGCATGCGCAGCCAGCTGGAAGGGCTGATGGCGAAGTTCGGCTTTGCGCCCAATGGCCATGCCGGCAAAGCGCTGGCGCACGCGCTGACCGCACTGCCGCACGATCTCCTCATCAGCTTCGACGACGCCGACCTTGAACGCGTGGCGACGACGATGATGACGCTGATCGACCGGCCCCGGCCCCGGCTTGCGCTGGTCGCCGCACCGCTCGCGCGCCATCTGTTCGCGTTCGTGTGGCTGCCGCGCGATTCGCAATCGACCGAGCTGCGCCTGCGGGTGGCGGCCATGCTGGAAGCAGCGACCGATGCGCCGATGCTCGATTGGAGCCTGTCGGTCGAAGGCAGCACGCTCGCGCTGATGCGCTTCGTGATCGATATCCGCGATGGCGCTGCCCTGCCGGACGAGGCCGCGCTCGATGCGGCCTTGCAGGCGATGGTGCGTGGCTGGGGCGCGGCGGTGGAGGCCGAACTCGCCAAGGGCGAGGACCCCGCGCGCGCCGCCGCGATTGCCGCGCGCTATGCCGATGCATTCCCCGTTGGCTATCGCAGTGCCTATGGCCCGGCCGAAGCGGCTGGCGATATCCGCGTGCTGCGCGTGCTGACGCAGACGGGCGCCCCGCGCCGCGCGGTGCGGCTCCACCGCCTGCCGGGTGAGGAAGGCCTGCGCCTCAAGCTCTATCAGCGCGAAGGCGCCATCGTGCTTTCGGACGCGGTGCCGGTGCTCGAAAACTTCGGCTTCCGCGTGCTGGAGGAAGTGCCCACCGCACTCGACAAGGGGCGGCTGGGGTTCATCCATGATTTCCTTGTCGCGTTGCCCGAAGGGATCGACGGCGAGGCGCTGCTGGCCCGCGCCGACGCCATCGAGGAATCGCTCGCTGCTGTGCTGAACGGCGCGGCGGAAGACGACCAGTTCAACCGCCTGATCGTGACGGCGGGCCTGACCGCGCGTGGCGCGAACTGGATGCGCGCGTGGTATCGCTATCTGCGGCAGGCGGGCATGACCTTCTCGATCGCCACGGCGGTCGAGGCGCTGCGCAGCGCCCCGCAGGTCACGCGCGGGCTGATCGGCCTGTTCCTCGCGCGGCATGATCCTGATTTCACCGAGGACCGCAACGAAGCGGAAGCCCGCTTTGCCGAGCAGATTCGCGCCGGACTCGCGGGCGTCGCCGCAATCAACGACGACCGCCTGCTGCGCCAGTTCCGCGCGCTGGCCGAGGCGATCCTGCGCACGAATGCCTTCAGCCCGGCTGCTGCCGAAGCGCTCGCATTCAAGATCGATTCTGCACTCGTGCCGGGCCTCCCCCGACCGGTGCCGTGGCGGGAGATCTTCGTCTATTCGCCGCGCGTGGAAGGCATTCACTTGCGCGCCGGGCCGGTCGCACGCGGCGGCCTGCGCTGGTCCGACCGGCGCGACGATTTCCGCACCGAAGTGCTCGGCCTGATGAAGGCGCAGCGCGTGAAGAATGCGGTGATCGTGCCAACGGGCGCCAAGGGCGGGTTCTATCCCAAGCAGCTGCCCGATCTGGTCCGCGCGCGTGAGGCGTGGCTGGCCGAAGGGCGGGCAAGCTACGAAGCGTTCATCCGCACGCTGCTCTCCGTCACCGACAACATCATCGACGGCAAAGTGGTGCATCCGGCCCGCGTCATCATCCGCGACGGCGAGGACCCCTATTTCGTCGTCGCTGCCGACAAGGGCACCGCGACCTTCAGCGATATCGCCAATGCCATCGCCGAGGCAGGCGGCTTCTGGCTGGATGACGCGTTCGCGAGCGGCGGCTCGAAGGGCTATGACCACAAGGCCATGGGCATCACCGCGCGCGGGGCGTGGCTTTCGGTGCAGCGCCATTTCCGCGAACTCGGCGTCGACGTGCAGACGCAGCCGATCACCGTGGCAGGCTGCGGCGATATGTCGGGCGACGTGTTCGGCAACGGCATGCTGCTCTCGAAGGCCTTGAAAGTCGTCGCGGCGTTCGATCACCGCCATATCTTCCTCGATCCCGCGCCCGATCCGGCGGCGAGCTGGGCCGAACGGTCGCGCATGTTCGCGCTGCCGCGTTCGAGCTGGGACGATTACGACAAGGCGCTGATTTCCAAGGGCGGTGGGGTGTTTGCCCGGACATGCAAGCAGATTCCGCTCTCGGATGAAGTGCGCGCGCTGCTCGGCATCGCCGCGGCGGAGCTTGATCCCGAAGCCCTCATCACCGCAATCCTCAAGGCCCCGGTCGACCTTCTGTGGTTCGGCGGGATCGGCACGTATGTGAAAGCGTCGGCTGAAAACAACGTTGCCGTGGGCGATCCTGCCAACGACGGCTTGCGCATCAACGGCGCGGACGTGCGCGCGCGGGTGATCGGCGAGGGTGCCAATCTCGGCACCACGCAGGCCGGGCGCATCGAATATGCGCTGATTGGCGCACGCGGGCGTGGCGGG
>CANCET010000120.1 GCA_947375105.1 Sphingomonadaceae bacterium
TTCGGCATTTTCATGACCATCGCGGGGATCAGCCTGGGCGGCTATCTGTTCCTGCGGCTGGGGCGGATGCCGACGATCCTGATCGGCGCGATCCTGCCGATGCTGGGCAACTTCGTTTACGCGGATCTGGCCGAGGGTGCGGTGCATATCGATGCGGTGGGGCAGGCGCTGGGGCTGCATGCGCTGTTTGGCCTGTTCGGCTTCGACCCGCGCATGGTGCGGTTGCTGCTGGCGATCAGCTTCGAGAACATTTCAACGGGCATCGCGGGCGCGGCGTTTGTGGCGTACCTCTCGGGCATCGTTTCCAAGCGCTACACGGCGGTGCAATATGCGCTGATGTCGTCGCTGACATTCCTGATCGGCTCGCTGGGCCGCGGCATCGCGGGGGAGGCGTTCGATCTTTACGGCTATGGCGCGGTGTTCCGCTGGACTGCGGCGGCGGGGCTGGTGGCAGTGCTGTTCGTGTGTCTGGAATGGGTGCGGGTGAGCCGGCAGGTGGCGTCAAGCCCGGTTGAAGCGGCTTAGTCCGGAGCTTCGTCGTTCCGGCGCAGCACATCGCCCGCGAGGTAGAGCGAGCCTGCGATCAGGACATCGCCTTCGCCCGGCAGCGCGGCGAGGGCTTCAGCGACATTGCCGAAGCTTGCCACCGGCAGCGTGGTGAAAGGCGCGAAGTCTTCCGGCGTGTGCGCGTCGTGGCCGGGGGCGGGGACGATGGAGACCGAGGCGAGCTTGCCTGCGAGCGGGCGCAGGATGGCGCTGGGGTCCTTGCTGGTCAGCATGCCCATGACGAGGTGGAGCGGCGCTGAGTTTGCGAAGTGGCGTGCGATGGCCTCACCCGCGTCAGGATTGTGGCCGCCATCGAGCCAGACCGTGCGGTTGCCCGCGAGCGCGGTGAGCGGGCCTGGGGCGAGGCGCTGGAGGCGCGCGGGCCAGCGGGCGGCGCGGATGCCTGTTGCCATCGCGTCGGCGGTGACCGGGACCACGCTCTGGTGGCGCAACATGGCGACTGCGAGGGCGGCGTTATCGGCCTGATGCGCGCCGACGAGGGTCGGTAGCGGCAGGCTCAGCGTGCCTTGCGCATCGCGGTATTCGATGGTTTCGCTCGCTTGTGCCGACCAGTCGCGGCCGCGCAGGGCGACCGGTGCGCCGATGCGGCTGGCGGTGGCGAGGACGCTGGCCAGCGGGCCGGGGGCATAGCTTTGCACCACGAGCGGCGCGCCGGGCTTGGCGATGCTGGCTTTTTCGAAAGCGATGCGGGCGAGGGGCTCTTCCGGCGTGCCTGCCTCGGGGACGAGCAGGAAGCTCTCGTGATCGATGCCCAGCGTGGCGATGCCGCAGACGGCCGGGTGTTCCAGCACGTTGGTCGCATCGAGGCGGCCGCCGAGGCCGGTTTCGATCACGCAGGCGTCAGCAGGCGTTTCGGCGAAGGCGAGGAAGGTGGCGACGGTGGTGACTTCGAAGAAGCTGGGGCCGAGGTCTGCCGAGGCATCGAGCACGCGTTCGAGCAGGTCGGCGAGGCTTTCGTCGGAGATCAACTTGCCTGCCACGCGGATGCGTTCGTTGTAGCGCACGAGGTGCGGCTTGGTGGCGGTGTGGACCACGAGGCCCTGCGCTTCGAGGATCGCGCGCAAGTAGGCGCAGGTCGAGCCTTTGCCGTTGGTGCCCGCGACGTGGAATACGGGCGGGAGGCGGCGCTGCGGATTGCCGAGGCGGTCGCAGATATCGCGCACGGTATCGAGACCGAGGCGGCCTTGCGGGAGCGAGAGCGCGCCCAGGCGGTCCAGTTGGCGCTGGACTGCGGGGTTCTCGGAAATGGCGAAGTCGCGCAAAGTTACCCCTCCGTCAGCCCTTCGGGCTGCCACCTCCCCATTTGTGCTGCGCAAAAATGGGGAGGGCGAAGAAAAGTGAGCCGGTTTCTGGTCCTCCCCATTTTCCCGCAGGGCAAATGGGGAGGTGGCCCGCGTCAGCGGGTCGGAGGGGGCTATGCCGCCTGCGCCGCCATCAGATAGCCGATGGTGCGCGCGAGGGTGGCCTTCAGCATGTGGCGGCTGATGACCATGTCGATCATGCCGTGCGCGTGGAGGTATTCGGCGCGCTGGAAGCCTTCGGGCAGCTTTTCGCGGATGGTGTCCTGGATCACGCGCTGGCCGGCAAAGCCGATGAGCGCGCCGGGTTCGGCGATCTGGATATCACCGAGCATGGCGTAGCTCGCGGTGACGCCGCCGGTGGTGGGATCGGTGAGGACGACGATGTAGGGCAGGCCCGCCGCGCGCATGCGGTTGATGGCCACGGTGGTGCGCGGCATCTGCATGAGGCTGAGAATGCCTTCCTGCATGCGCGCGCCGCCTGCCGCCGTCACGGCGATGAAGGGGCACTTGTTGGCAATCGCGGCTTCGGTCGCGGCGATGAACGCATCGCCCACGGCCATGCCCATCGAGCCGCCCATGAAGCCGAAATCCTGCACGCCGACGACGGCCTTGTGGCCATCGATCTTGCCGACAGCGGCGGTCAGCGCATCGGGCAGCGGATTGGCGGCGCGGGCGGCCTTGAGCCGATCAGTATAGCGCTTGGTGTCGCGGAACTTGAGCGGGTCTTCGCGCACCTTGGGCGCGGGCAGGATCTCGAACCCGGCGTCGAGCAACTGCGACAGGCGCTCGGTCGCGCCGATGCGGCCGTGGTGATCGCAGCGCGGGCAGACCGAGAGGTTTTCCTCGTACTCCTTGGTGAATAGCATTTCGCTGCACGAAGGGCACTTGATCCAGAGGTTGTCCGGCGTGTCGCGCTTTGGCGCGAAGGGCAGCGAATTGCGGACGCGGGTTAGCCAGCTCATGCCTCAACCTTTCGCGCATTGTGGACAGCGTTGGCAAGCGCGGTGACGAGATCGCGCACCGGACCTGCGGCGTTTTCACCGTGTTCGGCGATCAGATCGATCAGCGCCGAGCCAACGACGACGCCGTCTGCCACGCGGGCAATGGGGCCTGCCTGCTCGGGCGTGCGCACGCCGAAGCCGACCGCGACGGGGATCGTGGCGGTCTGCTTGATGCGGTTGACGGCTTCCTCGATCGAAGCGAGCGCGGCAGACTGCTTCCCGGTGATGCCCGCGACCGAGACGTAATACAGAAAGCCCGAGGAGCCTTCGAGCACGGCGGGGAGCCGCGCGGCGTCGGTGGTCGGGGTGGCGAGGCGGATCGGCGAGATGCCGTGGGCGCGCAGGTACGGCCCAAGCTCGCCGTCTTCCTCGGGCGGGATATCGACGCAGATCACGCCATCGACACCGGCCTTGGCGGCCTGTGCGGCGAACCATTCCGGCCCGCGCGTGATCATCGGGTTGGCATAGCCCATGAGGACCAGCGGCACATCCGGGTGGCGCGCGCGGAAATCGGTGGCCATCTGCAGGATGTCGGCAGTCTTGGTCCCGGCGGCAAGGCTGCGCAGATTGGCGCGCTGGATCGCCGGGCCATCGGCCATCGGATCGGTGAAGGGCATGCCGAGCTCGATCACATCGGCGCCGCCTTCGACGAGCGCATCGAGGATCGCGGGCGTGGCGGCCGGCGTCGGATCACCGGCGGTGACGAAGCAGACGAGCGCGGGGTGGCCCTTGGCGAAGGCGGCGGAGAGGCGGGTCAAAGCTTCACCCCCAGGTGTTCCGCGACCGAGAAGATGTCCTTGTCGCCGCGGCCGCAGAGGTTCGCCAGAATGATCGCGTCCTTGTCCATCGTCGGCGCGATCTTCTTGACCGCGGCGATGGCGTGGGCGGGTTCCAGTGCGGGGATGATGCCTTCGGTGCGGCAGAGCAGCTGGAAGCCGTCCAATGCTTCGGTGTCGGTCACCGAGGTGTACTGGACGCGGCCGGTTTCCTTGAGCCAGGCGTGTTCGGGGCCGATGCCCGGATAATCGAGGCCCGCCGAGATCGAGTGGCCTTCGAGGATCTGGCCGTCATCGTCCTGCAGGAGGTAGGTCTTGTTGCCGTGGAGCACGCCGGGGCGGCCGCCCGCGAGGCTCGCGGCGTGGAGTTGGTCGAGCCCGTGGCCGGCGGCTTCTACGCCCATCATCTTGACCGAGGGATCATCGAGGAAGGGGTGGAACAGGCCGATGGCATTGCTGCCGCCGCCGATGGCCGCAACGAGGAGATCGGGGAGGCGGCCGATGCGGCTCAGCATCTGGGCGCGGGCTTCCTTGCCGATCACGCTCTGGAAATCGCGGACGAGCTCCGGATAGGGGTGTGGGCCGGCGGCGGTGCCGATGATGTAGAACGTGTCATGGACGTTGGCGACCCAATCGCGCAGCGCCTCGTTCATCGCGTCCTTGAGCGTGGCGGCACCGGCGGTGACGGGGACGACTTCGGCGCCGAGGAGCTTCATGCGGAACACGTTGGGCGCCTGGCGCGCCACATCGGTCGCGCCCATGAAGATCACGCAAGGCAGGCCAAAGCGCGCGCAGACCGTGGCGGTGGCGACACCGTGCTGGCCCGCGCCGGTTTCGGCGATGATCCGTGTCTTGCCCATGCGGATGGCGAGGAGGATCTGGCCGATGCAGTTGTTGATCTTGTGCGCGCCGGTGTGATTGAGTTCGTCGCGCTTGAACCAGACCTGCGCACCGCCGAGTTCCTCCGTCAGCCGGGGCGCGAAATAGAGCGGGCTGGGGCGGCCGACGTAGTGTTCGAGCAGATCGTCGAACTCGGCATGGAAGGCGGGATCGGCCTTGGCCTTGCGATATTCTGCTTCGAGATCAAGGATCAGCGGCATCAGCGTTTCGGCGACGTAGCGGCCGCCGAACTGGCCGAAATGGCCCTGTGCGTCAGGCTGGTTGCGGAAGCTGTTGGGGATGGGCGCGTTCATGCAGATTCGCTTGGCAGAGGGGCGCGCGCTTGTCCAGATTCGCGGGATAAAGGGAAGGTCAGACTGAGCGCGCGGCCTTGCAGAATTGGGCGATGAGGGTCGCGTCCTTCACGCCGGGTGCGCTTTCGACGCCGGAGGAGACATCGACCAGCGGCGCGTTGGTGGCGCGGACGGCCTGCGCGACGTTTGCCGGCGAGAGCCCGCCTGCGAGGCCCCACGGCAGCGCGGCCTTGTGTGCGGCGAGCAGGGTCCAATCGAACACGAGGCCGAGGCCGCCCGGCATCGCGGCGTCCTTCGGGGCCTTGGCATCAAAGAGGACGAGATCGGCGGCACCGGTGAAGGCAGCGGCGCGCTCCACATCGGCCTTGGTGGCGACGGGGAGGGCCTTCCAAACGGGAAGGCCGAACATGGCGCGCACGGCGGCGACGCGGGCGGGGTCTTCCTCACCATGCAGCTGGATCACATCGAGCTTCGCGGCGGCGACGAGTTCGGCGAGCAGGCCGTCAGCCGGATCGACGAACAGGCCGACGACTTGCGCGCGGCCCGCAGCGCGCGCGCTGAGCGCGGCGGCATCGGCGGGCGAGAGGTGGCGGGGGGAGCGCGGGAAGGAGACGAGGCCGATGTAGTCCGCGCGGGCGGCGATAGCGGCATCGATGGCGGCAGGGGTGGTGAGGCCGCAGATCTTGATGAGGGGGGCAGGCATGGGGTGCGGATAGGGCGGGGCGTAGCGTTGGTCAAACAAGACGGCCCACCCCGACCCCTCCCGCAAGTGGGAAGGGTCGGGAGTGTGTTGCCGCTTACTGCCCCAGCTCGAACGTTACAGTCACGTTCGCAGCAACTTGCACTTCGCCGGCGGCAACGGGGCTGGGAGCGGCGCTTGCCATCATCTTGTCGGCGCGGGCGAACATCACCATCGGCGGCTGGGCATAGCCGCCGCTTTCGCTGATGGTGAGGATGCGCTTGACCGTGAGGCCGGCGGCCTTCGCGTAAAGGTCGGCACGGCTGCGGGCTTTCTTCATGGCCTCGACGCGGGCCTCGTCGCTGGCGGTATCGGGATCGTCGAGCTGGAACGAGGGGCCGCTGACCTGATTGGCGCCGGCGGTGACCAGCGTGTCGATGGTCTTGCCGTAGCCCGCGATCTTGCGCTGCTTCACTTCGACCTGGTTGTTCGCCTGATAGCCGATGATGACCGGATCGCCTGTGACGTTGCCGTTCGCATCGGCGCGCGGCTGGCCGTAGACGGGGTTCACCGAGAGATTGCTGGTCTGGATATCACGCTCAGCGATCCCGGAGGCCTTGAGCGCGGTGATGACGGCGTTCATCTGTTCGGCATTCTGGGCCAGCGCAGCGGAAGCGGTCTTGGCCTGCGTGGTGACGCCGGCGCTGAATACCGCCAGATCAGGCGTGCGCGTGCTGCGGCCATCGGCACTGACGGTGAGCACGGCGTTGCCCGGGGCGACGACCGGGCCCGGGGAGACGGCCTGCGCCGTGGCGGGCGTTGCGGCGCTGGTGGCGGCAAGCGCGGCCGCCATGAGAAGCGAGGTGGAAGCACTGGTCATCGGTTGGTCCCCTGTGGTTACTTGCCCCGCATCTGGACGAGCAGGGCTTTCGCGTGGCTGAACCGTGCTGCAAGCCTGGCTTCAGGCAAGGCTGCGTTCGAGCACGACCATCTTGTAGGGCACGTCCATCGGCAGCGGGAAGGGGCGCAGTTCGCCGGTGCGGACATAGCCGCGCCGCTCGTACCACGCGATCAGTTCGGCGCGGGCATCGAGGACGATGAGTTCCATGACCTTCGCGCCGAATGCGCGGACGGCGAACTGTTCCACCTCTGTCACGAGCGCGCGGCCAAGGCCGCCCGCCTGCAGCGCCGGGGAGACGCACAGCAGGCCCATGTAGGCGCGGGCCTGCCCGAGATCGGTGACAGTGACGGTGCCGATCAGTACGCCGCCGTGTTCGGCAAGGAGGACGCGCTTGTCGGGCGCGGCGATCATCGCGGCGACTTCCGCGGGCGTGGTGCGGTCGCCGCCGATGAGGTCGGCTTCGTTGGTCCAGCCTTGCCTTGCGCTTTCGCCGCGGTAGCCGCTTTCGATGAGGGCGCGCAGCGCGGGCGCGTCGGCGGGCAGCGCGATGCGATACGCAATCGTCATGGCAGCAGGGCTCAGAGCGTGGCTTCGATGGCGCGGGCGGCGGCGACAGGGTCTTCGGCGCGGCTGATCGGACGGCCGATGACAAGGACGCTGGCGCCATCGCGGCGCGCGGCGGCGGGGGTGACGATGCGCTTCTGGTCGGCGGTGTGGCCCGTATCGGGCCTGAGGCCGGGGACGACAAAGAAGCCGCTCTTCCAGCGCTTGTGGATCGCGCCGACTTCGTGGCCCGAGCAGACGATGCCATCAAGGCCCGCTTCCTGCGCCAGATCGGCAAGGCGCAGCGCCTGATCGTGCGCGCCGCCGGGGACGCCGACGCCGGCGAGATCGTCATCATCGAGGCTGGTGAGCACGGTGACCGCGACGACCTTGCAATGTTCGCCGGCCGCGGCCTTGGCGTCTTCCATCATCGCGCGGCCGCCGGCGGCGTGGATGGTGACAATGGCGGGTTCAAGCACATGGATCGACTGCATCGCGGCGGCGACGGTGTTGGGAATATCGTGCAGCTTGAGATCGAGAAAGATCGGCAGGCCTAGCTTGGCGACTTCGTGGACGCCGTGGTGACCATGCGCGCAGAAGAATTCGAGGCCGAGCTTCACGCCGCCGATATGGCCCCGAACCTTCTGGACCAGCGCCAGCCCGGCATCGAGGCGGGGGAGATCGAGCGCGAGATAGACAGGATTGCTCATGGGGCTTCGCTTGCTTTCCGGGAGTCGAGCTGGGTCGAGGAGAGCGAGGCGCTTCCCGCCAGCGTGGTTTCAAGATTGGCGATGCGGCGCTGGAGCCGCCAGCGCGTGGTGCGGTGGATCAGCCACATCGGCACGAGACCGAGCAGAAATGCGGCGATCACCAGCGCGGGCAGCTTGGTATCGAGCACGAGGCCCTGCCACACGGTGAGTTCAACCGGCTGCCAGTTCGCGGCGGAAAATGCGGCAAGCGCTGCCACCACGAGCAGCCACAGGATCGAGCGCAGCGATTTCATGCGAGGTCCCTCCCGTTCTTGCGTCGCAGGCTAGTCCGCTTTGGCGCGCAAGGCGAGTCCTGCACTTACGCTCCGAACACCCGCGCGAAGATCGTGTCGACGGCCTTGAAGTGGTAATCGAGGTTGAACTTGTCCTCGAGCTCCTTGGCGCTCATCACCGCGCTGACTTCCGGATCGGCTTTCAGCAGTTCGAGCAGCGAGAGCTGGCCATCCGATTGCCAGACCTGCATCGCATTGCGCTGCACGAGCCGGTAGGAATCATCGCGCGTGAGGCCGGCCTGCGTGAGCGCCAGCAGCACGCGCTGCGAGTGGACGAGGCCGCCCATGCGGTCGAGGTTCTTCTGCATCCGCTCGGGATAGATCAGCAGCTTGTCGATCACCGAAGTGAGCCGGGCGAGCGCGAAATCGAGCGTGATCGTGGCGTCGGGCCCGATGTAGCGTTCGACAGAAGAGTGCGAGATATCGCGCTCGTGCCACAGTGCGACGTTTTCGAGCGCGGGGGTGACGGCGGAGCGAACCACGCGGGCGAGGCCGGTGAGGTTTTCGGTGAGCACGGGATTGCGCTTGTGCGGCATGGCCGACGAGCCCTTTTGCCCGGGCGAGAAGTATTCTTCCGCTTCCAGCACTTCGGTGCGTTGCAGGTGGCGCACTTCGGTGGCGAGACGCTCGATGCTGCTGGCGATGACGCCGAGGACAGCAAAGAACATCGCGTGGCGATCACGCGGGATGACCTGCGTGGAGACGGGCTCGACCGCGAGGCCCAGCTTTTCGGCGACATGGGCTTCGACAGCGGGGTCGATGTTGGCAAACGTGCCGACCGCGCCCGAGATGGCGCAGGTGGCGACTTCGGCGCGCGCGGCGACGAGGCGCGCGCGGCAGCGGTCGAACTCGGCATAAGCCTGCGCGAGCTTGAGGCCGAAGGTGGTCGGTTCGGCATGGATGCCGTGGCTGCGGCCGATGGTGGGCGTGTGCTTGTGCTCTATGGCGCGGCGCTTGATCGCGGCAAGCAGCGCATCAACATCAGCGATCAGGAGATCGGCGGCCTGGGTGAGCTGGACGTTGAGCGTGGTGTCGAGCACGTCGGAGCTGGTCATGCCCTGGTGCATGAAGCGCGCTTCGGGGCCGACTTCCTTCGCCACCCAATCGAGGAAGGCGATGACGTCGTGCTTGGTCACGGCTTCGATGGCGTCGATCGCGGCGACGTCGATTTTCGGATTGGTTGCCCACCAGTCCCACAGCGCCTTCGCGGCAGACGGCGGAACGACGCCAAGTTCGCCGAGCTTCTCGGTGGCGTGGGCCTCGATCTCGAACCAGATGCGATAGCGCGCCTCCGGCTCCCAGATCGCGGTCATCGCGGGGCGGGCATAACGGGGGACCATGGGCGACTCCTGAAGGCGGCTGACGTGGGGTGCCGCTAGGGGGAGGGGACGTGGAAGGCAAGAGGCGGCGGTTCAGGACGCGAAGGTCAGGTCGCTCTCGCCGGTGGTACGGCCCGCTGCGTCGAAGCGGCGCTCGATGATGCGCCCGGCGCCCTGCGCATCGATCAGCACCACGGTTGAGCAGCGCGTGCCGTAGAGCGCATGGCGGATGAAAACCGGGGAGAAGCGCAGTTCGGGACCGGGGCCGGCGAGTTCGGCGTCGTCGGCAAGCGCGGCGAAAAGCGGCGCGGGATCGGCGCTGTCCTCTGCCAGCCAGCGGGCAAGTGTGGCTTCGAGGGCGCGGGTCTTGGCCCAGGGCTGATCGTGCGGGCCGTTGGACAGGCCGTGGATGCCGGGGGCGAGCGGGGTCCGGCGCACTTCGGGATGGTTCGTGAGGTGCCAAGCGGCCTGAGCATCAGCCATGAACAGGTTGAATGGGTTCATGGTTCCTGGTGCGGCGGGTTCGTGGCCAGCCAGCCAGTCGGTCACCAGCGCGCCGCGTGAGGCGAGGTGGGGCAGGGGATAGCCATCCACGCGAAGGTTGGTGACAAGCGCACAGCGCCCGTTTTCCGAAACGCCCAGCCACGTGCCTCCGGCTTGCAGATCGCGTCCGGCGATGACGCCGTTTTTCCAGCGCGCGAGGGGGGCGGTGGGGCG
>CANCET010000121.1 GCA_947375105.1 Sphingomonadaceae bacterium
GCCGCTGGCGGCATAGCCGATGGCGACCATGTTGCCGGTCTTCGGATCGACCTTGGGGTGCGCGGTGAAGGTCTGCCCGGTCATCTTGCCGCCGAACTTTTCGTAGCCTGCGGTTTCCATGGTGGCGGGGTCCATGACGAGGCCGGGACTGTCTTCCTTCAGCGCCCAGAGCTTTCCGCCGAAGACGAAGGCGTTGGTATTGGCCGTGCCGCGGATTTCGCCTTTCACGCTGTCGTCGTCGGTCAGCGGGTTGCGATAGGTGCCGAACAGACCTTTGCCCGCGGCGTTTTCAAGCTTCCACTTGTCCGTCTTGGCCCAGCGCTGGCAGAAATCGACCTGGCCATCGTGGATGTGGAAGCGGGTGATCATGCCATCGCCGTTGAAAGCAATATCGTCACCCAGACGCGGGGGAAATTGCGGGTCGGGCTGGACGCGGAAGAACGCGCCGTTTAGCGCTGGCGGGATCGTGCCTTCGTGTGCGAGGTCCGCTATGTCGGCCTCGATCCGCGAAGGTGTGTTGAACCCGGTGAAGCTGGGGCTATTGGGGAAATGGGCCATGGCAAGTCCTCTCGGGCGTTTTTCGCTTGGGTCAGGATTGTAAGTGTTGCTAACGAATAGGCAAGGCGTAACCAGCGCTGAAAGGGGGGACGCGGCATTGATCAAGGACAAGTTCGCCGATGCGGTGACAGCACCGCCGCCGCCCGAAAGTCAGGCCGATATCGGCGCGATCAAGGACATTCTGGGTTTCCACATCCGCCTCGCGCATGGGGCGTGCCTCAGGCATTTTACCGAGACGTTCACCGATCTCGATCTCACGCAGAAGCAGGTTTCAGTGCTGTGGCTGGTCGATGATCACCCGGGCATCGCGCAGACCGATCTGGCGCAGCGCCTGCGCATGGACCGCGCGACGACAATGGCGATCATCAACCGGCTGCAGGCCAAGCATTTTCTGCGCCGCGACCGGTCTGACAAGGACGGCCGCAAGCAGGCGCTGTTCCTGGAGGAGCCGGGCAAGGCCATGCTCGCGCGCGCGAAGACCGCGATTGCGGAGCACGAGGCCTGGGTGAAGAGCCGCTTCAGCGACAAGGAAGTGCGCCAACTGATCGATCTGCTTGCGCGCATTCATGAATGACAATTGCGGCGCGCAAGACGCCGCGTCCGGGGAGTAAGACCACAATGAACACCGACCCGCGCGAGATCATTCGCACCGCGCCCATGAGCGCGGCGCAATGGATCGCCGTCGTACTGATGATCGCCCTCAATGCGCTCGACGGGTTCGACGTGCTCTCCAGCGCGTTTGCCGCGCCGGGCATTGCCAAGGAATGGGGCATTGCGCGCGATGCGCTGGGCGTCGTGCTGGCGATGGAACTCGTCGGCATGGGGGTCGGCTCGATCCTGCTGGGCGGCGCGGCGGACCGGTTTGGCCGCCGTCCGACGATGCTTGGCTGCCTTGTCGTGATGGCAAGCGGCATGGCGCTGGCGACAACGGCGCAGAACCCGCAGATGCTGGGGCTGTGGCGCTTCATCACCGGGCTTGGCATTGGCGGCATGCTGGCGGCGATCAACGCGGTGACGGCGGAACTTTCGAGCGCCAAGGGTCGCAGCCTCGCGATGTCGCTGATGGTGATCGGCTATCCGCTGGGGGCAACCATCGGCGGCACCATCGCCGCCATGCTGCTCAAGGCTGGCGACTGGCGGGTGGTGTTCGAATTTGGCGCGATTGCAACGGTCGTGTTCATCCCGCTGATCTGGTTCTTCGTGCCCGAAACCCCAGCCTATCTGCTGGCGCGGCGGCCTGACGGCGCGTTGGATCGGATCAACCGTTCGATGGCAAAGCTGCGCTTGCCCGGCATCACGGCGCTTCCGCCGGTTGACGAGCGCAAGGGCGGGGCCAGCGTGCTCGATATCCTGAAGCCTGGCCTCATCGGCACGACCATGGTGCTGACCATCGGCTATTCGCTGCACGCGATCACGTTCTACTACATCCTCAAGTGGTCGCCCAAGATCGTCGCGGACTTCGGCTTTGCCGCGCCGCAAGCCGCCAGCGTGCTGGTCTGGGCGAATGTGGGCGGGGCCACGGGCGGCGCGCTGTTCGGGTTCCTGATGCACCGTTTTGGCATCAAGTGGCCGACTATCGCGATGCTGCTGCTCGGCGCGGCGGCGGTGGTCGTATTCGGGCTGGGCGGCAGCGAGACCACGCTGGTCGGCTGGCGCTTCGCGGTGTTCTGCACCGGCTTTGCAACCAACGCCGCCATCGTCGGGTTCTACAGCGCGTTTGCCCACGGTTTCCCGGCGCATGCGCGCGCCACCGGCACTGGTTTTGCCATCGGCGCGGGGCGCATCGGCGCGGCGGGATCGCCGATCCTTGCGGGCGATCTCTTCGCCAAGGCCGGGTTCTCGCTGTTCACCGTTTCGGCGATCATGGCATGCGGTTCGGTCATGGCCGCAGCGCTAATGCTCATGCTCGCCCTTAGAGAGGCTGATTGAGCCGCGAACCTGATTGAACAGAGCCCCCGCTTTGCCTATCGGCATGGCTGAAATTTTCCCCGGGAGGATTACCCATGAAGACCCGCGCCGCTGTTGCGTTCGAAGCCAAGAAGCCGCTCGAGATTGTCGAGCTTGATCTGGAAGGCCCCAAGGCCGGCGAAGTGCTGGTCGAGATCATGGCCACCGGCATCTGCCACACCGATGCCTACACGCTCGACGGGTTTGACAGCGAAGGCATCTTCCCTTCGGTGCTCGGCCATGAAGGCGCCGGCATCGTGCGCGAAGTCGGCGCGGGCGTCACCTCGGTGAAGCCCGGTGATCACGTGATCCCGCTCTACACGCCCGAATGCCGCCAGTGCAAAAGCTGCCTCTCGGGCAAGACCAACCTGTGCACCGCGATCCGCGCCACGCAGGGCAAGGGCCTGATGCCGGACGGCACCAGCCGCTTCAGCTACAAGGGCCAGACCGTGTTTCATTACATGGGCTGCTCCACCTTCTCGAACTTCACCGTGCTGCCCGAAATCGCGCTGGCGAAGATCCGTGAAGACGCGCCGTTCCAGTCCTCGTGCTACATCGGCTGCGGCGTGACCACGGGCGTGGGCGCGGTGATCAACACCGCCAAGGTGCAGGTGGGCGACAATGTCGTGATCTTCGGCCTCGGCGGCATCGGCCTCAACGTGATCCAGGGCGCGCGCCTTGCCGGTGCCAACAAGATCATCGGCGTCGACATCAACCCCGACCGCGAGGAATGGGGCCGCAAGTTCGGCATGACCGACTTCCTCAACTCGCGGGGCATGAGCCGCGAGGAAACCGTCGCCGCGATTGTCGCGCTGACCGACGGCGGCGCGGACTACACCTTCGATGCCACCGGCAACACCGAGGTGATGCGCACCGCACTCGAAGCCTGCCATCGCGGCTGGGGCACGAGCATCATCATCGGCGTGGCCGAAGCGGGCAAGGAAATCTCCACTCGTCCGTTCCAGCTCGTCACGGGCCGCAACTGGCGCGGCACGGCGTTCGGCGGCGCCAAGGGCCGCACCGATGTGCCCAAGATCGTCGACATGTACATGCAGGGCAAGATCGAGATCGATCCGATGATCACCCACGTCATGGGCCTCGAGGAAATCAACACCGCATTTGATCTGATGCACGCGGGCAAGTCGATCCGTTCGGTCGTCGTGTTCTGAAAACAGAAAGAAAAACCATGTTTTCCCATACCTTCCTCGGCACAAACGATATCGCCAAGTCGCGTGCATTCTACACCGCTGCGATGGGCGCGCTGGGTTACCCGGCGGTGCCGATGCCGCATGGCACGCTCTTCCCGAGCGAAGCCGGTGCGTTGATCGTGGGCCAGCCCGCTAACGGCGAGCCCCACACCGTCTCGAACGGCCACACGCTTGGCTTCAAGGCCAAGACGTTCGCCGAAGTTGATGCGTTCCACGCGGCTGGCCTTGCCAATGGCGGCACGTGCGAAGGCGCTCCGGGCGTGCGCGAAAACGCGCCCGGCAAGCAGTACGGCGCTTATCTGCGCGATACCGACGGCAACAAGATCTGCGCTTTCGCGCCGAACCCCAACGCCTGATCGCCTGAACATCAGCGAATGTGATCCGCCCGCGAGGGCCGCTTATCGGCGGCGCTCGCGGGCGGTTTCGTTTTCAGGTTCTCTGGTTCTCAGGCCAGCCGCAGCAGCATCGTGCCGCCGGCGATGATCGTCGCGGCGATAACGCGCGCGCGGCTGACACGTTCGCGCAGGATCAGCGCCGAAATTGCGGTGGCGAACAGGATCGAGGTCTCGCGCAGCGCGGCGACCATCGCGATCGGCGCCATGGTCATCGCCCAGAGCGCGATGGTGTAGGACACGATCGTGCTGGCCCCGCCGATCAGCCCGATGTGCCAGTTTCGCCGCGCATAACCGATCAGCACCGCGCCGCGTGCCGGAATTGCCCAGATCGCCATGGCGGCGCCCGTCAGTAGCGACAGCCACAGCGTGTATGCCGCAGGAGTGCCCGAAAGTCGCGCCCCCGCGCCGTCAATCAGCGTATAGGTGGCGATCATCGTCGCGTTGGTCAGCGCATAAGCAAGGCCCGTGCGGCTGATGTCCCCGCGCGCTCCGCCCGCCATCGCGAGGATGCCGACGCAGATCGTGCCGACCCCAAGCCACGCGATGCCGGGCAAGGCCTCTCCGAGCCAGACATAACTGACAAGCGCCACCACCAGCGGTGCGCAGCCGCGCATCAGCGGATAGGCGAGGCTCATGTCCACCACGCGGTAGACCCGCACCAGCAGCACGAGATAGCCGACCTGAATCAGCGCCGAGACCGCGAGATAGGGCCAGCTCGCGCGCGCTGGGACCGGCAGAAACGGCAGTGCCACCAGGGCGATCAGCGCCGCGCCACCCATCACCAGCGTGGTCGAAAGCAGTGTGTCGCTGCTTCCTTTGAGGAATGCGTTCCAGCTCGCGTGGAGCGAGGCGGCGAACAGGATCAGGCCGAAGACCGGCAGGTCGATCATGCGGTCTCCATTTCAGGCAGGCAGGCAGGACGCCTGCCGCCTCACATCGCCGAGATGCCGCCGTCCAGCTTCAGCTCCGCACCGGTCATGAAGCGGCTTTCATCGCTGGCGAGATAGAGCACGCCCTGCGCGATATCGATGGGTTCGCCCACGCGGCCCAGCGGGATCTGGCGGGCCAGCTTGCCCATCACCACGTCCTTCTCGATCCCGGCGTTCTTGCTGATGCCGTCGAGGATCGGTGTATCAACGAAAGTCGGGTGGACCGAATTGCAGCGGATGTCCCACCCGCGCTTGGCGCAGTAGAGCGCGACCGACTTGGTCAGCATCCACACCGCTGCCTTGCTGGCATTATAGCCGGGCATGGTGTGCGAGGCGATGAGGCCCGCGATCGAGCTGATGTTGACGATCGAGCCGGGCTGGTTGTCCTTCAAGAGCGGCAGCGCCTTCTGGCAGCCGAGAAACACCGAATCGACGTTGATCGCAAAGCCGCGGTGCCAGTCTTCCAGCGTGCAGGTCTCGATATCGCCGCGCACGCCAACGCCCGCGTTGTTGACCAGCACGGACAGCCCGCCAAGCTTGTCAGCCGCCATGGCAATGGCCGCGTCCCACTCATCGGCAGAGGTCACATCATGGCGCATCGCGAATGCGGTGCCAGCACCCAGCTCGGCGTTGATCGCTTCGGCTTGTGCGGCAGCGCCTTCACCGTTGATATCGGTCAACAGCACGCGCGCGCCCTCGCGCGCCAGCAGCGCAGCATGGGCCGCGCCCAGCCCTTGTGCCGCGCCTGTCACCAATGCCAGCTTGCCCGAAACCCTGCCCATACCCTGCGTCCTCTCGCTTATGCTTGTAGCCAGTCAGGGCTTAGCAGCATCAACATGCGCACGTCGATGGCATAGCCTGCGGCGCGCTTTGCCGCGAGGAAATCGGCCAGTTTTGCGCGCGGCACGTGGTGCACGGTGATCCCTTCGCCCTCGACCCCGCCGCCGGGGCCGACGCGGGTGAGATCGTAGGCGCGAAACAGCGTGAAGGCTTCCGTCACCATGCCGGGGCTGGAATAGTATTCGCCGAGATCTTCCATGCGCCCGGCTTGGTAGCCGGTTTCCTCTTCGAGTTCGCGGATCGCGGCGGTTGCGGCGTCCTCATCCTCACCGCCGGCCTCATCGCCGATCAGGCCGGCGGGCAGTTCGATGCAGGGGCGGCCCAGCGGCACGCGGAACTGTTCGACCAGCACGACTTCGTCCTCGGGCGTGAACGCCAGGATCACCGCGGCCTTGATGCCGCGCGCGCGCGAAACGTATTCCCAGCGTCCCCGCGTCTTGGCCGCGATGAAGCGGCCCTGCCAGCGGGTCTCTTCGGGTGCGTCGCGAAACTCGTCTTCAAGGCTCACAGAGGTCTTCCATATCAGGAGCCGTTCGCATCGCGCGCAGTCGAGACACAGGCCAGGTGTCTCGGCTTCGCACGGCACGAACGGGGGAGGGGCAGTTGGGCGTCTAGACTTCGATCACCCGGTCCGGCAGTTCGTTCTCGTCGTCTGCCGCGCGCGGGAGATGTTCGGCCAGCACCGCGCCGACCTTGGCGATGGCGGCGACCATGCCATCGGCCGTGCGGCCCTCGCGGATCGGCCCGAGCAGCGCGTGCATGGCATCACCCCACACTTCGGGCGCGACTTTGCTGGCGATGGCCTCGTCGGCGATGATTTCTGCGCGGTGCTCCGCAAGCGAGAGGTAGATGAGGATGCCGGTGCGCCCGGTGGTGCGCCCCTCTGCGCCGATACGGAAGCAAGTGAGCGCACGCGCATGGACGCGCGCGGCCTTTATCGGCGCCGGGGTAAGCGCAAGGCGCAGCGGCTGCCACGCCATCAGCAGCAGCATGGCGAGGAACTTCATCAACGCGGCGGTGAGCGCGATCCCCAGCACCTGGCGCGGGGTCCACTCATGCGCCCACAGGCCCAGCGCGCGCTCGATCAGGCCCAGATAGAAATTGGGCGCCAGTTCCAGCACGGCGAGCGCAAGGAACGCGATGAAGATGCTCCATGCCAACGCGACATCGCGGTAGCTGTCGGACTGCGGGGTGACGATCGTCACGATCTCGCCTGCGCTTTCGGCCTCGGCCGCCGAGACGGCCTGTGCAATGCGCTTGCGGTCTTCACCTGTCAGCATGTCACCAGCTCCCCGACGAGCCGCCGCCGCCGAAGCTGCCGCCGCCGCCTGAAAAACCGCCGCCGCCGCCTCCCCAGTCAGATCCGCCGCCCCAACTCGAGCCGCCACTGCCCCAGCCGCCGGATGGGAAGATCATGACGCCGGGCGAACCATAGCGGCGTCCGCCGCCCCGCATCGCGCGGATGAAAGGCAGGATGAAAAACAGTAAGAAAATCACGAGGAACACCACGGTGCCGAGATCGAAGCGCGGTTCCTTGGCCTTGCGCTGCTCTTGCTCTGCGCTCGCCGCCACTTTGCGGGCCTCGTCCTCGGGAAGCTGCAACTGCGCGATCAGCTGGTCGGTCGCCGCCGCTATGCCGCCGGGGTAATCGTTCGCTTTGAACCGGGGCACGACTTCGCGGCTGATGATCATGCTGGTCAGCGCATCGGTCAGGATGCCTTCGAGGCCGTAACCGACTTCGATGCGCACTTTGTGCTCGCTGGGCGCGACGATCAGAAGCACGCCGTCATTGCGCTGCTTGTCGCCGATGCCCCAGGCGCGGCCCAGCCGGTAGCCGTAGTCCTCGATCTCGTAGCCTTCGAGGCTGGGGATCGTCGCGATCACCATCTGGCGCTGCGACTGCGTCTCCAGCGCCGCCAGCTTGGCATCGAGCGCGGCGCTTTGTTCGGGCGAGAGCAGGTGGGCTTCATCGACCACACGGCCGCTGAGCTTGGGGAAGGTCTGCGCGGCGGCTGGTCCGACGAGGAGGACCAGCGCCGCGAAGACGAAAAGAATCAGGCGTTTCATGGCCGGGGCTCCGTGCCCCGGCTCAGTTCGCCGCCGCCTTGCTCGCCCCTGCTGCGGCACCGGCCCCAGTGCCGGCCCCAGTACCGGTGTTATCGTTTGCTGCGGGCGCTGCCGGGCCGTCGAAGCTCACCGCCGGCGCGGTATCGGCACCGGGCGTTGTGGCCTGGAACGGCACCATCGGCTTGGCGCCATAGACGACCTTGGCGGCGATGATCGCGGGGAAGGTGCGGATCGTGGTGTTATACGACTGCACCGCCTCGTTGTAATCGCGCCGGGCGACCGCGATGCGGTTCTCGGTGCCTTCGAGCTGGCTTTGCAGCGCGAGGAAGTTCTCGTTCGACTTGAGGTCCGGATACGCCTCGACCGAGGCGAGCAGGCGGCCGAGGCCCTGACTGAGCTGGCCCTGCGCGGCCTGGTACTGCGCCATCTTGTCGGGATCGGTGACGTCGGCGGCTGAAACCTGGATCGACGTCGCCTTGGCCCGCGCTTCGGTCACTTTCACCAGCGTGTCCTGCTCCTGCTTGGCATAACCCTTCACCGTGGCAACGAGATTGGGCACCAGATCGGAGCGGCGCTGATACTGGTTCTGGACGTCGGCCCACTTGGCCTTGGCGGCTTCTTCAGCCGTGGGAATCGAATTGACCCCGCAGCCGGTGAGCCCGGCCGCAGCCACGGCGACGAATGCAAAACGCGAAAAGCGAGCAAGCAACGAAGCGGCCATCAATCAGGGTTCCCTCAAGTTCCCCGGCATCGATCCGGGGCGATTTGTCTTAGGTAGATGTAGCGGGTCCGCCCGGCCGTTCAAGAGGCAGCACACGACGACAACTTGGCCCGCTTCGGCGCAGCAGCCCCCTTGTTGCAAAGGATTGCGGATGGCAGGAAGCGCATGGGTGAATATGCCTAACAGGAGAACAATATCATGGGCATGATGGGAGAATTCCGGGATTTCGTCGCGCGGGGCAACGTGCTTGATCTCGCGGTCGGTGTGATCATCGGCGCGGCGTTCGGCAAGATCGTCACCTCGCTGACCGAGGACATGATCATGCCGGTGATCGGCGTGGTTACAGGCGGGGTCAATTTCACCAACAAGTTCATCGTGCTGGGCGCGGTTCCGGAAAGCTACAAGGGCTCGCTGGCAGACTATGCCGCGCTCAAGGCCGCTGGCGTTCCGATGCTTGGTTACGGCGCGTTCATCACCGCGATCATCAGCTTTCTGTTGATGGCCTTCGTGATCTTCCAGATCGTGCGCGCGGCGAACAACATGATGCCGGCGAAGCCCGAGGCACCGGCTGCCCCCGCCGGGCCGAGCGAGGTCGATCTGCTGACCGAGATCCGCGACGCGCTGAAGAAGGCGTGAGATCGGACGGAAGGGGCTGCGTGCTCAGGCCCCTTCCATTCCCCGCGCGCTGTGCCTATATCGGTTGTGCCGGGTTCGCCCGGATATGACGATAAATTGTACCGTACAATAGGCGCAGCGGACCCGGGGGCGGTACCCGGCGGCTCCACCATCACCACCGGTCGACGCTTTCGAGCTGAGGGCCGGGCTCTGTTGTCGCAGGGGTGTTGATGGGGCCGAACTAGGATCGACGTGTGTTGAAAAGCGGTATTTTCGTCCGGGCTGAGTAACCCGTTAAAGGCTCAAAACCCACAAGTGCCAACGACAACGAAGCACTCGCTCTCGCGGCGTAATCTGACGGCTTAACGGCCTGATCTTACAAAGCTAAAGCGCGGTTGAACCCACCGGGCAACAGAAGGGAATTCAGCGGTTCGGAGGCGTACCGGACAACAGAAACGCCTCCACTTCACTCACAATTCCTGTTCAGCCTTCACAGGCAGAGCGTGGGCCTTGGCCTCGCGCTCGTACTTCATCGCGTCCATGATCTTGGCGCCGGCCATGAACACGGCGAGGCAGCTGGCAAGGAACAGCAGCTTGCCGCCAAAGCCCGGGTATTGCGAGAGGTAGATGTGCCCGCGCTCTGCCGAGCCCAGTGCCAGCGCGTAGATGATCGCGCTGGCCTC
>CANCET010000122.1 GCA_947375105.1 Sphingomonadaceae bacterium
CACTCCCGGGGCCCCCCACCTGCTCAGGGCATTCGCAATCCCCCGCATTCACGAACGGGCACGGCGCCGCAGGTTGCGCGGTTGCGGGCATGCGCCTATCCCGTTTGCGATGAATGCACGGCGCTGTGATATCGCGATCCTTGGTGGCGGGCTGGCAGGCGGGCTTATCGCGCTCGCGCTGAACCGGTACCGGCCCGATCTTTCGCTTTTGCTGGTGGAACAGGGCAGCTGTCTTGGCGGCAATCATGTCTGGTCGTTCTTTGCCACCGATACCGACCATGAGGCGACCGAACGCCTCGCCCCGATGATCGTGGCGACCTGGGAGGACTATAACGTCCACTTCCCGCGCCATAGCCGCAAGCTCCACACCAGCTATTCGGCAATGACCTCCGAGCGGTTCGATGCCGCGCTGCGAGCAGCCCTGCCCGCGGATTCGGTGATGACCGGGCAAGCGGTGAAAGGGTGCAGCGCAAACGAGGTCATGCTGGGCGATGGCACGCTTGTCAGCGCCGGCGGGGTGATCGATGCGCGCGGGCTGCGCGATGTCTCGCACTTCACCGGGGGCTGGCAGAAGTTCGTTGGCCGCAAGTTCAAGCTGAAGGCGCCGCATGGGCTTGAGCGCCCCATCGTGATGGACGCGACGGTGCCGCAGCTTGATGGCTACCGCTTCATGTATGCCCTGCCCTTTGCGCCGGACGAGGTGTTCCTTGAGGACACGTACTATTCGGACAGCAGCGTGCTCGACCGTCCGCTGCTGGAGCAACGGATCGACGAATACATGGCCGCGCGCGGCTGGGAGGCCGAGGCGCTGCTGAGCGAGGAGCACGGCGTGCTGCCGGTGGTGGCAGGCGGCGATTTTGCGGGGTTCTGGCGCGACGGCGGCGATGAAACGGCACGCGCCGGTTCGCGCGCCGCGCTGTTTCATTCGCTGACCAGCTATTCGGTGCCCGATGCCGTGCGTTTTGCGCTGGCCTTGGCGCACCATGACGCGCTCGACGGAAACGGGCTCAAAGCGTTCTCTGCCAAGTGGGCTAAAGGGCACTGGGAAAACCAGAGCTATTACCGCATGCTTTCTGCGTTGCTGTTTGGCGGAGCCTATCCGGAGGAGCGCCTCCGCGTGCTGGAGCGGTTCTACACGCTGGACCCGCAACTGATCGAGCGGTTCTATTCGGGGCGCTCAACCCTGTTCGACAAGTTCCGCATTCTGGCGGGCGTTCCGCCGATACCGATCCCCCGGGCGCTTGGCACCATCACGGGTCTGGGCAGGCAGCCCGCCCCGCTCAAGTTTTCAGGAGTTTAGAGTTTCATCATGAAGAAAGTCGCAGTCATCGGGGCCGGTTTCGGCGGGCTGGCGCTGGCGATCCGCCTGCAATCGGCAGGGATCCAGACCACCGTCATCGAAGCACGCGACAAGCCGGGCGGCCGCGCCTATTACTGGGAACGCGACGGATTTACCTTCGACGCCGGGCCGACAGTGGTGACCGATCCGCCATGCCTCAAGGAACTGTGGGCGCTTTCGGGCCATGACATTTCCGAGGACGTCGAACTGGTGCCGGTCAAGCCGTTCTACCGGCTGAACTGGGCCGACGGGACCAACTTCGATTACACCAACGATGAGGCCGTGCTCAACGCCGAGATCGCCAAGCTGAGCCCGCGCGACGTGGCTGGCTACGCGGAATTCCTGAAGTTTTCCGCCGGGGTCTTCGAGGAAGGCTACGTCAAGCTCGGCTCGGTGCCGTTCCTCGATTTTGCCTCGATGATCAAATCGGCGCCGCCGCTGATCCGCTATCAGGCCTGGCGCTCGGTCTATTCGATCGTTTCGAGCTACATCGAGAACGAGAAGCTGCGCGAGGCGTTCAGCTTTCACTCGCTGCTGGTGGGCGGCAACCCGATGACCGCGAGCGCGATGTATGCCCTTATCCACAAGCTGGAGAAGGACGGCGGCGTGTGGTGGGCCAAGGGCGGCACCAACAAGCTGATCGGCGGGATGGTCAAGCACTTCGAGCGGCTGGGCGGCACGGTGCGGATGGGAGATCCGGTGGTGCACATCCACTCGCTGGGTGACCGGGTGACGGCGGTGGAGACCAAGAGCGGCTGGCGCGAGAGCGTGGACGCGGTCGCCTCCAATGGCGATATCGTCCACTCCTATGCCGATCTCATGCCGGACAACGGCCATGCCCAGCGGCGCGCCAAATCGCTGAAGAAGAAGAAGTTTTCGCCCAGCCTGTTCGTCGTTCACTTCGGCGTGGAAGGCACCTGGCCGGGGATTGCGCATCACATGATCCTGTTCGGGCCGCGCTACAAGGGCCTGCTGGATGACATCTACAAGCACGGCGTGCTGCCCGAGGACTTCTCGATCTATCTGCACCATCCCTCGGTCACCGATCCAAGCATGGCGCCCCCGGGGATGAGCACGTTCTACGCGCTGGTGCCGGTGGCCAACATGGGCAAGCTCCCGATCGACTGGGACGAAGTTGGGCCGCAGTTCGAAAAGCGCGTGCTCGACGAAGTGGGCCGCCGCCTGATCCCGGACATCCACAGCCGGATCGTGACGAAGTTCTCCTACACGCCCAAGGACTTCTCGATCGATCTTTCGGCGCATCAGGGCAGTGCGTTCAGCCTTGAGCCGCTGCTCACGCAATCCGCATATTTCCGTGCGCACAACCGTGACGACGCAATCAAGAACTTCTATCTAGTCGGCGCAGGCACCCACCCGGGTGCGGGCATCCCCGGCGTGGTCGGCAGCGCGAAGGCGACGGCGGGACTGATGATCGAGGATTTGCTGGGGGCGTGAGAGCGGCGTGAAACGTCTGGCGGTATATTGCGGATCGGCATCGCCGGCAGACCCACGCTATGTGGCGCTGGCGCGCGAGGTGGGCGCAGAGCTTGCCGGGCGCGGTATCGGCTTGGTCTATGGCGGCGGTCGGCTTGGCCTGATGGGCGCTGTCGCGGCGGGGGCGCTGGAAGCGGGCGGCGAGGTGATCGGTGTGATCCCGCGCGCGCTGGCCGAGGCGGAAGTCGCCAATCCCGATTGCACGAGCCTGACGATTGTCGAGACCATGCACCAGCGCAAGCAGGCCTTCACCGACCTCTCGGACGGGTTCCTGACCTTGCCCGGCGGGGTGGGCACGATGGACGAGCTGTGGGAAGCGGTCAGCTGGGCGCAGCTGGGCTACCATGCCAAGCCCGTGGGGCTGCTCAACGCCTTTGGTTTCTATGACAAGTTGCTGGCCTTCCAGCGCCACATGATCGAGGTGGGCTTTATCCGCCCGGTCCACGGCGCGATCATCCTTGCCGAGCATTCGCTGGATGTGCTGCTGGAGCGCATGGCCGCCCACGTGCCGCACAAGCCGATCATCCAGATGTCCGCGAAGAACTTGTGAGGCGGCGTGGTTGATCCCCTTGCAGCGCTGCCGGGACCGGACCGCGCTGCCCTTGTTGCCCATGCCCGCGATACCATCGCCAAGGGATCGAAGAGCTTTGCCGCAGCATCCCGGCTGTTCGACCGGACAACGCGCGAGCGGGTTTGGCTGCTGTATGCGTGGTGCCGCGCCTGCGACGACATCGCCGACGAACAGGATCTGGGCGGCGAACTGGGGACCACCCCCGGCGCTGCAGCAGCGGAGCGGCTCGCGCAAATCCGGCGGCTGACCGATCTTGCGCTGGCCGGATTGCCCTCCGGCAACCCCAGTTTCGATGCGCTTGGCGTGGTCGCGGCGGAATGCGGCCTGACCCGTGCCATGGCCTATGACGTGATCGACGGCTTTGCACTTGATGCGGCGGACTGGACGCCGCGCAGCGAGGCCGACTTGCTGCGCTACTGCTTCCATGTCGCGGGCGCGGTGGGGGTGATGATGGCGGTCGTCATGGGCGTCCCACCCGATGACGCCGATACGCTGGACCGCGCCTGCGATCTGGGCCTCGCTTTCCAGTTGGGGAACATCGCGCGCGACGTGGCCGAGGATGATCGCGGCGGACGTTGCTACCTGCCCGCCGTGTGGCTGGCCGAAGCAGACATTCCGCCGGGCGAGCAACTGCGCCCCTGCTACCGCACGGCGCTGGTTGCGGTGGCGCAGCGGCTGGCTGCGCTGGCGGCCGATTATGAAGCTTCGGCCCGGGTGGGCGCGGCGCGGCTGGGGTTTCGCCAACGCTGGGCGATCCTCTCCGCGGCGGGCATTTATGGCGCGATTGCCCGCAAGGTGGCAGCAGGCGGCCCCCACGTGTGGGACAAGCGGGTTTTCACGTCGCGCGGGGAAAAGATCCGCTGGGTGCTGCGCGCCGCACTTCAGGCGCTGGGCCGGCCGAGCGATGCCCCCCGGATGCAATGGTCGCGCACCAGCCTCAAGGCCATGGCTGATCAGCCGGGAGCATGACGGTGCGGCGATTGCCAGCGAGGTCTGCCAGCAAGCGCGCAGCGGCAATACGGCCGGACATGGTGGCCATCGGGATACCCGGGCCAGGATGGACGCTGCCGCCTGCAAGGTAGAGGCCGGGGACTTTTCCGCGCGCTCCGGCCCGCGCGAAGCTTCCCATCATGCCGTGGTTGGCCCGGCCATACAGCGCGCCGCCGCTGGCGGGAAACAGCGCTTCAAAACCGGATGGATCGGTCACCACCGGTTCGCCGACGCCGTCGATCACCAGACCGCAATCGCGCATGAGCCCGACGCTGCGTTTGGCGAGATCGGCAAGATCGGCATCGGGGATCGGACCTTTGTCGCCATCGGCAGGCGCGTTGATAAGGGCCAGCAAGCGTTCGGGCGTGCCGGAGGGGTGGTCACTCCCCTCCCCCCGGTCCTGCGCGCAGAGGTAGACGGTTGGGGTTTGGGTGATCCGCCGGTCCTGGAAAATTGCGCGGAATTCCTCGGCATAGTCGGCTGCGAAGAAGACGTTGTGATGCGCCAGATCGAAGCCCGAAGTCCGCGCAGAGAGGCACCATGTGATCGCCGACAGGGAGCGCTTTCGCGGCGAGGTGGCCGGGACCGGGCGCACTTCATCGGTGAGCGCGGAAATGTCGCCATTGAACACCAAGGCATCGGCTTGAATGCACTCGCCGCCGGCCAGTTCGACCCCTGCGACGCGGCCCTGCTTCACAACCACGCGCTCCATATGCGTGCCGAAGCGGAAGCGGGCGCCATGTCGTTCGGCGAGCCCGGCAATGGCGCGCGCGACTTCATGAATCCCGCCGCGGACCAGCCACACCCCCTGCTGTTCGACATGCGCTATCAGCATGAGCGTTGCGGGCGCAGACCATGGCGAAGCGCCAACATACGTCGAATAGCGCCCGAACAACTGGCGCAGGCGCGGATCCTTGAAGTGATCCCCCAATGCGCCCCACAATGTGCGCATTGGCACGGTGCGCATCAGCGCAGGGATGCCGAAGGGGCCGAGCCGCGCGACGAGACCCGGGATCGACGGACGCTCGGCGGCGATGAACTTGGCGGCAAGCGTGCGGTAGATATCGGCGCTGCGCGCGCAGAAATCGAGATAGGCGCGCGCCTCGCCAGCGCCGGCGAATTCGCCGATGGCAGCGGCGGAGCGGTTTACGTCGGCGAACAGATCGAGTGTGCCGCCATCTTGCCAGGCATGGCGGGCGAGCGTTTCCGCCGGGATCAGGCCGAGGTGATCCTCAAGCCGCAGGCCGGCATCGCCGAACAGGCCATCGAATATCCAGCGCATGGTGAAGACGGTGGGACCAGCGTCGATCAACTGGCCGCCGCTCTCGACCCGGCGCATCTTGCCGCCAACCCCGGCACCGCGCTCGATGACGGTGATATCCAGCCCGGCGCGCGCAAGATCGGCGGCGGCGGCAAGGCCGCCCATGCCGGCTCCGACAACAACGACCTTCTTGCGGGCCATGTCAGTCTGGAACCGCAGTGCGGCGCGGGCGCCACTGCGGGATCACGCTGATGCCCGCCTTCTGATCGATGCGGATGCGGTGATAGATGAGGATGATGAGGCCGGTGACGAGGGGGACCGACCACATCGCCGGATGGAGGGCAAGCGCGGGGAACAGACGCACCGAGCCGAACGCGAGAAACGCTGTGTAGACCGAGATACCCGCTCCGACGAGCGCCTTCACATGCTCCTTGAGCCACATGACCGGCGAAGGATTGCGGGAATAGAGGAACACGAGGTTGGTGATGCCCGTCGCCATGCCGACGACCGAGATAAGCATCATCAGCGGCTGACCGATCCGCGCGCCATCCCACGCGCAAACCACGGCGGCGATCATCACGAGGACTTGCAGCGCGAGATTGAGCGGGGTGCGATTGGCCGCCACGTTACGGCGGTTCGTCACGCAGAGCCACCCGTACCACGCCAGATTAAGCGTGAGGATCGCGTTGTGGAGCATCATCACGCCGAAGATCCCGCGAACGAAATCGGCATCGAATCGGCTGACCAGATGGGGATGAACCGTCATCGGGTCGAGCAGCGTCATCACGCTCATCGCCAGTGCGAGGCAGCCGGTCGTGAGGATCGCCTTGGTGAACACGCGGCCCCACTTGCGATGGTTCACATCGCCCTTGCGGCCCACGACCGGAATCCAGAAGGCGATTGCCCCGGTTGCCCCCGCGGCGATGTGCGCTGCAATCAGGCAGCGGAACAGCAGCAGTTCCATCGCATCCCCCGGATTATCAGAGAGCGACTATTCCACTGGACATGCGCCGTGTAAACATAAGATGACACTCCCAAGCCATTCGGATTGCCGACTTGAACCACGCCGCGAGCCAGACTGCCGTTTCCGCTGCCTATCGACCACCGCGACCGAACTCGCTCGGCGCAATCATGGCGCTGCTGCGCGTTGCGCTGCGCGGCGATGGCGATCTGCTCAGCCTGCTGCCGGCCAGCGCCTATCGCTGCGATGTGGGGCCGCTCGGCTATTCGCGGCGTTCGATCCTCATCGTCAACCGGCCCGACGAAGTGCGCCGCGTGCTCTCCGATCCCGAGGGCATCTTTCCCAAGAGCGATCTGATGGTGGACGCGCTGGCGCCGCTGATCGGCGATTCGATCTTCGTCTCTTCGGGCGAGACCTGGCAGCGCCAACGGCGGATGATCGACCCGGCGTTCACGATGATGCGCGTCAACCGCGCGTTTCCGGCGATGCAGCAAGGCGCGGACGCCTGCGAGCAGTCGCTTGGCATGCGCGCGGCAGATGGCGCCGCGTTTTCACTCGATCTGACGATGAGCCACCTCACGGCGGACATCATCTGCCGCACGGTGTTCAGCACCGGATTGGAGACCAGCGCGGCGCACGATGTGTTCGATGCGTTCACGGTGTTCGAGCACAGCGTGGCGCAAGTCGAGATCCGGCGGTTGATCATGGCCCCGGCGTGGACACCCGTGCCGCAGAAGGACTTCGTCCTGGATGCCTGCGCGCGCATCCGGCAGCATCTTGGCGATCTGCTCGATACGCATCTGGGGCCGAACGGGGAGAATTTCGACGATATCGCGGCGGCCGTGATCGCAGCGCGCGATGATTTCAGCCGGACGGCTTTCACGCGCGAGGAGCTGATCGATCAGCTCGGCGTGTTGTTTCTGGCCGGGCACGAGACGAGCGCGAGCGCGCTGACCTGGGCGTTCTATCTACTGGCGATGCAGCCAGAGCTGGTGACGCGGGTGCGTGAGGAAATCCGCGCCGTTGCCGGCGAGGACGGGCCGATCGGCTTCGAGGAGACCAAGCACCTGCCGACGATTCGTAATGTCTTTCGCGAGACATTGCGGCTCTATCCGCCGATCACGTTCCTGCCGCGCGTGGCCACTGCGGCGACGACGATCGGCAAGAAGCGGGTGAAGCGGGGGGCGCTGGTGATGGTGGCGCCGTGGGTGCTGCACCGGCACCGGCGCTATTGGAAAAACCCCGACCTGTTCGACCCGGACCGCTTCCTGCCTGCTCGCGAAAGCGAGCTGACGCCAGGGGCCTATATTCCGTTCGGCCAGGGGCCGCGCGTCTGTGCGGGCGCAGCTTTTGCACTGACCGAAGCGGTGCTGCTGATCGCGCGCCTGTTCCGGCGATTTGATTTCCACGTCGAGGATGCGCGCGCCGTCCGCCCGGCGGCGCGGCTGACAACGCGGCCGGCGCGGCAGATCATGGTGCGGGTGACGCCGGCAGGCCGCGGAGCGTGACGGCGTGACGACCGTGCTGCTCACGCTCGGGCGGCTGCCCAAGGCGCTCGATCTGGCGCGGGGCTTCAGCAAGGCGGGCTGCCGCGTGCTGGTGGCCGAGCCGTATGGCTGGACGCTGGCGGGAGCTTCGCGGCATGTCGCGAAGGAATTCAAGGTGCCGCCGCCGAGCAAAGGCAAGGCAGCGTATCTGGCAGCGCTGGTCGATATCGTGAAGCGCGAGGGGGTCGATCTCGTCGTGCCGGTCTCCGAAGAAACGATGCATGTGGCACATCTGGCGGAGCTTCTGCCGCAGGGCGTGCAGCTTTTCACGATGCCTCCGGATGACGTCATCGCCCTGCATGACAAGGCGCGCTTCATCCGCGCGGCCTTGGCCATGGGGCTGACCGCGCCGGAGAGTGCACCGCTGGGTTCGGCTGAGGGTGAAGCGATCGCACGGTCGGGGGCGGTGGTGGTGAAGCCGGTGTTTTCGTGTTCCGGCAAGGGCCTTCACATCTTGCGGAGCGGCGAGCCCCTCCCCCCGGCCGATCCCGCCGGGCCCGCAGTTGTCCAGCGCTTCGTTGAAGGATGCGAGCACAGCACTTGCACCATCGCTCAGGACGGGCGCGTCGTGGCCACCATGGTCTACCGGGGAGCCGTCATGTCCGGTTCGGTCGCGGTGGCGTTCGAGCGGATCGAAGCGCCCGCGATCCATGCATGGATCAAGCGATTCGTGGCAGAGGCACGGTGGAGCGGGTTCGTTTCATTCGACTTCATCGTCGATGCGAGCGGCGTGCCCCACGCCATTGAGTGCAATCCGCGCGCCACGAGCGGGGTGCATTTCTGGGAGCCGGAAGATATCGCCCATGCCGTGCTGGATCCGCGTTGGAGTGGCCCCGTCCGTGTGCGGCGCTACCGCAAGCTCCAGCAGTTCTACGCCTGCCTGACCGAGACGCAGGGCGCGATGCTGCGCGGCAGTGGCTTCTTCGCAAGCTTGAAGCATCTGGTGACGACCCGCGATGTCAGCTGGGATGGGCGCGACCCGTGGCCGTTCCTCAGCATGATCCTTACGTCGTGGCCGATCATCTGGCAGGCCATCACCAAAGGTGCCCGGTTTGGCGAAGTGGCAACCGAGGATATCGGGTGGTACGAAGGCTGACGGGATTTTTCTGCGCGTGATGTAACGTTTGCCGGTTACTCAGCGAACCGGTCTGCGCGGCGCTTGCTCTTCCAGCGGAGGAGAGCATGCTCGCGGCATGGCGGGAGCGGGAACAATGGCAACACATTATGCAGACAGCGATGCGGAGCGCGCGAGCGATGCCGCTTCGCCGCTGATCTACCGGACGAAACTGCCGGTGCGGATCTGGCACTGGATCAACGCCTGGAGCATCTTCGTGATGCTGATGAGCGGGATGATGATCTTCAACGCGCACCCGCGGCTATACTGGGGGCAGTACGGCGCGAACCCCGATCATCCCTGGTTGGTCATCGGCCACCGCGGCACAAGCGGGTTCCTCTCGGTCGGCGGTGTCGAGATCGCGACGACGGGCTTCATCGGCTACGCGCAAGGTGCGGCCTATGCCTTTCCGCCGCTGGTGACGATCCCCTCGACCTACAGCCTGGCGGATGCGCGCCAATGGCACTTCGCGTTCGCCTGGGTACTGCTGATCAGCGCCACGCTGTTCATGGTATACAACATACTTTCCGGACACTTGCGCCGTGATCTCGCCTTGAAGCGAGAAGAACGCAGCATCGCGCACTTGTGGCACGACATCAAGGAACACGCGCAGTTGCGTTTCCCCACCGGCGAAGCGGCGCGGGCCTATAACCCGCTCCAGAAGATCGCATACCTC
>CANCET010000123.1 GCA_947375105.1 Sphingomonadaceae bacterium
TCGTCCTTGTGGCTCCAGCCGTGGAGGAACATCTCGATGCCCTGATCGGCCCAGCCGCGCAGTCTCGCCCCAAACGCGGCGTTCCCTGCAATCGGGGCGCCGCGCCAATGATCGGGGATCACCAGCATCGCGAACTTCGCCTCGCCCACGTGCCGCGCCAGCCGATCTGCCAGTGCATCGACCTGAGCCTCGAAGCGCGGCGACACGTCGTGGATCGAAACCAGCAGCCGCCGAGGGGAAACAGCAGAGGAAGGCGCAGCAGCGGTCATGCGCGCGCCGGTATCACCACATGCTGCACTGCCGCAAGCTTCGGCCGCATCCCGCCATCGATTGTCGTCATGGTGTGGGCCCCTTGTGCGTGTTCGTGGATTGGCCTTCGCAGCGAATTGTGCACGCCAACTGCGGCGAGGACATGGCAACGCCGGCCTCATTTCGCAAGGCGGCGTGTCCGTGGCCTCGGACTGGCGAAATCCCCGCCCGCTTTGCCGCCAGCCTATTGTCTACTCAAAAACTTGAGTTAACAGTGTGTCTGTCGGGACGTGCACCGAGTCGACCGGCCAGATCCTCTACGGAGACGTGCTATGGCCAATGAAATCAATGCTCTGAAGGACAACCCTGCGCCTGCGATCCTGCCGCCTGTCATCTTGACCGTGCCGGGCCTTGGCAACAGCGGCCCCGGCCACTGGCAAACGACATGGGAAGCGCGCCTGCCGCGCTGCCGCCGGGTCGATCTGGGGCTCTGGGAAGATCCGCATCGCAACACCTGGGTCAACAAGCTCAATCTCGCGATCCAGCGCGCTGAGGGACCGGTGGTGCTCGCCGCGCACAGCCTTGGCTGCCATGCGGTGGCGTGGTGGGCGGAATACGAGCAGCCCCGCAGGCCAGCCGCAGGCGGCCCGGTCGAAGCGGGCACCGTGATCGGCGCGCTGCTCGTCGCCCCGCCCGATGTCGAAGACCGCCCGCTGGACCGGCGGCTCACCCGCTTCGCCCCGGTGCCCGAAGCTGCGCTGCCGTTCCCCTCGATCCTCGTCGCCAGCCGCAACGACCCTTACCTGACAATGGCGCAGGCCCGCCGCCTTGCCAGCAATTGGGATGCACGCCTCGCCGATGCGGGCGAGGCCGGGCACATCAACGCCGCTTCGGGCGTCGGCGATTGGGCGTTCGGCCGGCTCCTGCTCAACACCCTGCTGCCGCAGCCGCTCCCGGTCGTGCAGGAGGTGCCGCGCGCACCCGCGGCGCTGCGCGGGGAAGGCTTCGATCCGGCGCTTGTCTGGCAGCGCGCCTGATCCGGTTTCGGGCCCTTATCCCTCCCGGGGCCCGGCCCAAGGGGCGGCGCGATCGATCTCCAATCCCGTCGGTCGTGCCGCCTCGCCGTTTGCCTGCCACGTGAATCCGGGCGTCAGCGGGTTTTCCCAGCGCGCCGCATCCATCGCCGATCCATCAAGCGCGCGCCATTCGCCGTTCTGCGGAAACTGCGACAGGTCCTGCTCCGCACGCCACGCCGCCAGCGCCGCAACATGGTCCTCCAGTGCGCGGTCGCGGTTCCTCCAGTCGATCCACGTCACCGGGTTGTCCTGCGCATAGGCATTGTTGTTGCCCTGCTGGCTCCGGCCGAACTCGTCCCCCGCCGTCAGCATGATCGTGCCGGACGAAACGAACAGCGTGCCCAGCATCGCCCGCGCCAGCGCCGCGCGGCGGGCGAGCACGGCCGGATCATCGCTCGGCCCTTCTGCGCCATTGTTCCAGCTGAAGTTCTCGCCGTGCCCGTCGCGGTTGTCCTCGCCGTTGGCATGGTTGTGGCGGTGCTCGTACGCCAGCGTATCGGCCAGCGTGAACCCGTCGTGCGCCGCCAGATAATTCACCGCGCGGCAGTCGTTGCCGAAGATGTCGGACGAACCCGCGATCCGCGTCGCCAGCAGGCCAATCCCTGCATCCCCGCGCCAGAACCGCCGCACATCATCGCGGTAGCGGTCGTTCCACTCCAGCCAGTGCGCCGGGAACTGCCCCAGTTGATAGCCGCCAGGCCCGATATCCCACGGCTCGGCGATCATCACCCGGTCCGCAAGCCACGGATCGGCGGCGATCTCGGCAAAGATCGGCGCATCGGCGGCAAAACCCGGCCCGCGCGCCATCACGGTCGCCAGATCGAAGCGGAACCCATCGACGCCGCAATGCTGCACGAAATGCCGCAAGCTCTCGATCACCAGCGTGCGCATTGCCGGACGGGCAAAATCGAGAGTGTTCCCGCATCCCGTATCGTTGATCAGCTGCCCGTCGGGCTCCTGCGCATAGGCCGTATTGTCCAGCCCGCGAAAGCTCAGCACCGGCCCGAAAATGTCGCTCTCGCCGGTATGGTTGAACACCAGATCGAGGATTACCCCTATCCCGCGGGCATGCAGCGCGGCCACCGTCTCGCGCAGTTCGGCCACGCCGCCCGGGCACAGCCGCGGATCGAGCGCCATCGGCACCACCGGATTATACCCCCAGGCATTGCTGAGCCCCAGCGGCGGCAGGTGCCGCTCGTCGATCCACGCGGTGATCGGCATGAGTTCCACCGCGCTCACGTGCAGCTTTTCCAGATGCGCCAGCACGGCGGGATGCGCGAGCGCCGCCACCGTGCCGCGCTGCGGCTCCGGCACATCCGGATGGAGCATCGTCAGCCCGCGCACGTTGGTTTCGTAGACCAGCCCGCCGCGCCGAAACACCGGCGGCTGCAAGGGCACTTCCGGCAGCGTCGCGGGCATCACCGCACGCGGCACCAGCGGCGCGGTATCGACCCCGTATGCCGAAAGCGCCGGACTGTAGGCGAAGGGCCGGTCCAGCTCCACCGCGCGCGGATCGACCAGCAGCTTGGCGGGATCGAACCACAGCCCGCGCTCGGGCGCCCATTCGCCCCACGCCCGCAGTCCATAGCGCGCGCCGGGGGGAGGGGCCTGTGCTACCCAATCGTCCCCCTGCCGCGCCATCGGCACGCGGGTCTCGCTCTCGCCATCGAACACACACAGCGATACCGCCTCGGCGCGCGGGGCGCGCACCGAAATCCGCGTCATGTAATCACGTCAGGTGCGGCGCGCCCGGTGCGTGCGGCAATTCCCGCAATGGCTTCTGCAGCCGCCACCAGATCGCCGAGCATCGCATCGGTATCGGCATCGATCGTGCCGTCCGCCGGTTCATAGCGTTCCAGATAGAGCCGCAAGGTCGCGCCTTCAGTGCCCGTGCCCGATAGCCGCAGCACGATCCGTGAACCGCCCTCGAACAGCACCCGCAGGCCTTGATTGGCGCTGAACGAGCCGTCCACCGGATCGGTGTAGGCAAAGCTGTCTGCCTTCGCGACCACCAGCGGCCCGAACGCCTTGCCCGGCAGCGCGGCAAACGATGCCTCCAGCGCCGCCATCAGCGCTTCCGCCACATCCTTGGGCAACGCCTCGTAATCATGCCGCGCATAGTAATTGCGCCCATAGGTCGCCCAGTGTGCCCGGGCGATGGCCTCCACGCTCTCGCCCCGTGCGGCAAGGATGTTGAGCCACAGCAGCACAGCCCACACGCCGTCCTTCTCGCGCACGTGGTCCGATCCGGTTCCGGCGCTTTCCTCGCCGCAGATCGTGGCTTTTCCGGCGTCGAGCAGAGTGCCGAAGAACTTCCAGCCCGTCGGCGTCTCGAACGCGGGAATGCCCAGCGCTTCCGCGACGCGGTCCGCCGCCGCGCTCGTCGGCATGGAGCGGGCGATCCCGGCGAGGCCCCCGGCATAGCCCGGCGCCAGATGCGCGTTCGCCGCCAGCATCGCGAGGCTGTCAGACGGAGTGATGAAGATGCCTTTGCCCACGATCAGGTTGCGGTCGCCGTCGCCATCCGATGCCGCGCCGAACGCGGGCGCATCGGGCGAAAACATCAGGTCGAACAGCACTTTGGCATGGACCCGGTTGGGATCGGGATGGTGCCCGCCGAAGTCCTCCAGCGGCACGCCATTGTGCACGGTGCCGGGGCGGAACCCCAGCCGCTTTTCCAGCACTTCGGTGGCATAAGGCCCGGTGACGGCATGCATCGCATCGAACGCCATTGTGAGCCCGTCCGCCACCGCCGCCCGGATCGCGGGAAAATCGAACAGCGTCTCCATCAGGTCCGCCCAGTCGGCCACGCTGTCGATCACCACGACCGTCATGCCGGCCACGGTCTGCACGCCCAACGTATCGAGATCGACGTCCGCCGCTTCCACGGTCAGCCAGCGGTCCAACACCTTGGTCCGCGCATAGATTGCGTCCGTAATCGCCTCGGGCGCCGGCCCGCCATTGGCGATATTGTACTTGATGCCGAAGTCCTCGTCCGGCCCGCCGGGGTTATGGCTGGCCGAAAGGATCAGACCGCCGCTTGCGCCATGCTTGCGGATCACGTGGCTCGCGGCGGGCGTCGAAAGGATGCCGCCTTGCCCCACCAGCACCCGGCCATAGCCATTGGCCGCGGCAATCCGGATCGCCGTCTGGATCACTGTGCGGTTGTGATAGCGCCCATCGCCGCCGATCACGAGCGTGCTGCCCGCCTCGGGCGAGACCGCATCGAACACCGACTGGATGAAGTTCTCCGCATAGTTCGGCTGGGCGAAGACGCGCACCTTCTTGCGCAGGCCCGAAGTGCCCGGCTTCTGGTCGGCGAAGGGCGTCGTTGGAATCGTCTGGATCATGCTGCCACCGTAAGGCTCGTGTAGAGGTCGGCATAGGCCTTGCCGCTGCCGCTCCAGGAGAAATCAGCTTTCATTCCGGCACGTTGCAACGCAGTCCAGGTATCGCGCTGGTGATAGAGCTGCACGGTCCGCGTCAGTGCGTCGGCCAGCGTCTGATAGCGCACGCCGTCAAACTGCACGCCTGTCGCCACCCCGGCCTGCCGCGCGGCGAAGTTGGCGTCGATCACAGTATCGGCGAGGCCGCCGGTGCGGCTCACCACCGGCACGCAAGCGTAGGCGAGGCCATAGAGCTGGGTCAGCCCGCAAGGCTCGAACCGGCTTGGCACGAGGATCGCATCGCCGCCGCCCAGCATGCGGTGCGAAAGCCCCTCGTCATAGCCGATGCGCACGCCGATCCGCCCGGGATGCCGCGCTGCCGCTGCATGAAACCCGCTTTCGAGCGCCGCGTCGCCCGAACCCAGCAGCGCCAGCCGTCCGCTGATGCCGACAAGGTGGTCGGCGGCTTCGAGCAGCACGTCCATGCCCTTCTGCCAGGTCAGGCGGCTGATCACGATGAACAGCGGGCCGTCCCCGCTCTCAAGGCCAAATTCCGCTTCCAGCGCGCGCGCATTCGCGGCCCGCTTGCCGAGCGATTTCGCGGTATAGGGAGCCTTCAGCGCCGCATCGCTCGCCGGATTCCACACCGCCGGATCGATCCCGTTGACGATGCCGCTCACCTCGCCCTCACGCGCGCGGATCAGCCCTTCCAGACCCATGCCGAAGCCGGGCTCGCGGATTTCGCGGGCATACGTGGGGCTCACTGTGGTGATCCGGCTGGCGGCGGCAAGCCCGGCCTTCAGGAAGCTGATCCCGCCGTGATACTCGATCCCGTCGATCGCCATGGCCTGCGCCGGCAGGCCTAGCGCAGGGAACAGGTCCGCGCCGTAGTGCCCCTGAAACGCCATGTTGTGGATCGTCACCACCGAGGGCAACTGCGCCCCCGCAGGAGCGAACCGCTGATAGGCCAGCGTCATCCCCGCTTGCCAGTCGTGCGCATGGATCAGGTCGAAGGCGAGGCCCTTCACCGCGCCAGCGGCAATATCCGCCGCCGCGCGGCCGAAGGCGGCAAAGCGCTTGCCATTGTCGGCCCAGTCGCGCCCCGTGGCATCGCCATAAGGCCCGCCGCCACGCGCGAAAAAGCCCGGCGCATCGAGCACCAGCAGTGGATGCCCGCTTATCGTGCCCGCCAGCAATCGCGCCGGCTCGCCCAGCAGGCTATCCCAGATGTGCAGAGCCTTGGGCTTCTTGCCCAGCGCGGCGATCACTGCCGGATAACCCGGCAGCATCGTTGTCATCGCGATGCCGTGCGATGCGAGCGCCTCGGGCAGCGCTCCCACCACATCGGCAAGCCCGCCAGTCTTCACCAGCGGCACCGCTTCGGACGCGACGGACAGGACGCGCAAGGTCACTTCAACCGCTCGATCATCGCCTTGTTGATGAGGCACACGCCGCTTTCGGTGCGGCGGAAGCGCTTGGCATCAAGGATCGGGTCCTCGCCGACCACCAGCCCCTCCGGAATGCGCACGCCGGAATCGAGGATGACGTGCGAAAGCCGCGCGCCGCGCCCGATGTTGCAATAGGGCAGGATCACGCCCTCATCGACGCTGGAAAACGAGCCCATCTTCACGCCGGTAAACAGCAGCGAACGCCGCGCAATCGCGCCCGAAACGATGCAGTCCTGCGAGATCAGCGAGGAAATCGCCATGCCGCGCCGCCCATCCTGATCGTGGACGAACTTGGCTGGCGCGGCCACCACCTGATCGGTCCAGATCGGCCAGTCGCGGTCATACATGTTGAGCTTGGGCACCACGTCGGTGAGGTCGAGGTTCGCCTCGAAATAAGCGTCCACGGTGCCGACATCGCGCCAGTATTCGCCGATCTGCTCGGCCGCGCGGATACAGCTGTCGGTGAAGCGGTGCGCCACCGCCTTGCCGTTCTTCACGATGTCGGGGATGATGTCCTTGCCGAAATCGCGGCTGGAGTTCGGGTCGGCGGCATCGCGGCGCAGCGCATCGAACAGAAACTTGGTGTCGAACACATAGATGCCCATCGAGGCCAGCGAATGCTCCGGATCGCCGGGGATCGCGGGCGGATTTTCGGGCTTTTCCACGAAATCGGTGATCACGGCATTCGCGTCCACCGCCATCACGCCAAAGCCCTTGGCTTCCTCGCGCTTGACCACGAGGCAGCCGATGGTGACGTCCGCGCCCGATGCCACGTGCTGCTGCAGCATCAGCTCGTAGTCCATCTTGTAGATGTGATCGCCCGCCAGGATCACCATGTACTTGGGCGCGTGGCTCGCGATGATGTCGAGGTTCTGGTAGACCGCGTCCGCCGTCCCTTCATACCACGCGTGCTCGGAAATGCGCTGCGAGGCGGGCAGGATATCGAAGCTTTCATTGCGCTCGGGCCGCATGAAGTTCCACGCGCGCTGCATGTGGCGGATCAGCGAATGCGCCTTGTATTGCGTGGCCACGCCGATGCGGCGGATGCCCGAATTGATCGCATTGGAAAGCGCAAAGTCGATGATCCGGCTGACCCCGCCGAAATAGACCGCCGGCTTGGCGCGGTTGTCGGTCAGTTCCCACAGCCGGCTCCCGCGCCCCCCGGCGAGGACATAGGCCATGGCGTCGCGCGCCAGCGGCTGTGCGTAAGTATCCCTCATTGCCACACTCCCCTGTTTCTCGTTGGTTATCCCTCGAACACGAACATCACCGTCGAAAGCGGCGGCAGAACGACCATGGCCGCGCCGCCTTCGGCGGTCACGCCGCCCAGATTGCCCTGTCCCGATCCGCCATAAATGCCCGCATCACTGTTCAGTGCTTCGCGCCACGTGCCGTCCTGCGGCATCGGCAGGCGGTAGTGCCCGTGCAGTGTCGGCGTCATGTTGCTGACAACCACCACCGTCGGCGCGCCCGGCGCCAGCCTCGCCCAGGCAAAGACCGAGGCAGCGGCATCGTCCACCACCAGCCACTCGAACCCTTCGCCCTCACAGTCCCGCGCGTGGAGCGCCGGCAGCGTGCGGTAAGCGTGGTTGAGGTCCTTGACCCAGCGCTGCACCCCGGCATGCTCGGGCAGATCGAGCTGGTACCAATCGAGGCTGCGCGCCTCGCTCCATTCGCGCCCTTGCGCAAACTCCTGCCCCATGAACAGCAGCTTCTTGCCGGGATAGCCCCACATCAGGCCGTAATAGGCGCGCAAGTTGGCAAACTTCTGCCAGGCATCCGCGCCGCTCATCTTGCCCAGCAGCGAACCCTTGCCGTGCACCACTTCGTCATGGCTCAGCGGCAGCACGAAGTTCTCGCTGAAGGCATACATCAGCCCGAAGGTGATTTCGTCGTGGTGATAGCGGCGGTGCACCGCATCGCGGGCCATGTAGGCCAGCGTATCGTGCATGAAGCCCATGTTCCACTTGAAGCCGAAACCTAGCCCCCCGCGCGGCGGGCCGCTCGCGTCGGTGGGCTGCGTCACGCCGGGCCAGCTGGTCGATTCCTCCGCCACGGTCAGAAAACCCGCGTGGCTGGCATAGACCGCGCGGTTCATCGCCTGCAGGAACGCCACCGCTTCCCAGTTCTCGCGCCCCCCTTCCGCATTGGGGATCCACTCGTCCGCCTTGCGGGAATAATCGCGGTAGAGCATCGAGGCGACCGCATCCACGCGCAGGCCGTCCACGTGATAACGCTCGGCCCAGAACAGGGCGTTGTTGACGAGGAAGCTCAGCACCTCGCGCCGCCCGAAATTGTAGATCGCGGTCTGCCAATCGGGGTGGAACCCCAGCCGCGGATCGGCGTGTTCGTAAAGCTCGGTCCCGTCGAACTTCGCCAGGCCATGCGCATCGACCGGGAAGTGCGCCGGCACCCAATCGATCAGCACGCCCACGCCCGCGCGGTGCGCCCCGTCGACAAACCGCGCAAAGCCCTCGGGCTCGCCGAAGCGGGCTGACGGCGCGAACAGGCCCGTCGTCTGGTAGCCCCAGCTCGGATCGTAGGGATGTTCGGATACCGGCAGGAACTCGATATGGGTAAAGCCCATCTCGATCACATAGGGAATCAACCGGTCGGCCAGCTCGTCCCATGAATAGAACTCGCGGACCCCATCATCGGGCTTCTGCCACGATCCGGGATGGACCTCGTAGATCGAAATCGGCACCCGGCGCGGATCGATCTTCGCCCAGTTCGCCCGGTGCGCCGCATCACCCCATTCGTGCGTGTCCGGCGCGCCGATCACGCTGGCCGTTGCCGGCCGCAATTCCGATCGGAAGGCAAACGGATCGGCCTTGAGCGGCTGCACCGCGCCGCCGGGGCCAACCACGCGGAACTTGTAGGCGCGCCCGGCCTCGATATCGGGCACGAACACTTCCCACACGCCGATATCCGCCCGCCGCCGCATGGGTGTGCGCCGTCCATCCCAGTCGTTGAAATCGCCGACGACCGAGACCAGTTCGGCATTCGGCGCCCAGACCGCGAAATGCACGCCCTGCGCGCCTTCGTGCTCGATCACATGCGCGCCCAGCTTGTCGAACAGCCTGAGGTGCGTACCTTCGTTTATCAGGAAATCATCGGTCGGCCCCAGCACCGGGCCAAACGAATAGGCGTCCGTGATCCACCACACATGCCCCGCCGCCGTGCAGCGATACTTCACCGGCTGGCGCGGCCCGTTCACAACGCCTTCAAACAGCCCGCGCGCGTCAATCCGCGTCAGCGTACCCAGCGGCTCGCCTGCCAGCGAATGCGCTTCGGCCGTCTCCGCTCCCGGCAGCACTGCGCGGGCAAACGCCCCGCCGGGCCCTTCGTGAATGCCCAGCAGCGCGAAGGGATCGGCATGCGTCCCCTCCAGCAGGGCTTCGAGCGCGGCGGGCGATGGCTTCATGCGCTTGGCCCAATCACTTCGGAATGACCCCCCAGATATCGCGCGCATATTCGCCGATGGTGCGGTCGGAGGAGAACCAGCCGACATTGGCGATGTTGCGGATCGCCTTTTCGCGCCACCCGGCCTGGTCTTCCCACATCCGGTCCACCCGGCGCTGCGCCGCGTGGTAGGCATCGAAATCGGCGGCGACCATGAACCAGTCGTGGTCATAAAGCCCGCCCATGAGCCC
>CANCET010000124.1 GCA_947375105.1 Sphingomonadaceae bacterium
ATCCGCCCGCAGACCTCGCCAAGCTTTCCCTCGCCGAACTGGCAGAGGCAGTTGCTGCGCGCCGGTTGCCGCCGGTGGAGAGCTGGAGCCCTGCACGCGCAGGGGACAGCCACATGCGCATTGCCGCTGACGGCACCTGGTTTCACGAAGGCGGCAAGATCCATCGCCCCGCCATGGTCCGCGCCTTCTCCGGGCTGATCGCGCGCGATGCGGCCGGCCGACATTGGCTGATGACCCCCGGCGAACGGCTCGCAATCGACGTCGAGGACGCCGCCTTCATCGCCACCGACATGGAAGTCCGCGCGGACGAAGCCGGCGCCCCGGTCATCGCCTTCCGCCTCAACACCGACGATGTGATCCTCGCCGGGCCGGATCATCCGCTGCGCGCACGCGGCACCGCCGACATTCCTGCCTACTACCTCGCCGTCCGCCATGGCACCGAGGCGCGGCTCAACCGGAGCACCTATGGCCAGTTGATTGACCACGCTCTGGCGGTGTCCGATCCCGATGCCCTCGCGGTAGAGAGCCAGGGCGCCCGCTTCGGCCTGCTCCCGGCATGAGCTTGCGCGCCCGCCTCGCCGATCTGTTCGATATCGGCCACGCCGATCCCATACCCCCGGCATACGAGGACTGGCGCCCGCTCCCCGGCACGCCCCTGCGCCCCGCCGCCGTGCTGATCGCCGTGACCGACCGACCGGACCATGCCGATGGCCCCGGCGTCCTCCTCATCCACCGGCCTTCGCACATGCGCGCACACCCCGGACAGGCCGCATTCCCCGGCGGCAAGCTCGATCCCGGCGAAACACCGATCGAAGCCGCCTTGCGCGAAGCGCACGAGGAGCTCGGCATCGATCCCGCGCTCGTCGACGTGATCGGCGCGACCGACCAGTACCGCACCGGCACTGGCTACGATATCACGCCGGTCCTCGCGATGGTTCCGCCCGATCTGCCGATCCAGCCCAACCCGGCCGAAGTCGCCGCGTGGTTCGAACCGCCGCTGTCCTTCGTGCTCGATCCCCAAAACCACATCCGCCGGGAAAGCGAATGGGTAGGTCGGCGCGGCAGCTACATCGATATCCAGTGGAACGAGCACCGCATCTGGGGCGTTACCGCCGGGATCATCGCCAATCTCGCGCAGCGGATCCGCTGGCATGGCTGAGCCGCACCTGCCGTCGGCCGAATGGACCCGCCGCGAGGATCTCGCCGCGCTCGTCGCCGCGCTCGATCCGGCGGGAGAAGGCCTTGTCCGCTATGTCGGCGGCGCGGTGCGCGATACGCTGCTCGGCCTCGCCGTGAAGGATATCGACATGGCGACCCCGCTCGAACCGCCAGCGGTGATCGAGCGTCTGAAGGCCGCAGGCATCCGCAGCGTGCCGACCGGGCTTGCCCACGGCACGGTCACCGCGCTTGCTGCCAGTGGCCCGGTCGAGATCACCACGCTGCGCCGCGATGTCTCGACCGACGGCCGCCACGCCACTGTCGCCTTCTCGCAAAGCTGGCAGGAAGACGCCGCCCGCCGCGATTTCACGATCAACGCGCTCTACGCCGACCCGCGCGATCTGACGGTTCACGATTACTTTGGCGGCATGCACGACCTCTCCGCCCGCCACCTGCGCTTCATCGGCGAAGCGGAGGCGCGCATCCGCGAGGATTACCTGCGCATCCTGCGCTACTTCCGCTTCCAGGCCCGTTTCGGCTCGCTCCCTGCCGATCCGACTGCCGAGGCCGCCTGCAGCGCGCTTGCCCAAGGCCTCAAGGGCCTCTCGCGCGAACGCATCGCGAGCGAATTGCTCCTGCTCCTCGGCCTGCCCGATCCCGCGCCAACCGTCGCCCGCATGGCAGAGCTTGGCATCCTTGAAGTCATCCTCCCCGAAGCGGACCCCGCCGCGCTCCCCCCGCTGATCACCGCCGAGCACGCGCGTAGCGTGCCGCCCGAAGCCCTTCGCCGCTTCGCCGCACTGCTCCCCGCCGATCCTGCCACCGCCGAACTCGTCGGCGCACGACTGCGACTCAGCCTTGCTCAGCGCAAGCACCTCGCGCTCGTCGCGGCACGCGAAGTGCCGGAAAGGGACGCCCGCGCGCTCGCCTACAAGGTGGGCCGCGCCGCCGCGATAGACCGCCTGCTCATCACAGGCGCCAGCACCGAACCGCTCGAAGGCTGGGATATCCCGCGGTTCCCGCTGAAAGGCGGCATGATCGTGGCGCGCGGCGTCACCGCCGGTCCCGAAGTCGCCCGCATCCTGTGGGCCGTCGAAGCGCGCTGGGTGGCGGAAGGCTTTCCGGACGAAGCGCGCACCCTGGCGCTGCTGGATGCGGAACTGGCCTGAGCAGGCATCAGCACTCCATTGCCATGCTAAGCATTTACCATTAGTTTTTGCATCGAACAGCCATAATGGGGGATTTCGGATGCGTTGCAAACTTGCAATGGATGTCGTGGTGACGGGCATGATGGCCGCTCTCGCAACCGGACCGGCATGGGCCAACAGCATCCCCCCCACCCCCGCACCGGAAGTCGGTGTCGGGATCGGTGCCGCAGCAGTGTTGGGCCTTGGCTACCGCGCGTTGCGCAAAAGCATCAAAAAGTAAGGCGCAAACCCTGGTCCCGCGCGCACGAGTTGTGCGGACATGGACGATTGACCGTGGCATTCTGGCAGCCTTTTGCGGCATTCTCGCAGGGCTCAATGCCATCAGTGCCCCGTTAATCGAAGCGGTCGTCAAAGTAGGGCCGCTTTATGCCTCTGCCACACTTGCGGGAATCAGCGCCGGCATCTGGTTCGCGTTTGCCGGATGCTACCTGATCGCGCGGGAAGACGGTCCGGCGGAACCCGCGCGATCAACTGATTTCGCGATTGCTGCCTGCACCGGCATTGCCGCTCTCATACCCTTCGCCGAAGCTGCAAGTCTCGCTGTGTTCGCTGGAGGGATGTATTTCGGACTGACCAGTCGGGCCGGAACACGGACCCGGCGCATCGGCATTGTTCTGCTCGCAATGAGCGGCACGATGATCTGGGGCCGGATCGTGCTCGCGCTCTTCTCTCCCGTTCTGCTGCCGCTCGACGGTGCTCTCGTGAGCGCACTCGCCGGAACGAATGCCAGCGGTAATGTCGTGGAGTTCGTCGATGGCAATCGCTTCGTGATCGGCAAGGGCTGCTCGTCGGTACATAATCTGACCTTCGCGGTGCTGCTTTGGGGCACGGTGACCCAGTTGCTCGCACTTCCCATTACCGGACGGCAAATCATGGTTTGCGTGTTCGCAATGGTCGCTACCGCCATGGTCAATGTCTGCCGGCTGGTCACGATTGCCCTGTTTCCCGCCCGGTTCGAATTCCTTCACGCCGGCGATGGAGGGGCCATGTTCGGTTGGGCTTCGATGCTGGTGGCCGCAGCAATCATCGGGCGGGGTGCCTATGTCGAAGCGCGACGTCCAGTTTAGCCTGCTTCTCGCGCTTGCCGTTGCCGTCACGCTGGGCCTCAAGGTCTCGACGACGCAGTATGACCTCGATTTCGACAGCGCGGCGCTGAGCCAGGGGATCAAGGCCAAGCTGGATGCCCAGGGTTTTGTCACGCACCAGGAAAGCCAAGGTTATCAAAGTGCCGTGATCGACGCGGTGCGTGGCACTTGCCACATGCGGGTGCGCGATGGTGCTTTGGGCGGCCAATACGCCACGATTTTTGCCCAGCAAGCGGCCGGGCTGGGACCGATCCGCTATCTCTACAGGGGAGCGTGGGGCGATTCGCCTCCGCTGCTACGGATGCAGATGGACAGGGCAACGGCGCACCTGATGGCCCGGCTGGGATTTTCGGGCCAATTTCCCGCGACTCTCGCGGTAGCTGCGCGCGGCTGCAATCCGGCTACTTTCGATTTCGCCGGGTTCAGATCAATCTGGGCGCCCAGGATCCCGCTTCCCAAGCCCTAGGCCGTCAGCCCTAGCCCTTCCACTCGCGCCGCTCTTCCGCCGCGCGCAGCACTTCATAAGCGGTCTGCAACTTCAGGAACTCCGCCGCTGCCTCGGCATCGCCGGGCCGCACATCGGGGTGCACCAGCTTGGCCTTGCTGCGCCACGCCTTGCGCACCGCCTCGAAATCGGCGTCCACGTCCAGCTCCAGCGCCTCCAGCGCGCGCATCTCGTCGCGGCTGCGGCTGCCATCGCCAGGGCCAGCCCAAGCCTGATAGGCCGATTGGGCATAGCCCGATGCCTCCCCACGCTCGGCCTTCTCGCGCAGTTCGGCTTCTTCCTTGTCGAGCCCTTCGAAGTAGTTCCACCCGGAGTTGTATTCCGCGGCGTGGGCCGGGCAGAAATACCAGCGATCGGGATTGTTGGGCGATTTGGGCGCGGGGCAATCGCCCTTGGCGTCGCAGCCCGCGCGGTCGCACAGCCGCACGGGCGCCGCCTCGCGCGCGCTTTCATAGCCGCGCCAGCGCGGGAAGCCCCAATCGGCTGATCTGCCCTGCCGTGCCATGAAAACGCGTACTCTTTCCCGAAAAACAGGCCGTTTGCGGCCTCTTGCCCTTACTGGACGGTAATAGTCACCGAACGGCGATTCTTGGCCCAGCTCACCTCGTCCGAACCCAGCGCGATCGGCCGCTCCTTGCCATAGCTCACCGTAGTGATGCGCGATGCGTCGATCCCCAGGCTGACGAGGTAGTTCTTTGCCGCATTGGCACGGCGTTCGCCCAGCGCAAGGTTATAGTCACGCGTGCCGCGTTCGTCGCAGTGCCCCTCGATGGTGACGCGCTTGTCCGGATAGCGTGCCAGCCACTGCGCCTGGCTCTGCAGGATGCCCTGATCTTCGCTGTCGACGTTGTAGCGGTCAGTGTCGAACAGGATCGTGTCACCCAGCACCGAAGCGATGAAATCGGCCTGGCTGCCCGGCATCGGCCCCATCGGCTGCGTCACCGGAGGGTTGGTCGTGGTCGTCGTCGTCGCGCCGGTCGGCTGCGGCGGCAGTTCCTTCGGCTTGGTCGCGCAACCCGCGAGCGCAAGGCCAGAGGCAAGCAGCAGCGTTGTCAGAATCTTGCGGTCCACGGCAGCGATCTCCTTTGAGTATTCAGCGCCAGAATGCATGGCACGGCGCGAATCGGCAATCTGTTTTGCTTTTGGTCCGACCGGTATGGATCGGATATGGCGGCTCCGGACCGCGCTACCAACCCTCCTAAGGCAGCACAGGGCCCCACGCCGGGTCCGATCCATCGACCGGCGTATTCAGCCGCCGCTCGTTGCGGCCGGTCAGGTCGACCTGCCAGATCGCGGTGCGCCCGGTGCTCTTGGCGGTGCGGAAGAACTGCACGATGCGGCCGTTGGGCGACCACGTCGGCGCTTCGTCCTGCCAGCTGTCGGTCAGATACCGCATTTCCCCGCCAGAGGGGGTCATCACTGCGATCCGCAGATTGCCCGCGATATGAGTGAATGCGATCTGGTCGCCGCGCGGGCTCCATTCGGGCGTGGCCGAACGCCCGCCAAAGAAGCTGATGCGCTTCTGGTTTGTCCCGTCCGCATTCATCACATAGACCTGCTGGCTGCCCGAACGATCGCTTTCGAACACGATCTTCTGGCCATCGGGCGAATAGCTGCCGCCCACGTCGATCCCCGGCGAATCCGTCAGTTTCACCGAAGTCCCGCCCGCCGCGGGCACGCGGTAGATGTCAGTGTTGCCCGCAATCGCCATCGAATAGAGGATGGACTTGCCATCGGGCGACCAGCGCGGCGCAAACGTCGGCCCCTTGCCCTCGGTCACCAGCGTCTGCCGCCCGGTGCCGATGTCATAGACATAGATGCGCGGTGTGCCGTTCAGATAGCTGAGATACGCGATCTTCGAATAGTCGGGCGAATAGCGCGGAGTCAGCGCGGTTGCCTGCCCGTTGGTGATGAAGCGGTGGTTCGCCCCGTCCGAATCCATGATCGCCAGCTGCTTGCGGCGATGATCCTTCGGCCCGGTCTCGGCGATGTAGGCGATCTTGCTGTCGAAAAACGGACTTTCGCCCGAAAGCCGCGAATAGACCATGTCCGCGCATTTGTGCGCCGCACGCCGCCATTCCTCGGGCTTCACCACATAGCCCTGCCGCGCCAACTCGCTGCCCAGCGCGACATCGTAGAGATAGCAGCCCACCGTCAGCCGCCCATCCGGCGCAGATTTGACGAAGCCCTGCACCAGCATCTCGGCCGAGCGCGCGCGCCAGTTCGGAAATGCGGGCGCCGCCACTTCGCCGTAAGCAATCGCGGGCAGCGCATCGGGGCCGACTGGCTTGAACAGCCCGTTGTTCTTGAGATCGCCATAGATCACCCGCGCCAGATTGCGCCCCAGCGCTTCGGTGTTCCCGCCATCCGCCGCGGTCGGCAGCATCTCGTTGGTCGGAAATGTCGGGATGGCGATGCCCAGATCCTGCCACTCGCTTTCGTCGGTAACCGAGCCGGTCAGCCCCTCGTCAGCCGGCGCGGCGGTCGATGCCGCCGCAGCCGGGGTAGCGGGCTTGACGGCTTGCTGGGCGGCCAGCGGCGATCCCAGCGCAGCCAGCGCCAGAGCGGGGAGCAGTGCGGCAAAAGCAGGCTTCATTGCGACAACTTCCTGTCAAACCGGAAACTCGCGACGCGTTTCCACTTGGCATAATACGGCGCGGGCAGATTGAACGGCGCCGCGAGCTGCACCGCGCGGATCGCCTGTTCGGCGTGGCGCTGCGCCTGCGCGCGGTTCGTATCGGTAATGCCCAGCTGCTGCACGACTTGCGGCCGCCCGGCAAGGCTCCCGTCAGGGTTCAGGTTCCACGCCAGCACCGTGACGAGCTTATCGGCATCGACACCCTGCGGCGCGGTCCAGTGCGGCTTGATCTGCCGCGCGATCCCGCTGACGAGCGAGGCGGCGACTTCGGGGCCAAACGCTGCGGCCGGCGGATTGGTCGCCGCGCCCGGCTTGGTCGAACCGGGGATGCCGCTCAGGAAATCGTTGCCGATCCGGCTCGCGCCAGTGGGTGCATCAGGGCGGCGGCGCAAGCGCTGGTCCGCCGGTGCTGCGGCGGCTGCGGGCTTCGGCGGTGCGGGCTTGGCCGCTGGCCTGGGCGGCGGGGCGGGTGCCACGCGCGCCTGCGGCTGGGGCTTGGCGACCGGCCTCGGCTGCGGCGCTGGGCGTGCCTGCTGCGGCGGGGCGGGTGCGGGTTTCGGCTGCGGCTGGGCGATCTGCGGCGCGGGCTCGGGCGGCGCAGGCTCGGGCGCCGGTTCGCCCAGCTGCGGCGCGACATCGGGCGCCGCCTCGGCATCGGGCTGCGGCGAGGTCGATTGATCGGCGATCTGATCGGCAAACGTCACCGTCATCCGCTCAGGCGGCGCGGTGATCGATTTGCCCGGCGGCGAAAGTGTCATCGCCGCAATCAGCGCGACATGCGCCGCCAGCGCGATGACCAGCGCCCCAAACGGTATGGGCGCTTCCTCGCGCGTCAGCCCTTGGGAGGAAGAAGAGGCGCTCATCGCCATGCGCTTAAGGCGCCGTCACTGAACCGTTGGTGACCAGCGAGATCGACTTGAACCCTGCCGCGTTGAGCGCGCCCATCACCGCGACCACCCGGCCATAATCGAGGCTGCGGTCTGCGCGCAGCGTGACGAGCGGCGCTTTCCCGCCTGGCCCCGCCGTGGCAAGGCCAGCCAGCCGATCGGAAAGCTCGCCCGGCGCAAGTTCCTGATCGTCGAGGAACACGCGCCCCTCACCGTCCATGCTCACCGTGATTGCCTTCTGGTCAGTCTTCAGCGCCTCGGCGCGGCTGTCCGGCAGGTCGATCGGCACGCCTGCGGTCAGCATCGGCGCGGTCACCATGAAGATGATCAGCAGCACCAGCATCACGTCGACCAGCGGCGTCACGTTGATCTCGCTCATCGCTGCCCCGCGCCCGCGGCCCCGCCGTCCGCGCCGGCCTCCGCCGCCAGAGCCCATGCTCATCGCCACGGCGTTACTGCTCCAGCTCGCGGCTCAACGTCGCGTGAAAGCGGTCCGCAAACCGGAACATCCGCGTCTCGAAGCGATTCACCCGGTGCGAAAAGCGGTTGTAGGCAATCACTGCCGGGATCGCCGCAAACAGGCCGATGGCGGTGGCAAACAGCGCTTCCGAAATGCCCGGCGCGACCACCGCGAGCGAGGAGTTCTGCTGCGCGCCGATGTTGAAGAAGCTGTCCATGATGCCCCACACCGTGCCGAACAGACCCACGAAAGGCGCTACCGAACCCACCGTGGCGAGGAAATTGAGCCGCCCCGCCAGCCGGTCAGCTTCCGCCGTCACCACGCTTTCCATCGCGCTGTTCAGCCGCTGGCGGGTGCCTTCGCGGTCGATGGTCTTGCCCGATGTCGAGCGCCGCCATTCGGCGAGCGCTGCGGTCACGATCTTCGCGCTCGGCACGTCCTGCCCGCCGTTCTCCTTGTGGAACGCGTCGACATCGCGCGCTTCCCAGAACGCCGTTTCATAGCGGTCGCACTTGCGCTCGGCGCTGCCCATGCGCAGCGAAAACGCGACGACGATCGTCCACACCCACACCGAGGCGAGCACCAGCGCACCCATCACCACTTGCACCACGATATCGGCGTGGAGGAACAGCGCGACCGGATTGAGCCGGGTCGGCATGCCGGCAGTGGTGCCGGCAGCGGCTGCGGCAAGTACGGAAAGCATCATGGATTGACGGACCCTTCGGGCGGAGACGCAAGCAGCGCCGTGAAAGCGGCATGGAAATGCGCGGGCAGACGCCGCGCACGGCCGAGCGGTGAAACGAAAGCAACGCGGACTTGCGCCTCGGCGAGCAGTTCCCCGTCCCGCACGGCCTTTTGGACAAGGCTGCATGTCGCGCGTGAAACTTCGGCAACGGTGCTTTCGATCAGCACATCATCATCGAGCCGCGCGGGCCGCTGATATTTGAGCGCAAGGTCAGTTACGGCAAAGGCGCCTTCGCCCGCTTCCTGCGCGGCGCGCTGATCGATGCCCAGCAGCCGCAACATGTCCGACCGCGCACGTTCGAACCAGCGTAGGTAATTGGCGTGGTAGACCACCCCCGAAAGATCGGTGTCCTCAAAGTAAACGCGTACCGCATACAAGTGGCGCGCGCCGTCAAAACAGCCGGAAGGGGGATGCGGGACAGGCATGGGCCACTTGTCCTAGCCTTGCCGCGACTCGCAGGGCAAGATCAAAGACGGTAAATTGTTAACCCATTGCGGCGGAACTTCCGCCGGACGCCAAACGCGCGGCGTCAGCCCATCGGTGCCAGCAGCGGCCCCAGCGGCCGCCCGGCAAAAATGTGCACATGCAGGTGCGGCACTTCCTGATGGCTGTTCGTGCCCGTGTTCGCGAGCAACCGATAACCCGGCGCCACCAGCCCCGCCGCCCGCGCCACATGCCCCACCGCGCGCACGAACCCGGCGATTTCCGCATCCGCAGCCTTCGCGGAAAAATCATCCCAGCTCACGTAGGAGCCCTTGGGGATCACCAGCACATGCGTCGGGGCCTGGGGGTTGATGTCGTGGAACGCGAGGGTCCACTCGTCCTCGTAGACCTTGCGGCAGGGTATCTCCCCGCGCAGGATCTTCGCAAACACATTCTGGTCGTCATAGGGCTGGGTGGCATCGACCGCCATGGTTCAAGCGTCTCCGTGTTTTGGCCGGCTGGCCTTCTCGGCAATTCCGGACACGCCCTCGCGCCGCTCCAGTTCCGCGGTAACCTGGGCCAGCGAAACCCCGCAATCGCCCATCAGCACCAGCAAGTGAAACAAGAGGTCCGCCGCCTCGCCCACCAGCGCCTCGGGCCCGCCGGTCAGCGCGGCGATCACCACTTCGGTGGCTTC
>CANCET010000125.1 GCA_947375105.1 Sphingomonadaceae bacterium
CGCGCAGACCTTTGGCGGCCCGGTGGATAGTGCCCCAACGGGCGAAGCGCCGATCATCTCTTACGAGAACATGCGCGATCTCACCGCTGAATGGTCGACCGAATTCCAGCCCAAGGCCGATGCTTCGGGTGACACCAGCTCGGCGGATGCGGGCTCGGCGGATACGGGCGCGGCTGATGCAGGTTCTGGCGATGCTGGTGCCAGCGATGGCACCACCCCCGTCGACGATGGTGGCATGATCATGACCATGTTCGTTGATGGCACTCCGGTTGGGGCCGACGGCACTTCGGTTGACGCTACTGCGACTGACGGCACCCCCACCGACGGCACCTCCACCGACGGCAGCGGCGATATCGTCATCGACCGCCCGGTCGATCCCGAACCCAACTGGCGCACGCTGGGCGGAGAGGGCGGCAGCGATGCTGGCGGCAGCACTGGCGGCGATACCGGCACCGACGGCTCCACCGATACACCGCTCAGCTACGAGGATTTCGTCTCGATCTACGAAAAGGGCGGCCCGGTCATGAATGACGATGGCACGCCGCCAGGGGTCTACACGATGGCCGGCGGCGCGTTCGAACCCCGCTCCGCCGCCACGCCCGCTGTGGCACCCGTGGCCGAAGTCGATCACACCCCGGTGCACTACGCCGCGTCGGAACCGTTCCACACCGGCCTCGATCTGCTCTGATCCCGGCCGACGGGGAAACGGGGGCAGGGGGCACGCCGCCATCCTGCCCCCCGCTCCGTGCGGGTTTTCGTGATCGGCGGCCTGCCTTTCGCGCTTGATATGCGCTCCGCGCGCGCTTAACCGGCAGGGCATGACCGATACTGCCGCACCCCGCACGCTTTACGAAAAAATCTGGGCCGCCCACGTCGTCGAGGATCGCGACGATGGCACCAGCCTCGTCTACATCGATCGCCACCTCGTCCATGAAGTGACGAGCCCGCAGGCGTTCGAGGCCCTGCGCCTCACCGGCCGCAAGGTGCGGCGCCCCGATCTCACGCTCGCAGTGCCCGATCACAATCTGCCGACCACCGCCCGCCGCGATGCCAAGGGCGTGCGCGTCCCTATCGCGGACCGCGAAAGCGCGGCGCAGCTCGAAGCGCTGGAGGCCAACGCGCCTGCGTTCGGCATCCGCTATATCGGCGATGCCGATGCGGAGCAGGGCATCGTCCACGTCGTCGGGCCGGAACAGGGCTTTTCGCTTCCCGGCGCGACCATCGTCTGCGGCGATAGCCACACCGCCTGCCACGGCGGCCTCGGCGCGCTTGCGTTCGGCATCGGCACGAGCGAGGTCGAGCACGTGCTCGCCACGCAGACCCTGCTGCTGAAGCGTTCGAAGACAATGGAAGTGCGCATCGAAGGCCCGCTGCTCCCCGGCGTCTCTGCCAAGGATCTGGTCCTCCACATTACCGGCGTGCTCGGCGCGGCGGGCGGCACCGGCCATGTCATCGAATATACCGGCGAGGCGATCCGCGACTTGTCCATCGAAGGCCGTCTCACCGTCTCCAACATGGCGATCGAGCACGGCGCGCGCGCGGGCCTTATCGCGCCGGACGACAAGACCTTCGCCTACCTCAAGGGCCGCCCCTATGCGCCCAAGGGCGAGGAGTGGGACAAGGCCGTCGCATGGTGGCGCAGCCTCGCTACCGATGCCGGCGCGAAGTACGACAAGGTCGTCGTGATCCAGGCGGCGGACATCGCTCCCAGCGTCACGTGGGGCACCAGCCCTGAAGACGTGCTGCCGATCACCGGCCTAGTGCCCGCGCCCGAAAGCTTCGCCGACCCTTCCAAGCAGGCCGCCGCGCGCGCCAGCCTTGACTATATGGGTCTCCAGCCTGGCCAGCCGCTCGCTTCGGTCGAGATCCAGAACGTGTTCATCGGCAGTTGCACCAACAGCCGCATTGAGGATCTGCGCGCTGCCGCCGCCGTGCTGAAGGGCCGGACCAAGGCTGCGAACGTCAATTGGGCCATCGTCGTCCCCGGTTCTGGCCTCGTGAAGCGCCAGGCCGAGGAAGAGGGGCTCGACAAGGTGTTCGTCGACGCCGGCTTCGAATGGCGCGAACCAGGCTGCTCGGCCTGCCTCGGCATGAACCCGGACAAGGTCCCCTCCGGTGAGCGCTGTGCCTCCACGTCGAACCGCAATTTCGTCGGCCGCCAGGGTCCTGGTGCACGCACACACCTCGTTTCGCCCGCGATGGCGGCGGCTGCGGCGGTGATGGGCCACCTCACGGACGTGCGGGAGCTCGCCTGAGCGCACGCCTGATCGGATGCTGGCCACGCCCTGTCGCCGGCGCTGAAAAGCGCGGTCTCAGCCAAAGTCTCCATGCGCAACGCCCTACCGCAGCGCCCGCACGGCGCAGCCTTGCAACGGTCTGTCTGAAGCGGTCTGTTCATGTGGCAGAAAGCCTGCTCCAGCAGGGAAGAACCCGAAGCCGTTCATCTTCGCGCCGCATAACCTTGCTGCGAAGCGAACGGCCCCGCGCGCGGCACCCCGCGCAGCGTCACCACAAAGTTTGAAGGAGGAACCCGATGCGCACCTTTTACCCGGCCTTTAATCCGGGCCAGACCGGTCTCGTTCTCGCCGCGGCCCTCGCCGCCTCGCTGCCTGCCGCCACGTTCGCGCAGGAGCTTCCTCCGGTCGAGCAGAGCCAGGCCCCGGCACAGGCTCAGCCTGCCGCGGCCGAGATCCAAACCACGGTCGCCGCCGGCATGGGCGATCCCGCCTCGCTGCCCAAGGGCCCCGATATCAAGGGCGTGATCTCTCGCCGAAGCGCTGACCGGATGGAAATCACCGCCGATGATGGCACCAAGACCATCGTCAACGTGAACGACCTCACCAAGATCCGTTCGAGCAAGGGCCTGTTCGGCATGAGCCGCCAGCAGCTCGCGTCCAACGCGCTGCTCAATGGCCTGCCTGTCACCGTCCACACCTTGCAGTCCGGCGATGCCCTGATGGCGAGCGACATCCAGTTCAAGGACAAGGATCTCAAGATCGCCAACATGATCCGCACGGGCACCAAGCAGGGCTTCGAGGAACAGACCGCCGCCACGGCCGAAGTGCGCGCGATGACCGAGGCGCTGCGCGGCCGCTTCGGCGATATCGACGAATACAACGTCAAGAGCACCACCAACGTCAATTTCGCCTCGGGCAAGACGTTGCTGACCCCGCAGGGCAAGGCTGATCTCTGCGCGGCCGCCACGCAGGCGCAAGGCATCAAGAACGCGATGCTGCTCGTGGTCGGCTATGCTGATTCCAAGGGCAGCGAGGACCTCAACCAGCGCCTCAGCGATCAGCGCGCCACCCGCGTGGTGAATTATTTGCAGCAGGCCTGCGGTTGGAAGCCCTACCGTATGCTCACCCCCAGCGGCATGGCTACCGCCAACCCGCTGGCAGACAACAGCACGCCGGAAGGCCGCGCGCAGAACCGCCGCGTTTCGGTCAACGTGCTGGTCAGCAAGGCGGTCGACGGCCTCTGATCCTGCCGCACCGGCGGCGCGAGGGCGCATTCGCACAGACTTGCGGATAGCCCCTCGCGCCCGCTTGCAATCGCTGCTTTGCGGGGCCACCTCGTAAGGCAGGCGGGATCAAGGAGCACACCTGTGACCAAGAAGACCGATAAGGAAAGCAGCAGCCGCGAACCGAGTGGGTGGACGGGCCCTGCAGCCATCGCCGGTGCCGCGATCGGCTCGGCCGCGCTGGCCGCCGCGCTGCTCTATTCCTCGCGCCGCAAGGAACGCGCGGAAGCAGCCAAGCCCAAGCCCCCCATTGATCCGATCGAGACCGACTGATTGGCAGCTGCGGCACGCAAGCACGGCCTTGCGTCCCGCCCGCCCCAGCGGCTAAGGCGCGCCCATGGAACCCGTCAGCACCATCGCAGGCCGCGCGATACCCTTCGGCCGCAAGAACATCGATACCGATGTCATCATCCCCGCCGTCTGGCTCAAGACGATCAGCCGCGAAGGCCTCGGCAAGGGCGCGTTCGAGGCGCTGCGCAAGGATCCTGACAACATCTTCGACAGCGCGGAGTTCAAGGGCTCGCCGATTCTCATCGCGGGTGACAACTTCGGCTGCGGCTCCAGCCGCGAACACGCCGCATGGGCGCTGCTCGATCTCGGCATCAAGGCGGTCATCGCGCCCTCGTTCTCCGATATCTTCTCCGGCAACGCCTTCAAGAACGGCATCATCACCGTCGTCCTCCCGCAGGAAGCGATCGACCGCCTGATGGAAGTCGCGGCAACCGATCCCGTTCACATCGACCTCGAAGCCCAGACCGTGACGACCCCGTTCCAGGACCGCTACAGCTTCGAGATCGACGCTTTCCGCAAGCACTGCCTGCTGAACGGCCTTGATGAGGTTGGCCTCACCATGGCCCGCGGCGATGCGATCAGCGCCTACGAAGCCAAGGCCAGCGCCGAACGCCCGTTCCTCGTCCACCCGGCTTAACCACCCGCTTAAATAGGGCTTCCCAAGTCCGCGAAAACATGGCTCAAAGGTGCAAACCAAAGCACCGGAGAGATCGATGAAAGCCTTGCGCACCCACGCCGTCGGCGGCCCAGAAACCCTGACGCTCGACGAGGTTGCCGAGCCCGTCGCTGCCCCCGGCCAAGTTGTCGTTGCGGTCAAGGTCTGCGCGATCAACTTTCCCGATACGCTGATGATCCGCGACATGTACCAGTTCAAGCCGCAGCGCCCTTATGCGCCCGGCGGCGAATTTGCCGGCGTGGTCGAAAGCGTTGGCGAAGGTGTCACGCAGTGGAAAGTCGGCGATCGCGTCATCGGCATGTGCGGCAACGGCGGCCTCGCTGAAAAGGTCGCGCTCGATCAGGGCCGCATGTTCCCGCTCCCCGAAGGCGTCTCGTTCGAGACCGGCGCATCGCTGCTGATGACCTACGGCACCACGATCCACGGTCTCAAGGATCGCGGCCGGATCAAGGCGGGTGAGACCATGCTCGTCCTCGGCGCAGCCGGCGGTGTCGGCATTTCGGCCATCGAACTCGGCAAGGCCTATGGCAACCGCGTCATTGCCGCCGTCTCGAGCGAGGAAAAGGCCGCCGCCGCGCGCGAGGCCGGTGCGGACGATGTCGTGATCTACGGGCGCCCGCCGTTTGACAAGGACCAGAGCAAGGCGCTCGCCGAAGCGTTCAAGGCCGCCTGCGGGCCGAACGGCGCGGACATTGTCTATGATATCGTCGGCGGTGATTATTCCGAGCCCGCGGTGCGCGCCATCGCGTGGGAAGGCCGCTTCCTCGTTGTCGGCTTCCCCGCTGGCATCGCCCGCCTGCCGCTCAACCTCACGCTGCTCAAATCCTGTGATGTCTGCGGCGTGTTCTGGGGCGCCTTCACCGCGCGCGAACCGGCTCGCAACGCCGCCAACGTGGCCGAGCTTTTCGCGCTCCTCAAGGAAGGCCGCATCAATCCCCGCGTGTCGGCCCGCTTCCCGCTCGAGCGCGGCGGCGAAGCCATCGCCATGCTGGCGGACCGCAAGGCCGTGGGCAAAGTCGTCGTGACGATGGATTAAGGCTGCCCTTCAGCCTCCCCATTTTCGTCGAAGACGCAAATGGGGAGGTTCCCCGCCACCGGCGGGTCGGAGGGGTATTCGCTTCTACTTCACTTTCGCCCAGACCTGCGTCTTGCACAGCGGCCACACGAGGCACCCCTTCACCTCCAGCACGTTCGCGCTGCGCAGCGAAACAGTCGCCGCATACGTCCCGCCGTCGTTGGGGTTGTAGATTGATCCCTTCCAGCTTCCGCCTGCAGGCTTGAGGCCGCGGAAGATGTACATTCCGATCAAAGGCCGCCCGCGCAGTGCCGGATCCTTGTTGTTGCGGTCCTGCCGTTCTTCGGCGCTGCCGCCGCCCGATCCGCCGAGGATCTTGCCGCAGAGTTCGTTACGACCTTGGCCGCCATCACACTGCGAAACCTCGATCAGCCCGCCGCGCTCGGGCGTGCGCCAGTGGCCATAGGGGCCCGCCTGCTCCGCCGCGCCCGCACCCGTTGCCAAACATGCAGCGCCAACCGCCGCCAGCATCACCGTCCGCACCATCACGCTCCTTCATCATCCTTCGGGCCATAGGCCGGGAGGCCCAGCTGCCAGTGGATTGCCGCTCCTCGTAGCCCGAAACCCGCGCATGCCGCCATGGGCCATACTGCCATGTTGGACAGGCCCGCTAGATGTCCGCCCGCGCAGATCGCCGAAGCGAGCGCGGCGGGTGTGACGTATAGTTCGGGCCGCATGATGATCGAAGGCCGCCCTGCGATAACGTCGCGGATCACGCCGCCCACGCAGCCGGTGATCACGCCCATCATCGCTGCCGGCACCGGCGCCACGCCCAGCGCCAGCGCCTTGGCGGTGCCCAGCACGGCGTAGGCGCCAAGCCCCGCTGCATCGGCCCATTCGATCACCCGCGTGCCATCGTCCTGCCACCACCGCGCCGGGCTGAACCAGACCGCCAGCGCGACGCCCAGGCACACCGGCGCGGTCCACGCGTTGTGTACCCAGAACACGGGCGCGCCGATCAGCAGATCGCGCACCGTGCCGCCGCCGACACCTGTCACCACCGCGAAGAATGCCATCGTCACGAAGGTCTGCCGCATCCTTGCCGCCAGCAGCGCGCCGCTCAGCGCGGTAACCGCAATCCCCGCCGGATCGAGCGCGGCGATCAGCGCGAACACGTCGGAAGCGGGCAGCTTCGGCGCGGCGGGGAGGCTTAGTGCCAGCGCGAGGGTACGGTCAGGCATCGTTGTTATTAACGCTCCGCTTAGGCCGAAAGTAACCAACCAGCGCCTAGGATGAACTTCCAGATGCTCCATTACTCCAGAAGGCTCTGCGCGTCCGGTGAAGAATCTGCTCAGGACCTGGAACGGCTCAAGCCCGCCGCAAGTCGCGCCCCCGCGCGATGATGTGGCGCATCGGCTGGCCGTGTTCGAGGATATCGAGCGCGGTCATTCCGGCTGGTTCTGGGCCACCGACGCCGCCGGTCGGCTCACCTATATCTCGCCCTCCGCCTGCGAACGCTTCGGCCTCGCGGTAGAAGCGCTGCTCGGCCAACCATTTACGAGCCTGTTCGAAGCGGACCCCGAACATCCCGACGAACGGTCCGAACGCCCGCTGCAATTCCTCTTTGGCGCTCATGCCCGGCTCGCGGACGTGACCGTCCGCCTCGTACCGGAACGCTGCGGTCCGGGGGCACGGCCCGCATGGTGGGCGCTGTCGGGTCTGCCCAAGCTGGATGTGGCAAAGCCCGGAAGTGCCAAGTCGGAATCAGGGGGCGCGTTCCATGGCTACCGGGGCAGCGCACGCGATATCACGCTCGAATACGAACGCCGCATCGAGGATTCGCGCCTCGCCGAGTTTGATTCGCTGACCGGGCTTGCCAATCGCCACCGCATCTTCCGCCGCTTCGATCAGATGCTCGCCGCGTTCAAGGGCACGCTGCGCCCGGCCACGCTGATGATGCTCGATCTCGATCGGTTCAAGCATGTCAACGATACGCTTGGCCATCCGGCGGGCGATGAATTGCTCCGCCAGGTTGGCCAGCGCCTTACCCGCGTCGTCGGCAGCGCGGGAGAAATCGGCCGGCTGGGTGGCGACGAATTCCAGGTCGTGCTGGCCGATCAGGAAGATCGTGGCAAGCTGGGCGAACTTGCCGAAAAGATCATCGGCGTCGTCTCGCAGCCCTACAAGATCGATGACAACCACGTCGTCATCGGCGTCTCGATCGGCATGGCCATCGCGCCGTTCGACGGCACCGAGCGCGAGGAGATCATTCGCGCAGCAGACCTGGCGCTCTATGCCGCCAAGCACGGCGGGCGCGGTCAATTCCGCTTCTATTCGTCCGATCTCAAGGATGAAAAGGAAGAGCGCCGCCTGCTTGAAGACGCGCTGCGCGATGCCATCGCTTCGGTCGACGGACCCGTGGACAGCTGGGACGAGCCCCAGCTATCGATGGTGTATCAGCCGGTCGTGCGCACCGAGGATCACGCCGTCGTCGGCTTCGAGGCGCTGATGCGCTGGGATCACCCCACGCGCGGGCCCATTCCGCCAACGGTGTTCATCCCGGTCGCCGAAGATAGCGGCATGATCCTTCAGCTTGGTGCATGGGCGCTGCGCCAGGCCGCGCGCGATGCTACCGCCTGGCCGCATCCCTTGCGCATCGCGGTTAATGTCTCGGCAGTGCAATTCGCCCACCCCGATTTTCCTGGCGTGGTTTCGGACGTGCTCGATGCCACTGGCCTCGATCCTGATCGGCTCGAACTTGAGCTGACCGAGTCCGTGTTCATGGGCGATGGCGATGTCACCGACGGCGCCTTCAAGGCGCTCAAGCTGCTCGGCGTGCGCCTTGCGCTCGATGATTTCGGTACCGGCTATTCCTCACTCAGCTATCTGCGCGCCGCGCCGTTCGACAAGCTCAAGGTCGATCGCAGCTTCGTGGATTCCTGCACGCTGTCGGAGCAGAACAGCGCCAAGATCATCGCCGCAATCATCGGTCTTGCTGATGCACTTGGCATGGAAGCCACCGTCGAGGGGGTTGAGGCGTTCGACCAGCGCGATGTTGTTTGCGCCACGGGCGCGCGGCTCATTCAGGGCTTCCTCTATTCGCCACCGCTCGAACAGGCAGCGGTACTGGAACGCATGCGCACCGATGCGCTGCACATTCCGCCTGATGGTCCCAAGCGCCACCGCCCGGAGCGGCGCTCGGTCTATCGCCGTATCGGCGTGATCCACGAAGACCACCGCTACGAGGCGCTGCTGCGCAATCTTTCGGCCACCGGCGCGGGGATCGAGGGACTCGTCGGCGTCCCCGTCGGCACCAGCCTCGTGCTTGATCTCGGCGCGGGCCAGCTCGCAGTCGTCACTGTCTCGCGCTCCGAAGACGCGACCATTGGCGTGGAATTCGAAACCCCGCTCGTCAGCGACGGCGCTGGCGGCCTCGTCACCCGCTACCGCGCCTCGTCCTACGCGCTCGCCGCCGCTGCGCGCATGGCCAGCACCAGCACTCCCCAGTTCCTCGAAGTCGAAGTCCGCAAGCGCGCGTAATGCCTGCCCGGTATGGGGAGGGGGACACCCGACGGGGGGGAGGGGCAGGGACTTACCCTTTTCTTCGCCGCCGCCGAAACAGCAGCACGCACCCCATCAGCGATCCCCCAAACGCCAACCCCGCGAACCCGATCAACACCGGGCGGTGTGCGTTCTCACGGCCTTGCAGATCCATGATGTGCAGGCCCCACATGAAGTCATAGGCCCGCCAGAGCTTCGTGCGCAGCGCGAGCACTTCGCCTGTCTCTGCATCGATGTAGAGATGCGTGGCATCGCCAAAGCGCGCCTGCCACGAAGGCCGCTCGCGCCTGAAGTCGAGCGGCGCATTGTCCGCCGCGAACCGCGTCATGCCTGTCAGCGGCGCGGCGCCGCGATAGCTCGCCAAGGCAATCGCCCGCGCTTCGGGTTCGTCGACGCCCGGCAAGGGCTGGCCGCTGCGCGCATCGAACCGCCGCAAGGCGCCGTCCGCCGCCGCCGCGATCCACACCGGCCGCCCGGCCTCGTCCACCAGTGTCATCCTGGTCGCCGATCCCGCCTGCGGCACCACCAGACCGCCGAGCGCCAATGGCCT
>CANCET010000126.1 GCA_947375105.1 Sphingomonadaceae bacterium
AGCAACGCGGTGAGCATCAGCGGAATGGCAAACACTTGCACCGTGATCCCCCGCCAGGCGAGGAACAACCCGGCCGCGCCGACCAGCATGATGCCGATTTCCGCCGCCTTCACGATGCGGATGATCCGCGCCTTGTCACGCATGTCCGCCAGCTGGCCGGAGAGCGCGGACAGGAGGAAGAAGGGCAGAATGAACACCGCCGAAGCAATCGCCGAAAAGCGCGCTTCCGCCGCCTCCGAGTGGTACACGGTGTACACCACGTAGAGGATCATCGCGTTCTTGTAGAGATTGTCGTTGAACGCGCCGAGGAGCTGCGTTGCAAAAAGCGGCAGGAAGCGGCGTTTCCGGATGAGCAGCGAGATGGTGGTCATTCGGTCGTAATCATTCAGGAGTTGCCAGCTTTCGCGAATAAGGCCCAAACCCATAGCGCGGTGGGCGGCACGGGCAAGGGGGCATATTCGGACCAACTTGCGGTTTCTTCGCGCGCTCTTCCTGCTTATGGTAGTGGCCGATGCTCAACCTTCCCAACCTGCTGACCCTGTCGCGCATCGTCACTGTGCCGCTGCTGGCGGGGCTGCTGTGGTGGCCCGCCTGGCACATGGGCTATGCCATCGGCTTTGCCGTCTACGCGCTGATGGGCGTGACCGACTATTTCGACGGCTACCTCGCCCGCGCGCAAGGCACGGTGTCGAAGCTCGGCGTGTTCCTCGATCCCATTGCGGACAAAATCATGGTTGCCGCGGTGATCCTCGTGCTCACCGCGCAAGGCGTGCTTACCGGGCCCTATGTCGGCGATCTGCATGTGATTGCGGGCCTCATCATCCTGATCCGCGAGATCGCCGTCTCGGGCCTGCGCGAATTTCTTGGCGGGATCCAGGTCTCGGTGCCGGTGTCGCGGCTCGCCAAGTGGAAGACAACGTTCCAGATGGTCGCGCTGGGCGCGCTGATCCTGGGAGAGGCGACCCCGGACTGGACCGGGCTGATCGCTGGCATCGAAGTCAATGTGCCGCACACCGTCGGGCTCGTCACGCTGTGGACGGCCGCCGTGCTGACGGTCATCACCGGCTGGGACTATTTGCGCGTAGGCCTAAAACACATGGATTGATGCACATGGCAGCACAGCACGGTTTGCGCAGATGGTCCGGCCTTGCCGCTCTGCTTCTTCTCGCCCCGACGGATGCCTTGGCGAACTGGGCGACGACCCACGGATATCCCTGGGAAGCCCTGCGAAAGGGTCACCAGGGGACCGCGACGTTCGTAGTCGAGGTCAATGAGGCGGGGCGTGCCGACAGCTGCCGTATCAGCGTTTCGAGCGGCTGGCCGGAGCTCGACGAAGCAACCTGCAGCGAAATCATGAAGCGAGCGCGGTTCAAACCGGCGATAGATGGGCAGGGAAAGCCGACCCGTGGGACCTATACCAATTCAGTCCGGTGGGTTCTCCCGCGCTGATTAGCCAGCTCCAGCCTTCGAAAACAGGTTCAGCACCAGCACGCCAGCCATTATCAGACCGATCCCGGCAAGCGCCGCCGCATCAAGCCGCTGTCCGTGCATCACCCAGGCGATGGCGGTGATCAATACGATCCCCACGCCCGACCAGATTGCATAGGCCACGCCCGTCGGAATGCGCTCCAGCGTGAGCGACAGGCAGAACAGTGCGATGAAATAGCCCGCGATGCTGACCGCAAGCGGCGCCATCCGCGTAAAGCCTGCGGATTGCTTCAGCGCGGTCGTCGCGATGACTTCGGCCACAATGGCGATGGCCAGCGCGATATAGGGCGGAAGGGTCATCCCGCCGCCAGTTCGCTCGCCAGAAGGCGGAATTCCTCGGCGCGGGGCGAGTTCTTGCGCCACACCAGCGCGATTTCGCGGCTCGCGTGTTCGGATTCGAGCGGCCGGGCGACGATCTGGGTGCCTTGCAGAATGCCCGCCTTCACCGCCATCTCGGGCAGCATGGTGAGCCCGAGGCCATTATCGACCATTTGCACGAGCGTATGCAGGCTGGTGCCGATCACGCTGGCGCTCGCACGCAGTTCGGGGCGGTTGCACGCGGCGAGCACGTGGTCCTTGAGGCAGTGCCCGTCTTCCAGCAGCAGCAGCCGCGCTTCGTCGATCAGGGCCGGCGTGATGCTTGCCGGGGGATCGCGCGGATCGTCCTTGGGGAAGGCGACGAGCAGCCGGTCGTGGAACAGATGCGCGGCCTCGACCTCGCCGGTTGCGAAGGGGAGGGCGAGCAGCACGCAATCGGCCCGCCCGTGGTGCAGCGATTCGACTGCCGCCGCGCTTGGCTCCTCGCGCAGGAACAGCTTCAGCGAAGGCCGTTCGCGGCGCAGGCGCGGCAGGATGCGGGGCAGCAGGAACGGGGCGATCGTCGGGATCACGCTCATCCGCAGCTCACCCGAAAGCGGTGCGCCGTGCGCCTGGACCAGCGCCGAAAGTTCCTCGCCCTCGCGCAGCAGGCGGTGCGCCTTGGCCACCACCTGATCGCCGAGCGCGGTGAAGCGCACCACGCGGCGCGTCCGCTCGACCAGGGTCACGCCGAGCAAGGTTTCCAGTTCGCGCAGGCCCGCGGAAAGCGTCGATTGCGAGACGAAGCAAGCCTCCGCCGCGCGGCCGAAGTGCCCGTGCTCGTGCAAGGACACGAGATACTGCAACTGCTTGAGCGTGGGGAGGTAGGTGGCCATGCGGCGCGGCCCTCAGTCAGCCGCGCCTGCCGGCTCATCGGCGCTGGGCTCGTCGCCGGCGTCCGGCGGCGAAAAGCCATCATCATCCGCATCGGCAACCGGCTCTTCGTCATCGTTGCCGCTGCCCGCGATGGCGTCGATATGCGCCATCTTGAGGCGGTTCTTGACCACGGCAAAGGCGACCTTGCCCTCGACCAGTTCGAGCGCATCGCGGCCGAACTGCTCGAAGCGCCAGCCTTCGAGGATGCTGAGACCCTTGCGCTGCCCTGCGGCGAGCGCTTCGAGATCGTCGCTTCGTGCCAGCAATCGTGCAGCAATATCAATCTCACGGCTGCGAATCTTGAGAAGTAACTTGAGGAGGTCGGCTACGAGTGCGCCTTCCTTGCCCAGCGGCGCGCCGCGTGGTGCGCGCGGAGGCAGCTCGGCGTCGGCAAGCGGTTTCGCATCGGCAATTGCCTGCATCAGGCGACGGCCGATGTCGTTGTCCTTCCAGCCCGCCGAAAGCCCGCGCACCTTGGCAAGCTCATGCTGTTCGCGCGGCGGATGGCTTGCGATATCGGCAAGCGTCTCATCGCGCATGATCCGTCCGCGCGGGATATTCTTGTCCATCGCCTCGACCTCGCGCCAGGCGGCAATGGCCTTGAGCCGCCCGAGCACGGCCGAATTGCGGCTGGGTGCGCGGATCTTTTGCCAAACGACTTGAGGATCGGACCGGTAGTTTTCGGGATCAGCCAGTTTTTCCATCTCGGCATCAAGCCATTCGCCGCGCCCGGTCTTGATAAGACGCTTAAGCATTCGCGGGAAAATCTTTGAAAGATGGGTAACATCCCCAATCGCATATTCGATCTGCCGCTCGGTCAGCGGGCGGCGCGACCAGTCGGTAAAGCGCGCGCCCTTGTCGACAGTGAAGCCAAGCCAGCTTTCGACAAGGTTGGAATAGCCGATCTGTTCCGACTGGCTGATCGCCATCATCGCGATCTGCGTATCGAAGATCGGGTGCGGGGTCTTGCCCGAAAGATTGTAGATGATTTCCACGTCCTGCCCACCGGCGTGAAACACCTTGAGCACGTTCTCGTTATTGACCAGCAGTTCGAGCAGCGGGCCAAGATCGATGCCGGGCGCCAGCGGGTCGATGGCCGCGGCTTCCTTGTCGTCGGCGATCTGCACCAGGCACAGTTCGGGCCAGTATGTGTTCTCGCGCATGAACTCGGTATCGACCGTGATGAAATCGGCCTTGGCCAGACGGTCGCACAGTTCGGCAAGGGCCGAGGTCGTGGTGATCAGCGGGTGTATCTTCATCGTGCTTTTCTGTATGGGCGACGTGTGGGCCAGATCAGACCCAAACGACGCTGGTGGTGACCCCGTCCGGGGCCTGCGGCTTGACAAATTCGCGGCCATCGCCTCTTGGCCGCAGCCATTCCCTGCCCGAACGCGGCCCGATTGGCCAGCCAAATTGGATTTTGCCCATGCACCCTTATCGTTCCCACACCTGCGGCGCGCTGGCACAGGCAGCTGTCGGGCAGAACGTGCGCCTTTCGGGCTGGGTTCACCGCAAGCGCGACCATGGCGGCGTGCTGTTCGTCGATCTGCGCGACCATTACGGCATCACGCAGATCGTGGCTGACAGCGACAGCGCCGCGCTGGCCCTGCTCGAAGGCCTGCGCGTCGAAAGCGTGGTGATGATCGAGGGCGAGGTAAAGGCCCGCAGCGCCGGGACGGTGAACGCCGCGCTCGCGACTGGCGAGATCGAAGTCTACGCCCGGGCCGCGACAGTGCTCTCGGCCGCAGAGGAGCTGCCGATGCCGGTGGCCGGCGAGCAGGAGTATCCCGAGGATATCCGCCTGCGCTACCGCTTCCTCGATCTGCGGCGCGAGACGCTGCACGCCAACATCATGACGCGCACCAAGGTGATCCGCGACATGCGCACCCGCATGGAAGATGCAGGGTTCACCGAATACTCGACGCCGATCCTGACCGCTTCCAGCCCCGAGGGCGCGCGCGACTTCCTCGTGCCCAGCCGCATTCACGCGGGCAAGTTCTATGCGCTGCCGCAGGCGCCGCAGCAGTACAAGCAGCTGCTGATGGTTGCGGGATTCGATCGCTATTTCCAGATCGCCCCCTGCTTCCGCGACGAGGACCCGCGCGCCGACCGCCTGCCGGGCGAATTCTATCAGCTCGACCTCGAGATGAGCTTCGTCACCCAGGAAGAAGTGTGGGAGACGATGGAGCCGGTCATCGGCGGCGTGTTCGAGACGTTCGCGAACGGCAAGCCCGTCACGCCTTCGGGCAGCTTCCCGCGCATTGCCTATGACGATGCCATGCTGAAGTACGGCTCGGACAAGCCGGACCTGCGCAACCCGCTGATCATCACCGATGTCGCCAGCCACTTCACCACTTCGGGCTTCGGCCTGTTCGAGAAGATTGTCGCGGGCGGCGGCACCGTGCGCGCGATCCCCGCGCCGGGCACGGCGGACAAGAGCCGCAAGTTCTTCGACGACATGAACGAGTGGGCGCGCAGCGAAGGCCATGCGGGCCTTGGCTACGTGACACGCAAGGGCGGCGAGTTCGGCGGCCCGATCGCCAAGAACCACGGCGCAGAAGGCATGGAAGCGCTGTATGCCGCGCTTGGCCTCGGCCCGGATGACGGTTTGTTCTTCGCCGCCGGCAAGCCCGAACAGGCGGCCAAGCTCGCAGGCGCGGCGCGCACGCGCGTGGCCGAACAGCTCGGCCTGATCGACAAGGACCGCTTCGAGCTGTGCTGGATCGTCGATTTCCCGTTCTACGAATGGGACGAGGACGCCAAGAAGGTCGAGTTCGCGCACAACCCGTTCTCGATGCCGCAGGGCGGCATGGCCGCGCTGGAAGGCCAGGATCCGCTGACGATCAAGGCTTACCAGTACGATCTCGTCTGCAACGGCTATGAAATCGCCTCGGGCTCGATCCGCAACCAGTCGCCCGAACTGATGGTCAAGGCGTTCGAACTCGTCGGCCTGTCGAAGGCGGACGTGGAGGAGCGCTTCGGCGGGCTCTACCGCGCGTTCCAGTATGGCGCACCGCCGCACGGCGGCATGGCGGCGGGCGTGGACCGCGTGGTCATGCTCGTCTGCGGGGCGCAGAACCTGCGCGAGATCACGCTGTTCCCGATGAACCAGCGCGCCGAGGATCTGCTGATGGGGGCGCCTTCTCCGGCGGCCAACACCCAGCTGCGCGAATTGCACCTGCGGACGGTGGAACCTTCCAAGGGGTAAGGCGATTGGGGAGGCAAGGGCGCAAACCAACGGTTTGCCCGCCCTTCCTGCCGCCCCGCTCCCCGCGCGTCACGCGCCGTGCCCATCTCGTCCACAATGCGGCACTTGCCAGCCCGCAATCCGGACATTAGGGCGATGGCCAGATTTGATTATACCAACCCAGTTCCTTGAAGGGGCAAAAGAATGAGCGATACTGCCGACCGCGTGAAGAAGATCGTTGTCGAGCACCTCGGGGTAGAGGCCGACAAGGTCACCGAAGACGCGAGCTTCATCGACGATCTCGGTGCCGACAGCCTCGATATCGTCGAGCTGGTCATGGCGTTTGAAGAAGAATTCGGTGTCGAGATCCCCGACGATGCGGCCGAGAAGATCGCCACCGTGTCGGACGCGATCAAGTACATCGACGACAACAAGGGCTGATCCTTTCGGGTCCCCAACTCGTCCGCGTTTCCCCATGCGGTCTGCTTGCGAGCGGACCGGATGGGGACCGGGCGTTCCCCGGCGGTTATACGCCAGGACTTCGGCAGGCTCGGCCCCAAGGGTCTGGGCCTGTTGTGCTTCATGGTCCGTTCGCCGGTAGCGGGCGGACGTTTCGGAGATTGCAATGCGCCGTGTCGTCATCACCGGACTTGGCCTCGTCACCCCGCTGGGGGCCGATGTCGAAACCGTCTGGGCCAACCTCATCGCCGGCAAGTCGGGTGCGGGGCGGATCACCCGCTTCGATACCACGGGCCAGAAGTGCCTGATCGCCTGCGAAGTGAAGCCGGCCGATCATCCCTATGGATTTGATCCCAACAAGCGGGTCGATTTCAAGGTGCAGCGCCAGGTCGATCCGTTCATCATCTATGGCATCGATGCCGCAGGCCAGGCGCTCGAAGACGCGGGCCTCACCGAAATGGACGAGGCGCTCAAAATGCGCACGGGCTGCTCGATCGGTTCGGGCATCGGCGGTTTGCCAGGCATCGAGAGCGAATCAATCGTCCTCCACGAAAAGGGCCCTGGCCGCGTCAGCCCGCACTTCGTGCATGGCCGGCTGATCAATCTGATCTCGGGTCAGGTCTCGATTAAGTATGGCCTCATGGGCCCCAACCACGCGGTCGTCACGGCGTGCTCGACCGGCGCGCACTCGATCGGCGATGCCGCGCGCATGATCCGCGACGATGATGCCGATATCATGCTCGCGGGCGGCGCCGAAGGCACCATCAATCCGCTGGGCGTTGCCGGTTTCGCACAGGCGCGCGCGCTCAATTGCAGCTTCAACGATCGCCCCGAACAAGCCAGCCGCCCTTATGACAAGGACCGTGACGGTTTCGTGATGGGCGAAGGCGCGGGTGTCGTCGTGCTCGAGGAATACGAGCACGCCAAGGCACGCGGCGCGAAGATCTATGCCGAAGTCGTCGGCTACGGCCTGTCCGGCGATGCGTACCACGTCACCGCACCGCACCCCGAAGGCAAGGGCGCGGAGCTTTCGATGCGCATGGCACTGCGCAAGGCCGGCATGGGCCCGGGCGACATCGATTATATCAACGCCCATGGCACTTCGACCATGGCCGATACGATCGAACTCGCCGCGATCAAGCGCGTGCTCGGCCCCGATCTTTCGGGCGCTTCGATGAGCAGCACCAAGTCTGCGATCGGCCACCTTCTCGGCGGTGCCGGCGCGGTCGAGACGATCTTCTGCGTGCTCGCGATCCGCGATCAGATCGTGCCGCCCACGCTCAATCTGGATAATCCGGATGAAGGCACCGAAGGTGTCGATCTGGTGCCCAAGGTGGCGAAGAAGCGTGTTGTCCGCGCCGCGCTCAACAATTCGTTCGGCTTTGGCGGCACCAACGCCAGCGTGATCGTGAAGGCAATCTGAGCCGGGGCAGGGGGAGGCGGCGTTCGATGCGACATGCAGGCCGCCTCCGCATCATCGCGCTTGCTCTGCTGCTGGTGGTGGGCGCCTATGGTGTCCACTTCTTCTATGGCTGGTACGGCAGCGGCCCGCTGGTCAAGGACACGACCTTCGCTGTGCCCGAAGGCGCCAGCCTTGCCGGCGTGGCCGAAAAGCTGGAAGCCGAAGGCATCGTGGCCTCGGCCGGCACCTTCCGCAACCGCGCGCGCCTGCTTGGCGGCGGCGAGCCGCTGAAGGCTGGCGAATATACCATTCCTGCGCATGCCAGCGGCTCGGCCGTGCTCGCGATCCTGCAGGGCGAAGGCGGCGAAGTGCGCCGCATGGTCACGATCCCCGAAGGCATGCCCGCGATCATGGTGCAGGAGCGCCTCGCTGCGGTTTCCCTGCTGACCGGTGCGGTGCCCACGCTGGCCGAAGGCTCGGTCCTGCCCGATACATACGCCTTCCAGCGCGGGGAGAGCCGCACCGCCGTTGTCACCCGGATGCAGCAGGCCATGGCGCGCACCCTCGCCAGGCTGTGGGCCGAGCGCGCGCCCGATGCCGTGCCGCGCAGCCCGGAGGAAGCGGTGATCCTCGCCTCGATCGTCGAGAAGGAGACCGGCAAGCCCTCCGAACGGCGCATGGTAGCGGGGCTCTATTCGAACCGCCTGCGGCAGGGGATGATGCTTCAGGCCGATCCCACGATCATCTATCCGATCACGCACGGCAAGCCGCTCGGCCGCCGCATCCGCCAGTCCGAGATCCAGGCCGTCAACGCCTACAACACCTACACCATGGTCGGCCTGCCCGCGGCGCCGATCACCAATCCGGGCAAGGCTTCGATCGAAGCGGCGCTGCACCCGGCGAAGACGGGCGCGCTCTACATGGTCGCGGACGGCAAGGGCGGGCATCTCTTTGCCAGCACCTTGCCGGAGCACAACGCCAACGTCGCGCGCTGGTTTGCCATCCGCCGCGCGCGCGGGGAGCTCTGAAGGCCGGCGATGAGGGCACCGCTGGTCGTTACGGCGGTGCTGCCAGCCGTGCTGCAGGGCAGGGTGGAAGGCCTCCGGCGCGCTCACTACCCGCCGGACCGCAACCAGGTGCCCGCACACGTAACCCTGCTGCGCGCGCTGCCGCCATCGGTCGAGGCGGAGGCGCGCGGATTGCTCGCACAGTTTGCCGCCGAAATGGCGCCCGTGCCGGCCACGCTCAGTGGGATCACCGACCTTGGCACCGGGACTGCACTGGGCATCGACAGCATCGCGATGCTGGATCTGCGCGCCATGATCGCGGACCGTTTCCACGGCATGCTCACGCTGCAGGACCACGGTGAGCCGCGCCTCCATGTCACCGTGCAGAACAAGGTCACGCGCGGCGAAGCAATGGCTCTCCAGGCCTTGCTCGCCGCCACCACTGCACCCGAGCGCTTCGCTTTTTCTGGTCTTGCCATGCACCGCTGGCTGGGCGGCCCATGGGAAGATGCCGGCCGCTGGTCATTCCGCGGCCGCGCACGCTGAAAATGCGGCCCGACGCGCCCATTTCCCCGGTTGACCGCACCGCACGCCCCGCCTAATAGGCCCGCCTGTCCTGCCGCCGGATCCGTCCGCCGCCAGACAATACCCCCATGGGGCGGAGTAGCTCAGTCGGTTAGAGCAGCGGAATCATAATCCGCGTGTCGGGGGTTCGAATCCCTCCTCCGCTACCATCACCTCCCCCGACAAAGCGGGGAGATGAGACAGGGGCCGCAAGCGGCATTTGATCTCCACATTGGCTGAAACTTCATCATCTC
>CANCET010000127.1 GCA_947375105.1 Sphingomonadaceae bacterium
GAGCTCCGCGCGGCCGAGCACGACCTCAGCTACATCAAGCTGGACGGCACCATCGGCAACCTGGTCAACGGCGCGGGCCTGGCCATGGCGACGATGGACATCATCAAGCAGTTCGGCGGCGAGCCGGCGAACTTCCTGGACGTCGGCGGGTCCGCCAACCGCGAGAAGGTGAAGGCGGCCTTCGAGATCATCCTGGCCGACAAGCCGGCGGCGATCCTGGTCAACATCTTCGGCGGCATCATGAAGTGCGACATCATCGCCGACGGCATCGTGGCCGCGGCGAAGGAAGTGAACTTGCAGGTTCCGCTGGTGGTGCGCCTTGAAGGCACCAACGTGCAGCAGGGCAAGGACATCCTTGCCAATTCGGGTCTCCCCATTGTCCCCGCCAACGACCTTGGCGATGCCGCGCAGAAGATCGTGGCCGCAGTCCGGAAGGTTTCCTGATCCATGAGCATTCTTGTCAACAAGGCCACCAAGGTCATCACGCAAGGCATGACCGGCAAGACCGGCGCATTCCACACGCAGGCGGCGCTTGATTACGGCACGCAGATGGTTGCAGGCGTGACGCCGGGCAAGGGCGGCACCAGCCACATCGGCCTGCCGCAGTACGACACGGTCGCCGAAGCCAAGGCCGCGACCGGTGCAACCGCGAGCTGCATCTACGTGCCGCCTCCGGGCGCGGCGGATGCCATCCTGGAAGCCATCGACGCGCAGATGGAACTGATCGTGTGCATCACCGAAGGCATTCCGGTGCTCGACATGGTGCGCGTGAAGCGTGCGCTGCAGGGCTCGAAATCGCGCCTGATCGGCCCGAACTGCCCCGGCGTGCTGACCCCGAACGAATGCAAGATCGGCATCATGCCGGGCTCGATCTTCAAGCAGGGCTCGGTCGGCGTCGTTTCGCGTTCGGGCACGCTGACCTATGAAGCGGTGTTCCAGACCACCAACATCGGCCTTGGCCAGACGACGGCAGTCGGCATCGGCGGCGATCCGGTCAACGGCACCAACTTCATCGACGTGCTGGAGCTGTTCCTTGCGGACGAGGCGACCAAGTCGATCATCATGATTGGCGAGATCGGCGGCGACGCGGAAGAGCAGGCTGCGCAGTTCCTGATCGACGAGGCGAAGAAGGGCCGCAAGAAGCCGATGGCCGGCTTCATCGCGGGCCGTTCGGCGCCTCCGGGCCGCCGCATGGGCCACGCCGGCGCGATCGTTTCGGGCGGCAAGGGCGATGCGGAAAGCAAGATCGCGGCGATGGAAGCAGCGGGCATCCGCGTTTCGCCGAGCCCGAGCCTGCTGGGCGAGACGCTGGCGGACGTGCTGAAGGGCTGAGGCTTTTCGCGCTTTGGTTTGAGGAAAGGGCCGGGGGGAAACCTCCGGCCTTTTTCGTTTGCGGTGTCGGTGGTTCGCCGGTCAGCCTGCTGCCGCCAGTTCGGCGTTCACGTCGGTGGGGTCGGCCCCGCAGTGGGCGCAGATGAAGCGGACAGCATTGCGGTAGCGGCCCAGCGCATCGTCCGGATCGGCATATCCGGCGATTTCGAGACCGACGTGGCCGTGCATCTGGCCCCAGACGAGGAAGGCCAGATCCTGAACCTCGGAGGCGGATGGCGCGCGCTCGCGGTGGTGCGCGAGGCACGCGCCGACGGCGTCCACCAGCGCAGCGAAGGCGGGGTAGGCATCTTCCACCGGCACCGCGAGCGAGGCGAAGCGGCTGTTGCGGCCGGCGGGCGCGAAGCGTTTTTCGCCCCCGAACATCAGGCTGTAGAGCCCGGTGTGATCGAGCGCGAAGCGGCGGTAGGCCAGCATCTGGCGGACGAGCCAGCGCAGCGGCGCATCGCGGTGTTCGGCGGATAGCGCATAAGCGTGAAGGCGGGCGAAGCCGAGCGCATAGAGCGCCTGCATCAGGCCGGGCTTGCCGCCGTAGAGCGTGTAGATCGCCATCGTCGAGGAGCCGCAGGCGCGCGCAAGTTCGCGCAGGGCGATGCCGTCCGGGCCGTCACGCCGCACCAAGGCCTCCGCTTCGGCCAAGAGGCGTGCGGCGAGGTCTTCGCCCTGGGACTCGGCAGCGGAGGAACGGCGATTCGGCATGGGGATTGGCATGGTCGCTTGCGTGCGCAATCGCCAGTGCTATAACACTGTTATTGAGTCGATCCGGCGCGGGAGAGCGGGCGATGGGAGAGAAGACAACAGGTCGACGTATCGGGGCGGCGGACAGGATCACGCCGATCACGGTGCGGCAGGGGGCGTTCGCCTTTGCCGATGACACGCCGGCGCGCTGGATCCCGCATGCGCCGGAACTGGCCCAGATGATCAACGGCGCTTCGTTCACGATGCCGCATCTGGAGCCGTTCCTTGTCGCGACACTGGGCGAGGCGGCGAAGCTGATCGAGGATCCGGCGGTGCGGCGCGAAGCGCGCGATTTCTGCATGCAGGAAACGCAGCACTACCGCACCCACCGGCGCTTCAACGACGTGATCCTTGGTCAGGGGTATGGCGCACTGGCCGAAATCGAGGCCGAGATGGCGCGTGCCTATGCGCGGCTCGCCAAGCGCCCGCTGGCGGTGCGGCTGGCGTATGCGGCTGGGTTCGAGGCAATGACGCTGGGGCTGACCGAGTGGCTGGTGGGCAACCGCGCCCGGCTGTTTCGGGGGGCGGACCCGCATGTCACCTCGTTCATCCTGTGGCATATGGTCGAGGAAACCGAGCACAAGCTGGTGGCGCATGACGTCTATCAAGCGGTTTCGCCCGGGTACTGGCGGCGGGCGTTCGGCGTGCTGCACGGTTCGCTCGATGTGATCCGCTGGAGCCGGCTGTGCTACCGCGCGCTGCTGATGCAGGATGGGCAGTGGCAGCGGCCTTCCTCACGGATCAAGGTGTGGTGGTGGGCGGCGTGTTTCCTTGTGGGGACGTGCCCTGCCCTGCTGCGCGCCATGGTGCCGGGGCATGATCCGCGCGAGGTGAAGGATCATCCGTGGGTGCGGGACTGGATCGCGGGGCATGCCCTGCGGCAGGAACGCGGCGCGCCGATGCCGCTGATCGATACACAGAGCGCCGCAATGCCGGTGCCGTTCTGAAGGGGGATGGATGATGGACGGTTCGGAATTGCGCGCGGTGCAGCGCATGCTGATCGTGCAGGGCGGCTATGTGATGTTGCTGGGGTTCGCGGCGGGGTTCGGCTTCGTGTTCTACCTGATCGGCAGCATCGAGCTCTGGCCGATTCCGGGCAAGATCATGATGCAACTGCCGGGCAGCGACAAGGCCTGGCGCATGACGCATATGGAAGGCGTGCTCAACGGGCTGATGCTGTGGCTGGTGGCGGCGCTGCAACCGGCGATGGCACTGTCGCTGGCGACCGCACGGCGCATTGCGCGGATGCTGGTGCTGACCGCATGGTGCTTTCCCATCGCATCGTTGTTCGACGCACTGTTCAAGGACAGCCGGGGCCTGAAGTTTGCCGCGCCGATGACCAACCTGATCCCGTTTTTCCTGTTCTACGTGGGCATCGTAATGCTGGTGTGGGCGGTGATCGAGATTGTGGTGCGAGTGCGCGCTGCCAATTGAAGACTTTGCGTGGATAATGGCGTTCAAGGGGCTATAGCTTTGGCCAGTTGTGGCCTTCCACGGAGCTTTCATGTCCTTGATTCTAGGCATTCTTGCGGCGGTGACTGCGGCTCCGGCAATCGGGGCCGACGATATACTCGCGAACATCAAGGCGGGCCGCATGCTGTGTTCGAACCCTGGTGAACTCACCAAGACGTGCACCACGATCGATGCCTATGCGCCTGCTGCCGACGGCGCGTTCGCTGATACTGGCGAACTGATGATCAACGAGACGCCGCTCATCACGCTGACCACCACATCGGTCGTGCGGGTTCAGAATGGTGCAATCTGCGGAACGATGCTGGAAGCCGACCTGCTGGCCGGCAAAGTGCGCGTGAATGGAGCGCTTCTGCCGCCGGACCGCAATGCTGCGGTTCTGGCGAAGGTCGCAGAAAAATTTAGTTCGATTTTCGGCAAGCAGGCCTGCGAGACTGTCAGCCTGATCGACGGCAAGCTGTTGAAGTTTGGTCAGATCGAAGGGGTGGATATCAAGCTCCCGGGCAAGCCGGTGAAGTGGATAGCGCCCGGCGAAGGGTATACGGTAGCTTCGCGAACCCCGCCTGCTCCCGCCGCGCAGCCGCCTCAGCAATAGGCCTCGGATTCGCAGCAGGTCGACTGGCTGCGACGGTCACCCCTCGACGATCCGATAGGGCACTAGATCGCGCTGGCTGGGATCGACCGCGATGGCCTTGTCGCTGGGCGGGAAGGCGCGCTGGTCGCAAGTATCGCGGGGGCAGATGCGGCACGAGATGCCGATGCGGGTGACGGCGTCTTCGTTGGTCAGGTTGAGGCCGTCGGCATAGACGAATTCGTCGGAAAGGGCGGCTTCACAGCCGAGGACTACGGCATAGCGGCGGGGCTGGCGGTAGTAGCTGCCGCTGGGTTTCACGAGGCCCTTTGCAATCGAGACATAGCGAATGCCATCAGGCATTTCGGCGAGCTGGACGTGGATGCGGTCCGGAATGGCGACTGCCTCGTGGACGATCCACAGCGGGCACGCGCCGCCGAAGCGGCCGAATTGCAGGCGCGTGGCGGAGTGGCGCTTGGTGATGTTGCCCGCCATATCGACCCGCGCGAAGAACACCGGAATGCCGCGCGCTTGTGGGCGTTGCAGCGTGGAGAGGCGGTGGCAGCACTGTTCGAAGCTGGTGTGGAACAACTGGCGCAGGCGGTCGATATCGTGGCGCAGGAGCCTCGCGGCGCTGCGGAAGCGTTCGTAGGGCATGAGCAGCGCACCGGCGGCGTAGTTGCCAAGGCCGACGGTGAGGAGATGGCGCGCGGCCTCGGTCTGCAAGGGCGCGGCGGCGACGATTTGCGCGATCTGGCCCGAGAGCGCGAGCGCGGCGACCTGATAGGCGAGCTGGAAGCGGCTCGATTCGTTGGGCTGGGCGGAATCGAGCTGGAGGTGGCGGGTCTTGGCATCGAAACGCCGCAGGGGGCCGCCGCTTTTCCATTCGATGGTGACGCCTTCACGCCGGAGCCATTGCTGCATGGTGCGGATGCGCGGGCTGGCTTCGTCGCCAGCGATTTTTTCGGCGAGCGCTTCCGCATCGCGGTCGATCTGGTCGACGTAGTTGTTGGCGGCATGGAACCAGTCGCGCGCTTCCTCCCAGGGCAGGCGGCCGCTGCCGATGTTGCCGGGCAGGCCAATACCCTCGTCGACCATTTCGAGACGCTGGCGGCTGCGGGCGTAGAGGCCGTGGAGCGCTACGAAGCGTTCTGCAAAGGCCGGGAACTGGCGGGCGAGACGTTCGATCTGCTCGCCGGGGATGCCGCCCGAAAGCTCGGGATCGGCCAGCGCCTCACGAAGCGCTTCGGCCATGCGGTCGCCGTCTGCGGGTTCGAGATCGACCCAATCGATGGGGAAGGCGGCGCGCAAGGCATCGCCCAGTGCCGGGGTGAGGTGGCGCTCGTCAGTTTCGAGCTGCGAGAGATAGGAGGCGCTGATGCCGAGCGTGGCGGCCATCTCGGCTTGCAGGAGGCCGCGTCGCTGGCGGAGTGCGCGCAGGGCGGGGCCTGCGAAGAGTCGGCGGTTGCTCATTCCTCCTGCCTAATTTGCAAAGTCTGGCTTTGCAACTTTGCAGAATTACATTGGACAGCCCTGCTGCGATGCGGCATCCGCGCAGGCCATCTTTCCTGAATCCGGGGCCAAACTGCATGTCAGCCAATATCGCCGAAATGGAAAAGCGCCGCGAGGCGGCCCGCATGGGGGGCGGCCAGCGCCGCATCGATGCGCAGCACGCCAAAGGCAAGCTGACGGCGCGCGAGCGGCTCGATATCCTGCTCGATGAAGGCAGCTTCGAAGAGATCGACGCTTACGTCGAGCACAATTGCGTCGATTTCGGCATGCCCGAGCAGACCGTGCCGGGTGACGGCGTGGTGACGGGTTCGGGCACGATCAATGGCCGGCTGGTCTATGTGTTCAGCCAGGATTTCACCGTGTTCGGCGGTGCGGTTTCCGAGCGGCACGCGATGAAGATCTGCAAGATCATGGATACCGCGATGAAGGTCGGTGCGCCGGTGATCGGCATCAACGACAGTGGCGGCGCGCGCATTCAGGAAGGCGTCGCGAGCCTTGGCGGCTATGCCGAGATCTTCCAGCGCAATGCGCTCGCCTCGGGCGTGGTGCCGCAGCTTTCGCTTATCATGGGGCCTTGCGCGGGCGGTGCGGTCTATTCGCCCGCGATGACCGACTTCATCTTCATGGTGAAGGACAGCAGCTACATGTTCGTCACCGGGCCGGACGTGGTGAAGACGGTGACCAACGAGATCGTGACGCAGGAAGAGCTTGGCGGCGCGGTGACGCATTCGACCAAGACCTCGGTGGCGGACTTGGCTTGCGAGAACGATATCGAAGCGCTGCTGATGGCGCGCGAGTTCTTCGATTACCTGCCGCTCACCAACCGCTCCGGCGTGCCCGAGCGGCCGACGGCGGATGCGTGGGACCGGCTGGAGCACAGCCTCGACACGATCATCCCGGCTTCCGCCAACCAGCCTTATGACATGCACGAGGTGATCGCCAAGACGCTGGACGAGGGCGAGTTCTTCGAGATCCAGCCCAAGCACGCGGGCAATATCCTCTGCGGGTTCGGGCGGATCGAGGGCAAGACGGTGGGCGTGGTGGCGAACCAGCCGATGGTGCTGGCGGGCGTGCTCGATATCAATTCATCGAAGAAAGCCGCGCGGTTCGTGCGCTTCTGCGATGCGTTCGAAATTCCGATCATCACGTTTGTCGATGTGCCGGGCTTCCTGCCGGGCACCGCGCAGGAACTGGGCGGGATCATCAAGCACGGCGCCAAGCTGCTGTTCGCCTACGCCGAAGCGACCGTGCCCAAGATCACCGTGATCACCCGCAAGGCTTATGGCGGCGCGTATGACGTGATGGCCTCCAAGCACTTGCGCGGCGATTTGAACTACGCCTGGCCGACCGCCGAAATCGCGGTGATGGGCGCGAAGGGCGCGGTGGAGATCATCTTCCGCGGGCTCTCGACCGAGGAGCAGGCGCTCAAGACCAAGGAATACGAGGACCGCTTCGCCAACCCGTTCGTGGCGGCGAGCAAGGGCTTCATCGACGAGGTGATCCATCCGCACTCCACGCGGCGGCGCATTGCGCTGGGGCTGCGGAAACTGCGGAACAAGAGCCTCGAGAACCCCTGGAAGAAGCACGACAATATTCCGCTGTGAGCGGCGGCTTGAAGGACAATTCGCATGACTGACATCTTCATCGTTTCCGGCGCGCGCACGGCCATTGGCACGTTTGGCGGCAGCCTCGCCTCGTTCCGTCCGGCGGATCTGGGCACCATCGTGATCAAGGAGGCGATTGCCCGCGCCGGACTGACGCCGGACGCGATCGAGAACGTGGTGATCGGCACGGTCGTGCCGACGCAGCCGAAGGACGCTTATATCAGCCGCGTCGCGGCGGTGAACGCGGGTGTGCCCATCGAAAGCCCGGCGATGAACGTGAACCGGCTGTGCGGTTCGGGCCTGCAGGCGATTGTCTCGGCGGCGCAGGGCATTGCGCTGGGCGAGCAGCAGATTGCCATCGGCGGGGGCTGCGAGGTCATGTCGAACGCGCCGCATATGGTGCTGACCGCGCGCAACGGGCAGAAGATGGGCGATCAGATCATGATGGACGTCATGCTCGGCGCGCTGCACGATCCGTTCGAGAACATCCATATGGGTGTCACGGCGGAAAACATCGCCGAGCAGCACCAGATCACGCGCGAGACGCAGGACGCGCTGGCGGTCGAAAGCCACCGCCGCGCTGCTGCTGCGACGGCTGCGGGCTATTTCAAGGAGCAGATCGTCCCAGTCGAGATCAAGACCCGCAAGGGCACGACCGTGTTCGACACCGACGAGCATTTCCGCAGCGATGCCAGCCTTGAAGGGATGGCGGGGCTGCGGCCGGTGTTCAAGAAGGACGGCACGGTCACCGCAGGCAATGCCAGCGGCATCAACGACGGCGCGGGCGCGGTCGTGCTGGCGAGCGGCGAAGCGGTGGCCGAGCATGGGCTGAAGCCCATCGCCAAGATTCTGGCGTGGGGTCATGCGGGCGTGGAGCCGAACGTCATGGGTCTGGGGCCGGTGAAAGCGGTGCCGGTGGCGCTGAAGCGTGCGGGGCTGACGCTCGACCAGATCGACGTGATCGAAAGCAACGAGGCGTTCGCGGCGCAGGCCTGCGGCGTGGCCAAGGAGCTGGGCTTCGATCCGGCCAAGACCAATCCGAACGGCTCGGGTATTTCGCTCGGCCACCCCATCGGCGCGACGGGCGCGATCCTGACGATCAAGGCGGCGTATGAGTTGCAGCGCACCGGGGGCCAGTACGGCCTCATCACGATGTGCATCGGCGGCGGTCAGGGCATCGCCATGGTGATCGAGAGGGTTTGACGATGAAGCCCAAAATGCAACTAGGCAGGCTCAACCATATCGGCGTCGCGACGCCTTCGATTGCGGATAGCATTGTCTTCTGGCGCGATGTGATGGGCGCGACGAAGATCCATGAGCCGTTCGACCTGCCCGAGCAGGGCGTGAAGGTGTGCTTTGTCGACACGCCCGGCGCGGATGGCGCGCTGAACGGCACGCAGATCGAGCTGATCGAGCCGCTGCCGGGCAACGCCGGGATCGCCGCATTTCTCGCCAAGAACCCGGCGGGGGGGCAGCACCACATGTGCTATGAAGTGCCCGAGATCCACGCGGCCAAGGCGGCGTTCGAGGCGCTGGGCAAGCGCGTGCTGGGCGAACCCCGCATCGGTGCGCATGGGACGCTGATCTTCTTCGTCCACCCCAAGGACATGGGCGGCGTGCTGACCGAGATCATGGAGACGCCGAAAGCGGCGCACTGAGCCACCGCAATCGCGCGCACCGAACGGGTTTAGGGACAAGATCATGGCGAATATCGAAGACTGGCAGAAGGCTGCCGCCAAGGAAGTGAAGGGCAAGGACCTCACCTGGCAGACGCCGGAAGGCATTGCCGTGAAGCCGCTCTACACGGCGGAAGATGCGCCCGTGGACCCGGGCCTGCCGGGCTTCGCGCCGTTCACGCGCGGGGTTCGCGCCTCGATGTACGCCGGGCGGCCCTGGACGATCCGGCAATATGCGGGCTTCTCGACTGCCGAGGAATCCAACGCGTTCTATCGCCGCAATCTGGCGGCGGGGCAGAAGGGCTTGTCGGTCGCCTTCGATCTGGCGACGCACCGGGGTTATGACTCTGACCATCCGCGCGTGGTCGGCGATGTCGGCAAGGCGGGCGTGGCGATCGATTCGGTCGAGGACATGAAGATCCTGTTCGACGGGATTCCGCTCGATCAGATGTCCGTTTCGATGACCATGAACGGCGCGGTGATCCCCATCCTCGCGTTCTTCATCGTGGCGGGCGAGGAGCAGGGCGTGCCGCGCGCCGCGCTCGACGGGACCATCCAGAACGACATCCTCAAGGAGTTCATGGTCCGCAACACCTATATCTACCCGCCCGAGCCTTCGATGCGGATCAT
>CANCET010000128.1 GCA_947375105.1 Sphingomonadaceae bacterium
CGAGCGGCTGATCACAGAGGGCGCGGTGGTCCACGGCGCCGATCTCGCCCAGGTTGCCATCGCTGGCGTGACAGCGCACCGGCTCGACGTGACCAGCGAGACGGACTGGCAGGCGCTCGCCGAAGCCATCGTCAAGGAACACGGCCGGCTGGACGGCCTCGTCAATGCCGCCGGCGTGATCCGCATGGGCACCACGGCGGAAACCACGATCGAGGACTTCAGGCTGGTCATGGCCGTCAATGTCGAGGGCACGTTCCTGGGCTGCAAGCACGCCATGCGCGTGATGCAGCCGCGCGGCGCCGGCGTCATCGTCAATATCTCCTCCACCGCCGGATTGCGCGGATCGCCCGGCGCCGCTGCCTATACCGCAAGCAAGGGTGCGGTGCGGCTGCTGACCAAGACCACCGCGCTTGAAGCCATCGCCCTCCCCAGCCGCATCCGGGTCAACTCGGTCCACCCAGCGCTTACCAACACGCCGATGGCCGATGCGATCGTCGACCAGCTTGGCGGCGCGGACGAAGTTCGGCAGGCGCTGAGTGATCTCATGCCTTCGGGCCGCCTCGCGGAACCGGACGAGATCGCCAGCGCGATCCTGTTTCTCCTGTCAGATGACGCCAGTTACATGAACGGCTCGGAACTCGTGGTAGACAACGGCTTTACGGCGCGCTGACCGCCGGAATGGCCAGTGGACCAAAGGTTTTCAAGGAGTGATCGAATGACCCGGACCTACCCGCTGTTCCAGTATGCCTATTATGTGCAGAGCATCGACGCAGCGGCCGAGAAATGGGCAAAGGCGTTCGGCGCGGGGCCGTTCTTCATGGCGCGCCACCACCGCTGCGAGGAATTCACCTATCGCGGCACGGCGGTCGAAGCTGACGTTTCCTACGCCTTCGGTTATCTGGGCGATACGATGATCCAGTTCATCGAACAACATGACGACAAGCCGTCGATCTACCGCGATATGTACAAGGACGGCGAGGAAGGCTTCCACCATATCGCCTATCTCGTCTCCAACTTCGCCGCCGAACGTCAGCGGTGGCTCGATATGGGCTACGCGCTCGCGACCGAACTCTATGCCGACGAGGTGAACGCCGCCTATTTCGACACCCGGTCGCTCAATGGCGGGTTCACCGAGATCCACGGCGATCCGCCCCACATCATGGGCATATTCGGCGTGTGGAAGCGCGCGCACGACGCCCGTGACGCACGCACCCCGGCGACGATCGAGAGCACGAACATCACGACCTACCAGCGCGCGCCGCTTCTGCCGAAATAAGCCGGTGATCGGCAGAGCAGCCGCTTGAACCTGGCAAACAATTGGCACAGGGACCTGTAAACGGGGGTGCAAATGCCCATCAGGTTGCACAGCTGCAAGACGGCAACCAGCATTGCGCATCCATGTGTGGTTCCAGCTTTCGAGCAAATTTTGCTTTCAGATTTCCATTAAATGGCGGAGCAATAAAATTGCTCTCCTCCGCCTCCGCCAACACGCTGGATGTCGGGCATATACCACTTTACATCCGGTTTGGGTCTTTCATCACACGCGTGCGTTGCGGTTGTGTTCACGTTCGCGGCATCTCGTCGCATCGTCCATGCGCACCAGCTTACCAGATTCCCCCAGATTCCAGCGTATTTGGCTCGTACAAGGCTGGACGCAGGCCGCTTGCCAAGCTAACCGGCGCGTCCAACCGTTGGAGAATTGGGATCATGAATACTGCTGAACTCGCCGAAGCCGTTGCTGCCAGCGCGGGCCTCACCAAGGCCGATGCCAAGAAGCTGGTCGACACCGTGTTCGCGGCGATTGCCGATGCGGCAGCAAAGGGCGAAGAAGTTTCGCTGAGCGCCTTCGGGAAGTTCAAGGTCAAGGAAAGCCCGGCCCGCGAAGGCCGCAATCCCTCGACCGGCGCCACCATCCAGATCGCTGCTTCGCGCAAGCTCACCTTCGCCGCTGCAAAGTCGGTCAAGGACAAGCTGAACGGCTGATCCGTCGCGCGCATCGACAGGTGCGATGACGATACCAGAACGGCACGCGGGAGGGCCCTCCCGCGTGCCGTTCGTGTTTGTAGCGGGAGCAGACCGTTGGGTTTCGATGATCTCATGCGCCGGTACTTCGGCACGGCGGACCTAGCTGGCCTCAGCGGCGCCGAATTGGCAGCAGGATCGGAGCGCGTCGCGGTCGATTTCGGACTGGAGACGGATTCGGCCCGCCGCTTTGCGCTATGGTCACTCATGCATATCCTTGGCTGCGCGCCAGACCTTGATATCGCCTTCAAGGACTTGTCCGAGCGCGACGCCGCGCGCAATTTCATGGATCTGTGTGCCGGGCTCTCCGCGCCCCCGCAATAAACAGAGGTGCACGGCCCAACACCACGTGGTCAAAACGCCACGACCACCCGGAGGACCTTGCGCATGACCGACCTCATTCTCGTCGATATCGCCGATGGCGTCGCCACCGTCACGCTCAACCGGCCTGACGCGATGAACGCGTTGTCCAAGGCGCTGCGCGCCCGGCTTGCCGAGGTGATGACCGCGCTCGATGCCGACGAGAGTGTTCGCGCCGTCGTGCTCACCGGGGCCGGCACCCGCGCCTTCACCGCCGGGCTTGATCTCAAGGAGCTCGGCTCGACCGCTGGCGCACTCGGCGCCGCCAATGCGGAAGGCGCTTCGGAAAATCCGGTCAAGGCGATCGAGATCTGCCGCAAGCCTGTCGTAGGCGCGATCAACGGCGTCGCCATCACCGGCGGCTTCGAAGTCGCGCTCGCCTGCGATGTGCTGATCGCCTCCACCAATGCGCGGTTTGCCGATACCCACGCCCGGGTCGGCGTCTATCCCGGCTGGGGCCTCTCGCAAAAGCTCCCGCGCCTCATCGGCATCAGCCGCGCCAAGGAGCTCTCGTTCACCGGCAACTTCCTCGATGCCGCGACGGCTGAGCGCTGGGGCCTCGTCAACCGCGTCGTCTCCTCCGAGGAACTGCTGCCCGCAGCGCAATCCATCGCGCGCGACATGGCCTCGATCGACCCCATTTTCCTGCGCAACTACAAGGCGCTGATCGACGATGGCTATGCCCTGCCGTTCGGCAAGGGCATGGCGCTTGAAGCCAGCCGTTCTTCCGCCGCCAACTCCGCGGTCCGGCCAGAGGAAGTCGAAGCCCGCCGACTGGCCGTTCAGGCACGCGGCCGCAGCCAGTAGGCGGCTAGAGCACCAATGCGCGTGCCGCGGCCCGGACTGCCGCGGCGGGCGGTCCATCCTGGCCGGCCAGCAAGCTCCCCGCGATCGAATAAGCCGCGTTTTCTCTGCCGGTCAGGAAGGCCCGGTGGCGTGCCAACGCCGCCTGCTCCGCCGTGCCGGGCAATCCGCCAATCCATCCCTGCAGCAGGACGAGCAGCGACAACGCCTGGAGATAGACTGGCAAGGCAAGCGCCGGGAAAGGCTCCTCCGTTCCGTCAGGCCCATTCCACGCCCACAGGTTCACGCCGGCGCCGTGTGCCTCTTCGGCAGCAACCGGCAGCAGCGATTCCGAAAACGTCAGAAATTCCGCCAGAAACTCTGCCTGCGAGGCCCCGCTCATCATCGGCATCGCGTCGGCCGTCTGCCGCCGATACCGCTTGAGTGCGCCGAGCAGCCCTGCATCACCATCAAGGCCGAACAGACGATCCACTCGCAGCTTGTTCACATCCTCCGCCACGGTCAGCGCAGAAGCCCCGAACTCGCGCCAGAGCTGCGCGATCCGGGCCTCCAGCGCCGCACTGCACGCTTCGATCCGCAACAGCCCCTCGATCAGGGCCACTGCGTTTCCGCTCGGCCCAGCGCCATAATCGAACATCGCTGCATAGGGTCCCACGAGCGAATCGAGCCAAGCTCCGTCAAGCGGGGACATCGGCAGCTGAGGCGAGATTTCCAAACTATAGTTTGAGCTCGAAAACGAGGCATACATTGCCTGATCGGGCAGGCTACACCTTGCCATACAAAGATTTCCTGACGGTCCAACCCGATCCGACTAGCGGAATATACTGATGGGAACCAGCCCAAGAACATATCTTTGGTTATCTTTTGCCGTCTATACAGCGTGAGAGCCAAACGATAAGAATCGTTCATGAGTGGCCCCAACACCCTGGCCCCCACGCCTGCCACCCCGGCTTGCCGGGGTGGCACTTTTCTCCAAAAAACATGATCAAGCGGGCTGCCACGCCTGGTGGCAGCAATGCGCTCTTCCGCGCGGTAGAGAGCTACACCGCCACGGCCAACTCGGTCGCCTGCTTGATCGCCCGCTTGGCATCAAGCTCGCTGGCCTCATAAGCGCCGCCGATCAATTGCGGCGAAAGCCCGCGCGCGACCAGATCGTCATAGAGCCCGCGCGCCGGTTCCTGCCCGGCGCAGACGATAACGGTGTCGACATCCAGCAGGCGCGGTTCGCCTTCCACGCGGATGTGCAAGCCCGCATCGTCGATCCGGTCATATTCGACCCCGCCCAGCATTTGCACGCCGCGCCGTTGCAGGGTGATGCGGTGGGTCCAACCCGTGGTGCGGCCAAGGCCCTTGCCCACCGCACTCGCCTTGCGCTGGAGCAGCCAGACCTCGCGCCCGCTGGATGCGACTTCGGGCACCACGCCGGTCACGCCGCCGCGCGGGTGGTTCTTGAAGTCGATGCCCCATTCCTTTGCGAACACGTCGATATCAAGCGAGCCCGGCGTCCCGGCATGGGTGATGAGCTCGGCCACGTCGAAGCCGATGCCGCCTGCGCCCATGATCGCCACCTTGTGGCCGACCTCGACCTTGCCGGTGATCACATCGACGTAGCGTACCGCCTTGGGGTGATCGATGCCTTCGATATCGGGCTTGCGCGGCGTGATCCCGGTGGCGATGACAATCTCGTCAAAGCCGCCTGCCGCCAGCATGTCCGCATTCACGCGCGTCGCGAGTTTCAGTTCGATCCCGTTCACTTCGATCATTCGCCCGAAGTAGCGGATCGTCTCGTCAAACTCTTCCTTGCCCGGAATCCGCCGCGCGAGGTTGAACTGCCCGCCAATCTCGTCCGCCGCGTCGAACAGCGTGACCTTGTGCCCGCGTCCGGAGGCGATGGTGGCATAAGCGAGGCCCGCCGGACCCGCGCCGACGACGGCGATGCGCCGCGCCGTGACAGCAGGCTCCACGGTGATCTCGGTCTCACGGCAGGCCCGGGCATTGACGAGGCAGCTCGTCAGCTGGCCGGTGAAGGTATGATCGAGACATGCCTGATTGCATGCGATGCAGGTGTTGATCTCGTCCTCGCGGCCTTCCCACGCTTTCTTGACGAGTTCGGCATCAGCCAGCATCGGCCGCGCCATCGAGATGAGGTCAGCGTCCCCGCGCGCCAGCACTTCTTCCGCCACATGCGGCATGTTGATGCGGTTGCTGGTGATGAGCGGGATCGAAACCGCCTCGCGCAGCCGCCCCGTCACTCCGGCGAAGGCTGCGCGGGGCACCATCGTCGCGATCGTCGGCACCTGGCTCTCGTGCCAGCAGAAGTGTGTGCTGATCACGTCCGCGCCGCTCGCCTCGAGCGCCTTGGCCAGGCTCGTCACTTCCTCCCACGCGAGCCCGCCTTCGAGCATGTCCATCGCGGAAATGCGGAAGATCAGCATCTTGTCTGGCCCCAGCGCAGCGCGCGCGCGCTTCACCACCTCGACCGCAAAGCGCATGCGGTTTTCCCACGAGCCGCCCCAGCGGTCGGTGCGCTGGTTGGTCTTTTCAACGAGGAACGTGGAAATCAGATAGCCCGCCGAACCGATGATCTCGACGCCGTCGTAGCCCGCCTCTGCCGCCAGCTTTGCGCAATTGGCAAAGGCGGCGATCTGTTCCTCGATGCCTGCTTCATCCAGCTCGACAGGCGCATTGCGCGCGAGGCGCGAGCGCACTGGCGATGGCCCCACCGGCTCGCGCACATTGGCCATCGAGCCGGAATGGAGGATCTGCATGCAGATCTTCACGTCCGGATCGGCAGCGTGGACCGCATCGGTCACGGCGCGGTGCATCGGCACTTCCTCAGGCTCGCTCAGCTTTGCGCCGCGTCCGCCGCTGGGGTGCGGCGTGATCCCGCCGGTAATGATCATGCCGACGCCGCCCTTCACGCGCTCGACGAAATAAGCCGAGAGCCGCTCCGCCGCATCGGGCAGGTCTTCCAACCCCGAATGCATCGAGCCCATGATGATGCGGTTCTTGAGCTTGTGCCCCCGGATGGTGAGGGCTGAGAACATCAGCGGATACTTGGGGTGACTCTGGGAGTGCGTCATCGCTTGCGGTCCGTTCAGTCTGGAATGTAGTTCGGGCGGCGCTTTTCGAGGAAAGCGCGCATCCCTTCGGCGAAATTGGGGCTGGCGGCGGTCATCAGCTGGTTGCGATTCTCGATCGCCATGGCCGCCTCAAGGCTGGGCGCATCGACTGCGAGGTTCAGCCCCTCCTTGGTCATGCGCAGCCCCTTGGGCGAAGCGGCGAGCAAGTCATCGACATAGCCTTGTGCCGCCGCTTCAAGCTGGTCGTCGGGCACCACCTCGCTCACCAGCCCGGTCGCTAGCGCGCGCGGCGCATGGATGAAGCGCCCGGTCAGCATCAACTCCGAAGCGACCGACGTGCCCACGAGGCGCGGCAGGAAATAGCTCACGCCCATGTCGCACGAGGACAGCCCGAGCTTGATGAAGGCCGCATTCATTTTCGCAGTTTCGCCCGCGATGCGGATGTCCGCCGCTAGCACGAAGGCAAAGCCCCCACCGCAGGCCGCACCCTGCACCAGCGCGACGATCGGTTGCGGGCAGCGCCGCATCTTGACGTAGACGTCCGCCAGATGGCCCTGAAAGCCGAAGCCCCCGCCGAACGGATCGGGTCCGTTGGCATTCTGACGGTCCTTGATATCGAGCCCCGCGCAGAACGCTCGCCCGGCACCGCGCATCACCACCACGCGCGTGTCGCGGTCGTTATAGAGCTTGCCGAAATAATCGCTCAGCTCGTCCACCATCTCCAGCGAGATCGCGTTGAGCATCTCCGGCCGGTTCAGCGTCAGCCAATCGGCTGCGCCGCGCTTCTCGATCGTGATCGTGCGATAGGTCATGCCGCCCCGTTCCCCAACAGCACCTCTGCGGATGCACCGTGTGTTTCTCTCATGCCGCAGCGCGCGGCAAACCTGCCCATATTGACAGCGCCGATCATGCCGCCGCGATCCCGTGGATCAGCAGGTCCGCCACGCGCGCGGCATATGCGTTGATCGCTGTGCCGCTCATCTCCTCCCCCGGCGCGATGCGGCCGGCATGGGCCTCCATCGCGGAAAGCAGCATGTCGGAGGCCAGCGCCGTGCTCACCCCCTCGCGCAGCTGCCCCCGCGCGCGGCCGCGCCGCAGGATAGCGATCGCCTGCGCTGTCACCGCGCCCAGCACCGGCCCGATCCGCGCCGCCAGTTCGCTGTGCCCCGCCAGATCACGCCGCAGATGCCGTGCCACCCCGCCGCCCGTCTCCAGATAGCGCGTCAGCACCAGCGCCCCGAATGCCGTGAGATCGCCGTGCAGGCTTCCGGTGTCGATATCCGCCAGCGCCTGCCAGCGCACGGCAATCATCGCGCACAGCAAATCCTCGCCGCTGGTCCAGCGCGCGTAAAGCGTCGATTTCCCGATCCCCGCTGCGCGCGCCACCGCATCGAGGCTGAAGCCGGACCAGCCCCCGGCGCCATAGACCTGTGCCGCCGCTGCAAGAATGCGCGCCTCGAACGCCGGATTGCGCGGCCGCCCCCGGGGCCGAGGCTCGGCAACAGTTGCTGAATCAATGGACGAGCGTTGCATGGTGCTCTTCTATCTTTTATGGACGGCCCTCGTCCAATAATAATGCTGGGAGGCATCGGGAGTGCAGCAACAGGCCGTCGACCGTCCGCTTTCCGGCTTCGTGGTGATCGATTGCGTTGCCAGCCCTCTGGCCGGAATCGCCCGCATTCTTCGCGAACTCGGTGCTGACGTGGTCCGCCTCGAAGTGGCCGGGCGCGGTGCCTGCCCTGCCGGCGACCCCCGCGCCGAACTTGCCTATTGGGCCGCCAATCTCGGCAAGCGAATCGAAGCCGTGCCCGCTGACAGCGCCGCGCTCGCGGACCGCCTCGCCACTGCCGACCTGATTATCGAAGACCTTTCCGCCGATCCCGCCGCGCCCGTCCATGTCGATTGGAGCGCCGTTCGCGCGGCAAACCCCGCGCTCGTCCACATGACTGCCAGCGGCTTCGGCCTCGGCAACGCCTTCTCGCACTGGCAGTGGACGGACGGCGTGCTCCACGCACTCACCACCGAACTTTCGCGCTCGGGCATCCGTGGCCGCGCGCCCCTCCTCCCGCCGGGCGAAATCGGGCTGCAGTGCGCCGTCGCACAAGGCGCGTTCGTCGCCATGGCCGCACTGACACAGGCATTCTCCAGCGGCACCGGCACCCATGTCGACTATGCCGCGCTCGACGGGGCAATGCAGGCGCTCGATCCCGTTTTCGGCATTTCCGGCAGCGCCACCAATGGCCGCCCGGCGGCATCGCTGCCGCCCGGCCGCCCGCCCAAGGGCGTGCAATATCCGATCATCCCCGTCGCCGATGGCTACGTCCGCCTCTGCGTTCTCGCGCCGCGCCAGTGGCAGGGGATGCACACGATGATGGGCGCGCCCGCCGAATTTGCCGGCCCGGAATTTCGCGACGTGATGGTCCGCTTCAAGAGCAAGGAACTCCTTGCGGCGATGACCGCGTTCCTCGCCGACAAGACGCGCGCAGAGATCGAAGCCCTGGGCGTGGCGCACGGCGTCCCCCTTGCGGGCCTCAACACCCTGTCCGATTGCCTCGCCGCCGATCACATCCGCGCGCGCGGCACCTTCGCCGAAGTGGATCTGCCCGGTGGCCACCGCGCGCCCTTCCCCGATGGCATGATGGTGATCGACGGGCAGCGCATGGGGCCGGTGCATGATGGCCGGCCAGCTCCGCGCCCAGCACCCGCCGCCGCCAGATCCGGGCGCCCGTTGGAAGGCCTGAAAGTCCTCGATCTCGGCGTCATCGTCGTCGGCGCGGAAACCGGGCGTCTGCTCGCCGATCTCGGCGCGGATGTGGTCAAGATCGAATCGGCGGCCTTCCCCGATGGTTCGCGGCAGACCTGGCTCAAGATCGGCCTTTCCAGCAGTTTCGGCGCGGGCCACCGCAACAAGCGCAGCCTCGGGCTCAACCTCAAGTCAGATGAAGGCAAGGCCCTGCTCCGCCGCATGGTTCCCGATGCCGATGTGATGCTATCGAACTTCAAGCCCGGCACCTTGGAAGCGCTCGGCCTCGGATACGAGGAACTGAGCGCCATCAATCCGCGCCTGATCGCGGTCGAATCGAGCGCGTTCGGGCGCACCGGTCCGTGGTCCAGACGAATGGGTTATGGCCCACTGGTGCGCGCCGCTGCCGGCCTCACCGCGATGTGGCGCTACCCGGATGATCCCGAGAG
>CANCET010000129.1 GCA_947375105.1 Sphingomonadaceae bacterium
GTATCGATCGGATACACCGTGCCTTTCTCGGCGACGGAACAGGTGACACCTGAATTTCCGCTGCAAGTTGCGGGTGGCGACTCCTTTGACTACCTGTCACTCTCGATCACCGGTGGCATGGGCGATGTGGATCGCATCACTCTTCCCGATATCACCTTCAGCAATTGGCATACCTATCCGACCAGCTACGCCTACGGGCCTGCTGACGAATTTGCCATCACGACTGATGACGCCAGTTACACGCTTTATGCATCCGAGTTTATCGGTAGTCAGGGCATCCAGCAGGACTTCCAGCTCGGTGCCGGCAACGACACCGTATACGGCTCGTCCGGTGCAGAATTCATGTTTGGCAGAGCCGGCGCTAATACCTTGTACGGCTTGGGCGGAAATGACACGTTCAAGTTGAGCACGCGTTTCGCCCTTTCGTCCGATAGTCTCTACGACGGCGGTGCCGGAACCGATTTCCTGTCGATCTACGGCGATGTGACTTTCGCTGGCACCGCAAAATCCATTGAAGGGGTCAGGTTTTTCAACGGCCAATATACCGCTCCTGACGGGTCGATCAAATTGTCGACCGATTATGCTGCCAATTTCACGATGACGGCAAAGCAAGTGGCGACATTGGCCCCAAACCTCCAAATTGTCGGCTTCGGCAACCTGCACGTCACCGGCGCCGCCACATTCTCTGCTGCGAAGTATCAATTCCTCGACGGTGCAAATGTCACCATCGAGGTCATCGGCACGACCGCCAATAATCTGTTCACCGGATCCAGCGTAAACGATACCCTCTCGGGTCTGGCCGGGGCTGACAAGCTGCTGGGCGGCGCGGGCGATGACACGCTGCTTGGCGGGTCGGGGAATGACACGCTGATCGGCGGCACGGGCAACGATACGCTGACCGGCAATAGCGGGGCGGACAGCTTCATGTTCAACACCGCGCCGGCTGCCGCTACCAACCTCGACATGCTTACCGACTTCAGCCACGCCCAAGGCGATGTAATCAGTCTCTCGGCTGCGGTGTTCACGGGCATCGGCCACACCGGCGCGCTCTCGGCAGATGAATTTTATGCCGCCGCCGGTGCGACCAGTGCGCACGATGCATCGGATCGGATCGTCTACGACACCACGACCGGCGTGCTGACCTACGACGCTGATGGACAGGGCGGCACTGCCGCCGTCGCGATCGCCACGCTGGGCACCACAACGCACCCGGCGCTTACCATCTCCGATCTGCTGATCATCGCCTGATATCGCACGAGGGGGCACAGGCGGGTAAGCTCCCGCTAGAGCAACCCGCGCTCAGGGCAGCAGCAAACTCGAATCGCCATAGCTGTAGAAGCGGTACTCGTTGGCGATGGCATAAGCATAGGCCGCCTGCATCCGCTCCAGCCCCATCAGCGCGCTGACCAGCATGAACAGCGTTGATTTGGGCAAGTGGAAGTTGGTCATCAGCCCGTCGATCGCGCGGAACGTGTAACCTGGCGTGATGAAGATGCTGGTGTCGCCTGCAAACGGCTGGATCACGCGGTGCTCGTCCGCCGCGCTTTCGAGCAGCCGCAGGCTGGTCGTGCCGACGGCGATGATCCGCCCGCCCCGCTCGCGCACCGCATTCAGCCGCGCCGCCGTCTCGGGCTCGATGCGGCCCCACTCGGCGTGCATGGCGTGGTCTGCGGTGTCCTCGGCCTTGACCGGCAGGAACGTGCCCGCGCCCACATGCAGCGTCAGCGTTTCATGGCCGATGCCAGCCCCGGCCAGCGCCGCCATCAGTTCAGGCGTGAAATGCAGCGCCGCCGTCGGTGCCGCCACAGCGCCGTCCTCGGCGGCGAACATGGTCTGGTAGTCCGTCCGGTCGCGTTCGTCGGTGGGGCGCTTGCCCGCGATATAGGGCGGTAGCGGCATGCGCCCGGCGCGCTCCAGCAGCACCTCGACCGGCTCCTCGCCGCCGAACGCCAGGGTCCAGCTGCCATCGGCGTGGCGCTCCTCGGCGGCCGCGGTCACGCCCGCGCCGAAGTCGATCACGCTCCCCGGCTTGAGCCGCCGCCCGTTGCGCACAAACGCCTGCCAGCGGCGCAGGTCCATGCGCTTGTGCAAGGTCGCGCCGATCCGCGCATTGCCAAGCACGCCTTCCAGCTGCGCCGGGATCACCCGCGTATCGTTGAACACCAGCACGTCGCCCGCGCGCAGCAGCTGCGGCAGATCGCGCACGATCCGGTCGGTAAACGGCCCCTCCGCCCCCACACCCAGCAGCTTGGCGGAATCGCGGGGGCTCGCCGGCCGCAGCGCGATGCGCTCGGGCGGAAGCTCGAAATCAAACAGGTCAACACGCATGGGGATTGCCGCTAGCGGCGCGCGGGTGCTTCGACAAGCTCAGCGCGAGCGGGCGGCCTTGCCGACGGGCGCAAGACCTCCGGCCCCCAACCTCAGTTGGACTGCGATTTGCTCAGCATGTCGGCCGTGAACGTCGTCGGCGCAGCGGGTGCCGGCGGCGGCGGCGGGGCCTTGCCTTCCGAAGCCAGGCTCGCCTGCACGATCTTGGTCGGGTTCTTCGGCGGCTCGCCGCGGACGATGGCGTCGACGATGTCCATCCCCGCAATCACCCGGCCAAAGTTGGTATACTTGTGATCGAGCGCGAAGCGCGGGTAGAACACGATGAAGAACTGGCTGTTGGCTGTGTTCGGCTCGTCGGTCCGCGCCATCGAGACCGTGCCGCGAAGGTGCGGGATGTCGTTGAATTCGGCGGTAAGGTCCGGCAGCTTCGATCCGCCCTGCCCTGTGCCCGTAGGATCGCCCGTCTGTGCCATGAAGCCATCGATCACGCGGTGGAAGATCACCCCGTTGTAGAAGCCTTCCTTGGTCAGCGTCTTGATCCGCTCGACGTGGTGCGGCGCCCATTCCGGCATCAGCCGGATCGCCACGCGTCCGCCGTTCGAAAGATCGAGCAGCAGCACGTTGTCCGGATCATGGCTCTGGTCCGCATCGACTGCATAGGTGAGGCCCTGCGCGTGCTGGATCGGATCGACCTTGATCGGCTTGACCACGTCCTTTTCCGGCGGACGCTGCGCCGCAGCGGGCGCAAGCGGCGCAAGAAGCGCCGCGCCGAGTGCGAGGCCGAGCGAAACCCTGTTGAACAAACGCGAAGCCATCAAACCAAAATCCCAATCACAGCGGCCGCGATCACGTCGGCCATATGCACGGCGGATAGGCCCCCGGCGATGACGCCGCAATGAACAAATCGCCCCAAAGTCGCCAGTTTCAGTATTCGCCGAGCTGGCCCAGCCGCTGCACCCGCTCGACCACCTCGTCACGCACCTGCGGGGTCACGAAGCGGTGTATATCCCCGCCGAACAACGCGATTTCCTTGACGAGCTTGGACGCTATGGGCTGCAGGCTGACATCGGCCATCAGGAACACCGTCTCGATGCCGTCGTTGAGCTGCTGGTTCATGCCGGCCATCTGGTATTCGTACTCGAAGTCCGCGACCGCGCGCAGGCCCCGGACGATCACGCTGGCGCCCTGCTTTTCAGCGAACTTCATCAGCAGCGCGTTGAAGCCCATCACCGTGACGTTCTCGATCCCTTGCGCCGCCACTTCGCGCGTGACCATCTCCATGCGCTCTTGCGGCGTGAACATCGGGTTCTTCGAAGGATTGGTCGTCACGCCGATGATCAGCTGGTCGACCAGCTTTGCCCCCCGGCGGATGATATCGAGATGTCCCAGCGTAATCGGATCGAACGTGCCGGGGTATACCCCGATCCTTTGCCCGATCCCCTGCGAATCACCCACTCCCATTCACCGGTCCCTTTCGACAATGAACCATGCCAGCGCACGCAGCAGATCCGCTTCCTCGCCATAGGAGGAAAGGAACTGCACCGCCTGCTCTACCAGCATCTGCGCTTGCTCGCGCGCACGCTCCGGCCCGAGCAGCGAGAGGAAGGTTTCCTTGCCCGCCTTCTCGTCCTTGCGCAGCGCCTTGCCCGCCGCTTCTTCATCACCCTCGGCATCGAGAAGATCATCGGCGATCTGGAAGGCCAGCCCGATATCGCGGGCATAGCCGCGCAAGTGCGAACGCCCCTCGGCCGGAATGCGGCCGATGATCGCGCCCATTTCCACCGCCGCGCTGAGCAGCGCCCCGGTCTTGAGCTGCTGCAGCCGGGTCACGGTGGCCAGATCGAACGAGGCGGTCTCGGCGGCGATGTCCATCATCTGCCCGCCGGCCATACCGTTCATCCCGCTCGCCAGTGCCAGCGTGCGCACCAGTTCGATCCGTACGAACGGATCGCCCGAAAGGTTGGGATCGGACAGCACTTCGAACGCGAAATCGTGGAGCGCATCGCCCGCCAGGACCGCCGTCGCCTCGTCGAAGGCAATGTGCAGCGTCGGCTTGCCATGGCGCAGCGCGTCGTTGTCCATGCACGGCAGATCGTCGTGGATCAGCGAATAGACGTGGATCGCCTCGATCGCCGTGCCCACCCGGATCGCCATCGAACGGTCCGCGCCAAACAGGCTTGCCGTCGCCAGCACCAGCAGCGGGCGCAGCCGCTTGCCGCCGCCAATCGCGGCATAGCGCATCGCCTCGATCAGCCGGTCGCGCGGGTCATTCGCCAGCGGCAGCAGCGCATCGAAGCTGGAATCGATATCCTCCGCGATGCGCTTCAGCGCCGGGCGCAGGAGATCCTGCCACGGATCGGACCGCTGCATGGCGCTCATGCGACACCTGCATCGTCAAAGGGCTTCGTGCCGACGGCCCGTCCAGAACCGCCGCCTGAACCACTGGCCGACCCATCGCTCACAATCGCCTCGATCCGCGCCTGCGCTGCATCGAGCCGCTTCTGGCAATGCGCGCGCAGCGCATCGCCCCGCGCATAGAGATCGATTGATTCGTCGAGCGGCGCCTCGCCGCTTTCCAGCCGGCGGACGATATCCTCCAGCGCTTTCAGGGCTTCCTCGAAGTTCAGCGAGCCGATGTCGGGTTGGTCTACCATCACGGACAAGCATTGACGGGCAGCGCCCAGCCGGTCAAGCTTCGAGGAGGGGAGAGCGTTAATGCAGTTGGTGATCGCCTACGTCGTGGCAGCAATCGTGTTCGGGGGTCTGGATGCGCTGTGGCTCGGCTGGGCTGGTCCAAACCTCTATCGCCCGGCCTTGGGAGACCTGCTCGCCCCCACGTTCCGCCTCGCGCCCGCCGGCATTTTCTACGTCGCCTATCTTGCCGGCATGGTGTGGTTCGCGATCCGGCCCGGCCTTGCCTCCGGTATCGGCGCGGCCGCGCTCAATGGCGCGCTGCTCGGCGCGCTGTGCTACGCGACCTACGATTTCACCAATCAGGCCACGCTCTCCCGCTGGCCGACTTATGTCACCGCAATCGACGTGTGCTGGGGCGCATTCGCCACGATGACCGCCGCCGTCGCCGCGACTTACGCCGCGCGCGCCCTCGCCGGGTAACCCGCCATGTTCATCGGCCACTATGCCCCCGCCTTCGCCGCGGCCACCTTGCGCAAGGCCCCTTCGCTCGCAGTGCTCGTCGTGGCCGTGCAGGTACTCGATTTCGCGTTCTTCAGTTTCGCGCTGCTGGATATCGAACACTACCGCATGGTGCCGGGTTTCACCGCGAGCAACTGGCTCGATCTCTACGACATGCGCTACAGCCACAGTCTGCTTGGCGCCGCGGTATTCGGCGCGCTGTTCGGCGGCCTCGTCCTCGCCTTCACCCGCAGCCGGGCAGCAGCGGGAATCGCCTTCGCCTGCGTCCTCTCGCACTGGCTGGCGGACTACATCGTCCACGCGCCGGACCTGACGCTCGCCGGCTCGCCGCCCAAGCTCGGCCTTGGCCTGTGGAACCATCCGCTCGCCGAACACGCGCTCGAAGTGCTGCTCGCGTTCGGCACGCTGGCATTCTACGCAAAGCGCACCCGTGCTGCCGGGCCGCGCTCCGATCTCGCGCTCTATTTCTTCGCGGGCATGATGGGGACCTTCCAGATGACCGACTGGCTCGGCCCTCGCACCACCGACGTGAACGCATCGCAGCCGCTGCTCGCCCTGTTCGCCTTTACCGTCCTGGCGCTTCTCGCGCTCGTCGTGCAATCAACCCGGGCAAAGGGCACCTCTTGAGACTCGCCATGCCCGCGCCGCAACGCTAAGGGCGCATCCATGGCCGAGATCACCGCTGAAACCGTCGCCGCCCACGGGCTGTCCGAGGAAGAATATGCCCGCGTGCTCCAGGCGCTGGGGCGCGAGCCGAACCTCGTCGAGCTCGGCATCTTCTCGGTCATGTGGTCGGAGCACTGCTCCTACAAATCGAGCCGCATCCATCTCAAGAAGCTGCCCACCGAGGCGCCCTGGGTAATCTGCGGGCCGGGCGAGAACGCCGGCGTGATCGACATCGGTGATGGTCCCGATGGCACCAGGCTCGCCGCGATCTTCAAGATGGAAAGCCACAACCACCCCTCCTACATCGAGCCCTATCAGGGCGCGGCGACGGGCGTGGGCGGCATCCTGCGCGATGTGTTCACGATGGGCGCACGCCCCGTGGCCAACCTGAACGCGCTGCGCTTCGGCCGCCCCGATCACCCCAAGATGAAGCACCTCGTGCAAGGCGTCGTCGCGGGCATCGGCGGCTATGGCAACTGCGTCGGCGTGCCGACCGTCGGCGGCGAAACCAATTTCCACCCCGCCTACGATGGCAACATCCTCGTCAACGCGATGACCGTGGGCGTGGCCGATCAGGACAAGATCTTCTATTCCGCCGCCACCGGCATCGGCAATCCGATCGTCTACGTCGGCTCGAAGACCGGGCGTGACGGCATCCACGGCGCGACCATGGCGAGTGCGGATTTCGGCGAGGATTCGGAAGCCAAGCGCCCCACCGTGCAGGTCGGCGATCCCTTCACCGAAAAGCTCCTGATCGAGGCCTGCCTCGAACTCATGGCAACCGACGCCATCGTCGCCATCCAGGACATGGGCGCGGCGGGCCTCACCTCGTCGTCGGTCGAAATGGCCACCAACGGCAAGGCCGGCATCATTCTCGACATGGACAAGGTTCCCTGCCGCGAAGAGGGCATGACGCCCTACGAAATGATGCTCTCGGAAAGCCAGGAGCGCATGCTCATGGTGCTGAAGCCCGGCAAGGAAGCCATGGCCGAAGCGATCTTCAAGAAGTGGGAACTCGATTTCGCAGTGATCGGCGAAGTGACCGATACCGGCCACATGGTGCTCACCTTCAAGGGCGAGACCGTGTGCAACATTCCGCTCGGCCCTCTCGCCGAAGACGCCCCGCTTTATGACCGCCCGGCGATGAGCCTTGCGGATTACAAGGTGTGGGCCGGGGTGAAGCCGCTCGGCAATGTCCCCGCCAGCAGCGATCTCGGCGCAGATCTGGTGAAGCTCATCGGCTGCCCCGATCTTGCCAGCCGCCGCTGGATCTATGAGCAATACGATTCGCAAGTCGGCGGTGACACGCTGCAGAAGTCGGGCGGCGATGCGGCCGTCGTGCGCCTCCACGGTACGCACAAGGCGCTCGCCATGAGCACCGATTGCACCCCGCGCTATTGCTACGCCGACCCCTACGAAGGCGGCAAGCAGGCGGTGGCGGAAACCTACCGCAATATCTCGGCTGTCGGCGCGACCCCGCTCGCGATCACCAATTGCCTCAACTTCGCCAACCCCCAGCGCCCCGAAATCATGGCCCAGATCGTCGAGGCCCTGCGCGGCATGGGCGATGCCTGCCGCGCGCTCGACTACCCCATCGTCTCGGGCAACGTCTCGCTCTACAACGAAAGCAAGGCCACCGGCGGCGGCTCGGCCATCCTGCCCACGCCTGCCATCGGCGGCGTCGGCCTCATGGAAAACCATGAAGCCATGGCGAAAATCGCCTTCAAGGCCGAGGGCGAGGCGATCTTCGTGATTGGCCACAGCAACGGTCATCTGGGCCAGTCGCTCTGGCTGCGCGAAATCCATGGACAGGAAGCTGGCGCACCCCCGCCGGTCGATCTTGCGGCTGAACGCGCCCACGGCGAATTTGTCCGCAAGCTCATCGCCGAAGGCAAGGTCAGCGCCGTGCATGACGTGTCGGACGGCGGCCTGCTGGTCGCCCTCGCCGAAATGGCAATGGCCAGCGGGATCGGCTGCAAGCTCGAGGAAATCGGCGATCACTTCACCGCGTTCGGCGAAGATCAGGGCCGCTACATCGTGACAAGTGCGGTGGCCGATACGATCCAGGCCGCCGGCATCCCGATGACGCGCATCGGCACCACCGGCGGAACGGCCGTCAGCGGCCCGGGCTTTGCTATTGAGATTGCCCAGCTGCGTGAGGCCAACGAGGCCTTCTTCCGCGATTGGATGGAAGGGTAAAAGAACCCCTCCGTCAGCGCTTCGCGCTGCCACCTCCCCATTTTGCCCTTCGGGAAAATGAGGAGGACAAAGCGAGGTCGCCTAATTCTTCCTCCCCCTTTTTGCGAAGCACAAATGGGGAGGTGACCTGCCAAAGGCAGGTCGGAGGGGTTCTTCTAAGCCGCCTTCTTGCCCAGCAGATCGTAGGGATCGACCCCCATCGAACTCCAAACCGCATGCGCCGCGCGGTAATGCATCGCCGGCGTGATGTTGAGCTTGCGGCGCACTTCGTCCAACTGCATCGGCAGCAGATCGGTGATCGCCAGCTCGGCAATGCGCGGGCAGGCCTTGCCCAGCCCTTGCGCCTCGCGGATCGCGCGCAGCACCGGGGCGCTGCTCTTGACCTGCTTGCCGATGTTGAGCCCAGCCATGTAGCCGATGAACAAGTGCGCCAGCGCCGGCTGCTGGCTGTAAGTGAAGGCCAGCACGCAGGCCTCGCCCAGCGCATCGCGGCCATAGCCGGTCAGAACATGCAGCATATCATGCACATCGCGCATGCGGTTCATGTACCACTGGAACTGGTCGGTATACTTGGGCTTGTCTGCCGCGAACCGGTCGAACTCATCGACCAGCCCCTGCGCGGTCAGCCCCTCGCGCTCCATGAAGTCGCAATAGGCATGCGCGAGCGAGCCTTCGGGCATGCGGCGCAGCGCCGCATGGTCATCGAGGATCGCAGGCAGGAACGGCTCACGCACCCGCACGTCCATGCCCCGTTCCGAAGTCAGGAACCGCTCGCCAGACTTGCGCAATTCGCGCCACGGCAGCGCCTCGAAGATGCGGAACACCTCCTCGGTGTTTTCCTTGTCCTTCAGCAGCTCGCGAAAATGGTGCAGCGCCTTGGCCGGACGCAGCTTCAGGTGCGGGCGCCGCTCGTCATAGAGCGGCAGGCTCAGGAAATCGCGCCCACCAGCATACTGGCCAGCATCTTGGGACGTATCGGCTTCGAAGTTGGCAGTAAGGGCGTTCACACGGTGTCTCCGCAGAATCAGGTTCTGCGTCCTACTAACATCGGTGTTAATATAGCGTCAAGCCCAAGGTCAGTCAGACCCGCCAGTGCTCGCGCGCAATGCCA
>CANCET010000130.1 GCA_947375105.1 Sphingomonadaceae bacterium
CAATCCGGCAGCCTTCTCGTCGACCGTCAACGGCCGCTGCGCAAAAAGGAAGCGGGCGCCGATTGCCAGTTCGTTGAGGTCTGCCGCGCGCACTTTCAGCACCGGCATCGCCAGCGTGAGGAGGGCAAGGCCAGCCTCGTCCAGCTCTCCGACCCGGTGCGCCACGAGCCCGGTAAGCCGCGCATCGTCCGCCTCGCGGATGTAGTGGCCATTGAGGTTCTGCAGCTTCTTGAGGTCGAAGCGCGCTGCGCCCTTGCCCACATCGCCGATCTCGAACCACGCTGTCGCCTCTTCGCGGCTGATGATCTCGGCATCGCCGTGCCCCCAGCCAAGCCGCAGCAGGTAATTGAACACGGCCTCGGGCAGCAGCCCCAGCTCGTCGCGATAGGCATCGACGCCCAGCGCGCCGTGGCGCTTGGAAAGCTTCGCGCCGTCCGCGCCGTGGATCAGCGGGATGTGGGCATAGGCAGGATCGTCCCAGCCGGATCCTTCGATGGCCTGCATCGCGCGGATCACCACCAGCTGGCGGAACGCGTTGTTGATGTGGTCGTCGCCGCGAATCACGTGGGTCACGCCCATGTCGTGATCGTCGACCACCACCGCCAGCATGTAGGTCGGCGTGCCGTCGCTGCGCAGGATAACGTAATCGTCGATTTCCGCGTTCTGGACGGTGATCGGGCCCTGCACGAGGTCCTCGATCGTCGTTGCGCCCTCGCGGGGGGCCTTGATGCGCACCACATAGGGCTGGCCTTCGGGCCAGGCTGCAGCAGCAGCGTCGCGCCATTCGCTTTCGATGCGGAAGGGCCGGCGCTCAGCCTGTGCGGCGGCGCGGCGGGCCGCGAGTTCGTCCTGCGTCAGATAGCAGCGATAGGCGTGCCCGGCCTCGAGCAGCTTGTGCGCGACTTCGGCATGCCGATCCGAACGTGCGAACTGGAACACCGGCTCCTCGTCACCGCCGAGGCCCAGCCAGTTGAGGCCATCGAAAATCGCATCGATCGCCGGCTCGGTCGAGCGGGCGCGGTCGGTATCCTCGATGCGGAGCAGGTAGGTGCCGCCGTGGTGGCGCGCAAAAAGCCAGTTGAACAGCGCGGTACGCGCGCCGCCAATGTGAAGGTAGCCGGTGGGTGATGGGGCGAACCGGGTCACCACGCCCGTGCGCACGGCAGCACTCTCAGCGGCAGTCCCAGCGCCAGATCCTGCGGAAACGGTGTCACTGGCGCTTGCCATTGCGGGCGCTATCCTTCCTAATCCCGATCATGCCGCCAACCTTGGCCCAACCTCTCGGCGAACCTGCGGCGCGGCGGACACGCCTCTGGGACAAACTCGCCGCCTTGTCCAGCATGCACCGCACCATTGAGGGGTTCCTTGGCAGCCGTCCGTTCGAACGCGGACCATGGCTTGCGGTGGGCTTCGGCGTTGGAATCGCTTGCTGGGCAGTGCTGCCGGGGCCTTGGCAGTGGGCCGGCCTGCTGACGTTGTGCGGTGCGGCGGTGGCGGGCGGTCTGCTGATCGATGCCGAGGGCGATCTGGGGCACTTGCGTGCCGCACTCATCGGCATGGCGCTGATGCTGGCGGCGGGTTGCACGGCAATCTGGGTGAAGTCGGCGCTTGTGGGCGAACCCGGCATAGCCCGCGCCGAAGTGGCATGGATGCAAGGCCGGGTGCTCGACCGGCAAGTGGAGGGCGCAAGGGACCGGGTGCGGCTGCTGCTGCTGGCCGAGGTCGCGGGGCACCCGCAGCCATTGCAGGTGCGGCTCAATCTGCCTGCGGACAACGATCAGCCCGGTCTTGTCGAAGGTGCCGAGGTGCGGCTGCGCGCGCGCCTGATGCCGCCTGCGCCGCCCATGCTCCCCGGTTCCTACGATTTTGCGCGCGCGGCGTGGTTCCAGGGTCTTGCCGCGACCGGCAATGTGGTCGGTTCGGTCACGATCACTGCTGCGGCCAAGGAGGGCTGGTCGCTCAGGCAATGGCAGCAGCGCCTCGCCGATCACGTGCGTTCGCAGCTGTCCGGTTCGCCCGGTACCATCGCGGCGGCCTTTGCCAGTGGCGATCGCGGCGCGATTGCCGAGACCGACGAGGACGCGATGCGCGATGCGGGCCTCACACACTTGCTTTCGATCAGCGGCCTGCACGTGAGCGCGGTTATCGCGGGCGCCTATTTCCTGACGATCCGCCTGCTGGCGCTGATCCCGTTTGTTGCGCTGCGCGTGCGCCTGCCGCTGCTCGCCGCCGGTGTGGGGGCAGGGGTCGGCTTGTTCTACACGGTGCTGACCGGGGCCGAAGTGCCAACCGTGCGCTCGGTGGCGGGATCGCTGCTCGTCCTCGCGGCACTGGCGCTCGGCCGTGATCCGCTGTCGCTGCGGCTGTTGGCGACGGCGGCGCTCATCGTCATGCTGCTCTGGCCAGAGGCCGTGCTGGGGCCCAGCTTCCAGATGAGCTTTGCCTCGGTAATCGCCATCGTGGCCTTCAGCACAGCGGCGCCGGCCAAGGCGTTTCTCTCGCACAGCCACGAAGGGCGGCTAGGACGGCTGGGGCGGCATCTCGCGATGCTGCTGATGACCGGGCTCGTGATCGAATTGTCCCTCATGCCGATCAGCCTGTTCCACTTCCACCGCGCCGGCATTTACGGGGCGGGAGCCAATGTGATCGCGATTCCGCTTACGACGGTGCTGACGATGCCGCTGATCGCGCTGGCACTGGCGCTCGATCTGTTTGGTCTGGGCGCGCCGGCGTGGTGGGCGGTGGGCAAGTCGCTCGAACTGCTGCTGTGGCTCGCGCATGTGGTGGCCGCGCAGCCCGGTGCGGTGACGATGATGCCGGGGATGAGCGCTGGGACGTTCGCGCTGTTCCTCGCAGGGCTGCTGTGGCTGGCGCTGTGGAGCGGGCGGGTGCGGCTCTTGGGCTTCGCGCCGATTGCTGCGGGGGTGCTGGCGCTGCTCTTGGTGCGGACACCCGATGTGCTGGTTTCGGGCGACGGACACCACGTGGGCATCACTGGCGAGGGTCCGGATCTGCTCGTGCTGCGGGCAGTGCGGGAGGAGAGCTATACGCGCACCGCGCTGCTGGAAAATGCCGGAATGACCGGCGATGCGGTGGCGCTGGAGGATTGGAAGGGGGCGCGGTGCAATCAGGACTTTTGCGCGATCTCGCTGGTGCGGGGCGGGCGGAAGTTCGATTTGCTGATGGCGCGGGGCAAGGATCTGGTGGCAATCCCGGTGCTGGCGGCCGCCTGCGCCCGAGCTGACATCGTGGTGGCTGACCGCCGCTTGCCATCCGCTTGCAAACCGCGCCTGCTCAAGGCCGACCGCACGCTGCTGGGCCAGACCGGCGGACTGGCGATCGATCTCGTTTCAGGCCGTGTGCGCACGGTGGCTGACACGCAAGGCGAACATGGCTGGTTCCGCCGTCCGCCGCCTTACCAGCCCCGCAAGTGGCGGGCCGGTCCGGCCCCGGCATCTACCGGAGAGCCGGACCCTGCGCCCAGCAAGTGACTGCCGAGTCAGTGATACCGGCGGAGCAGGCCCGCAAGCTTGCCCTGAACCTGCACTTCGTGCGGCTGGTAGAACTGCGGATCGTAGGCCGCATTGGCGGGATCGAGACGGACCATGCCGCGTTCGCGTCGCAGGTACTTGAGCGTCGCTTCCTCGCCGCGCACCAGCGCGACAACGATCTCTCCGTCACGCGCGGTGTCGGTGCGGCGGACGAGAGCATAGTCGCCGTCGAGGATGCCGGCTTCCATCATCGAGTCCCCCGAAACTTCAAGCGCATAGTGTTCGCCCGAACCGAGCAGAGCGGCGGGGACGGGCAGCATCGAGGTGCCCTCCATCGCCTCGATCGGGACACCTGCGGCAATGCGGCCGTGGAGCGGGATCTCGATCACATCGTTGGCCGGTTCGCGCGCCGGGGCGGCACTGCGCAGCGGGGCGAGCGCGGACGAGGCGTTCGCCGCCGCGCGCTGCGCTGTCTTGCCGCTGCCGGCATCGCTTTCGCGGATCACTTCAAGCGCGCGCGCCCGATTGGGGAGCCGGCGAATGAAACCGCGTTCTTCCAGCGCCGAGATAAGGCGGTGAACGCCCGACTTCGACTTCAGATCGAGCGCTTCCTTCATTTCCTCGAACGAGGGGGAGATGCCGGTCGCTTCAAGGCGGGTCTGGATGAAGGTCAGCAGTTCATGCTGCTTGCGCGTGAGCATTCGTGCGCACTCCCATTTGGTGAACGAATGCGGAACGAATAAGCAACGAAATCGAACGCGTCAAGCAAATGCGTGGCTTTACAGCAGGTATACAGGAACAAACTGACCCGCCGGTGTCTCGGGCGCTTGGGCCGGACGGACGACCAGCGCATTGGCGCGGGCGAGCGACGACAGCGCGCCGCTGTCCTGCAATCCGTCGAGCGATACGTGCCCTGCATCCCACACTGCGCGCAGGAATTCCATGCGGCCGCCACCGGCGGGCATGGCTTCGCTCAACTGGGCCGGGACCGGGCGCGGCATGGGTTCGCCAGCGCCCAGTGCGGCGCGGATGAGGGGTAGCAGGAACAGGAAGCCGGTGACGAACGCGGCCGCGGGATTGCCGGGCAGTCCGAGGATCACCTGATGCCCGCGCCGCGCGACTAGGAGCGGCTTGCCGGGCTTGATCGCCACGCGCCAGAAGGCGAGTTCCGCGCCCAGCTCCGAGAGCGCTGGGCGGACGAGATCGTGATCGCCGACGGACGCGCCGCCGCTGGTGACGATGACGTCTGCGCCGCGGGCAGCCTCGAACGCGGCCATCAGTGCATCAAGCCGGTCCGGCACTGGGCCGATGCGCGTGATCCGCACGGCAGGGTGGGCGGCGAGCGCGGCGAGCATTGCGCTATTGCTGGCGGGGAGCTGGTGCGCGGCGAGGTCTGCACCCGGCGCGGCGAGTTCATCGCCGCCATCGATAACGGCAAGCTGGAGCGAGCGGCGGACGGGCAAGTGCGCATGCCCGGCGGTGAGCGCCAGCGCGATCTGGGCCGCGCCGATCTTGGTTCCCGGCCCCATCAGCACGTCGCCGGTGCGAAAATCCATGCCAGCGGGGCGGATGTGGCGAGCAGGCGGCTCGGGCGGCGTCCCGGTGAGGGTGAGTGTGTCGCCGCTGCGCGATGCGTCTTCCTGGATGAGGACCATGTCCGCGCCGGCCGGGACGAGCGCGCCGGTGCTGATGCGCGCCGCTTCGCCCGCGCCGACATGGCCCGCAAAGGGGCGGCCGGCGGCGCTTTCGCCGATCACGCGCCACGGGCCGGGCAGATCGGCAGCGCGCAGGGCATAGCCGTCCATCGCCGAGACGTCGGCCGCGGGCTGCGTGCGCAGCGCGGTGAGCGGCTCGGCGAGGTAATAGCTCAGGCAGTCCGCCGTTGCCCGGTGCTCGATGGGAAGAATGGGTGCGAGCGCCATCAGGCGGCGCTGCGCGTCATCCAGCGTGAGGGGCGGGCTGGGTCGCGGCGGTGTCTGGGCCCCGTCAGTCATGGCGCGCGCCAGTCGCCCGATTTGCCGCCGCGCTTTTCGATGAGGCGGACGCCCTCGATCACCATCGCTTTGTCGATGGCCTTGGCCATGTCGTAGACCGTGAGCAGCGCGACCGAGACGGCGGTGAGCGCTTCCATCTCGACCCCGGTCCGCCCGGTAAGGGAGGCCGTGGCGCGCGCTTCCACGCCGTCGTCCACAAAGGCGAACTCGACGCTGACGGCATCGAGCGCGAGGGGATGGCAGAGCGGGATCAGCTCCGCCGTGCGCTTGGCGGCCATGATCCCGGCAATCCGGGCGACGGCGAGGACATCGCCCTTCGGCGCGGTGCCATCACGCAAGGCGGCGAGCGTGGCGGCGTTCATGCGGATCCGACCAAGCGCGACGGCGACGCGCTGTGTCTCGGCCTTGCCGCCAACATCGACCATACGCGCGCGGCCTTGCGCATCGAGGTGGGTCAGGCCGCTCATGCGAAGCGGCCGAAGGCAGCCGGGAAACCGGTGAGGTTCGTGTTCATGCCCCTGCTCATGCCAGAGAGCGCGGGCGATCAAAAGCCCCGCTTATGCCAGCGCAGCCTTCACCGCAGCTTCGGCATGCAGACGGGTCGTGTCGTAGAGCGGGACCGGGCTATCGTCGGGCCCCACCAGCAGCATGATTTCCGTGCAGCCGAGGATCACGGCGGTCGCGCCGCGTTCGACAAGGCGGGCGATGACGGCGCGGTAGGCTTCGCGTGAGGCGGGTTCGATCCGGCCTGTGACGAGTTCTTCGTAGATCACGCGGTGCACCTCGGCCCGGTCTTCGTCGCCGGGGATCAGGACTTCGAGGCCATGCTGCTCTTCCAACCGGGCGCGGTAGAAGCTCTGTTCCATGGTGAAGGCAGTACCGAGCAGGCCGACTTTCGCATGCCCATCGGCCTTGAGTGCCCTGGCGCAAGGATCGACGATATGGAGCAGCGGCAACGTGCTCGCGGCCTCGATGGCGGGCGCCGACTTGTGCACGGAATTGGTGCAGATCACCAGCAGGTCTGCCCCTGCCGCTTCGAGGCGGCTGGCGGCGTCGACCATTTGCCGGTCGATCTCATCCCAATCGCCGGCAGCTTGGAGCGCCGCGATCTCTGAAAAGTCAAAGGACCACAGAACCAGCCGCGCCGAAGCGGTCGGCCCCAGCCGATCACGCACACCCTGATTGATGATACGATAGTATTCGGCGGAGCTTTCCCAGCTCATGCCGCCGATCAGGCCCAACGTTTTCAAGCGCGTCGTCATCGGGGCCATGCCTTGGCAAGAGCGATTCCGGCTAGGTTCTGCGCGCGCTTGATCCGGCGGATGCGGATGCGGGTGAAGCTTGCGGCCTTTTCCAGATAGCGCATGTGGATGGGGGCGAAGGCGGCGCGGGGCTTCAGCGTGCCGCTGGCCTGCGCGACGACCAGAGCGGAATCGCCCAGCAGCACGATGTCTGCCGCGCCGAGTTCGCGCGCGACATCGAGCGCATCGAGCAGGGCCTGCCATTCGGCCTGATCATTGGTGCCTTGGCCGATGGCGGGCCGGAGCCAGACCTGCCCGCGCGCGGCAACGGCGGTTTCCATCACGCCGGGATTGGGGCGGCAGCCGCCGTCGAAAAACAGCTTGAGCGCCCGCGCGTTCTTGATCTCAGTCATTCAGCAGCGCGTGGGTCGCCGCAGTGATATCGGCGTGGCGCATCAGGCTTTCGCCGACGAGGAAGGCCTTTGCACCGGCCTGTGCCAGCGTGCGCACATCCGCGTGCCCGCCGATGCCGCTTTCGGCGACGAGGAACGCGCCTTCCGGCGCCAGTGGGGCAAGCCGCGCGGTGGTGCCGAGATCCGTGACGAAGCGCTTGAGGTCCCGGTTGTTGACGCCGATCAGGCGCGACTGGAGGCGCGCGGCGCGCTCCATTTCGGCCTCGTTGTGGACTTCGACGAGGACGTCCATGCCGTGTTCGCGCGCGGCAGCTTCGATTTCGGCCATCTGGCCATCATCCAGCGCGGCGACGATGATCAGGATCGCGTCGGCCCCGATGGCGCGGGCTTCGGCGCATTGCCACGGATCGACCATGAAGTCCTTGCGCAGCACTGGCAGCGTGCAGGCGGCGCGCGCGGCGACGAGGTAGTCCTCGTGTCCCTGGAAATAAGGTGCGTCCGTCAGGATCGACAAGCAGGTCGCGCCGCCCGCTTCATAGGCGCGGGCATGGGCCGGGGGATCGAAATCGGCGCGGATCAGGCCCTTGGAAGGGCTCGCCTTCTTGATTTCGGCGATGAGGGCGAAACCGGTTTCGGCGCGGGCACGCAAGGCGGCTTCGAATCCGCGCGGGGCGGTCTGCGCCGCAGCACGCGCGGCGAGATCGGCGATGGTGGACGCGGCCTTGCGGGCGGCGACTTCCTCGCGCTTGGTGTCGCAGATCTTGGTGAGCGTGTCGGTCATTTGAGGGCAGCGATCCAGCAGTTGAGCAGCGCGTTGGCAAGCCCCTTGTCGATGGCTTCGGCGGCTTCCTCGACGCCCTCGTGCCAATCTGACGCTTCGCCTGCGACCATCAGTGCAGCGGCGGAGCTGAACAGGACAGCATCGCGGTAGGGGCCGGGTTCGCCCAGGAGGAGCGCGCGCAGGGCGGCGGCGTTGTAGGCCGGGTCGCCGCCGCGCAGGGCGTCGACGGGGGCGAGGGGCAGGCCGGCGTCGGCAGGGGTGATTCGCCGCATGAGGACGGCACCGTCCTTCACTTCGGCAAGTTCGTTGCCGCCTGCGAGGCTGAGTTCATCGAGCCCTTCGTCTCCCGACACAACAAGACTGTGATCGGTGCCGAGCCGGCGGATCGCCTCGGCGTAGATCGGCACATAGGCGGGGCGCGCGATGCCGACGAGCTGGCGGCGCACACCCGCCGGGTTGGCGAGCGGACCCATCAGGTTGAAGATCGTGCGGCGGCCGATGGCTTTGCGGATCGGCATGATACGGCCCATCGCTGGGTGGTGGCGCGCGGCGAACAGGAAGCAGATGCCGAGATCGCCGAGGGTGAGTTCGGCAGTTTCGGCGGCGCGATCAAGGTTGAGGCCGAGAGCTTCGAGGGTATCCGCAGCGCCTGCCTTGCTGCTGGCGGCGCGGTTGCCGTGCTTGGCCACGGGCACGCCGCAAGCCGCGACGACCAGGCTGACGGCGGTGGAGACATTGAGCGTGTGGTGGCCATCGCCGCCCGTGCCGCAGACGTCGATGGCACCCGCGGGCGCGCTGACCGGGATCATGCGGACGCGCATCGCGCGGGCGGCGCCGGCGATTTCGGAAGCCGTTTCGCCGCGTTCGGCCAGTGCGACGAGGAAGGGGGGGATGCTCTCGTCCGGCACCGTGCCATCGAGAATCGCGGCGAAGGCGGCCTCGGCCTCCGCTTCATCCAGCGGTGCTGCGGTGACTTCGGGAAGCTTGGTCATGCAGCGAGGTGCGTGGGCAGCTTGGCGGTGATGCCGCACATCATGAGGAAGTTGGCGAGAAGCGCGTGGCCGTGTTCGGTCGCGATGGATTCGGGGTGGAACTGCACGCCGTGGATCGGCAGCGAGACATGGCGGAAGCCCATCGCGTGGCCATCATCAGAGGTGGCGTTGATGACGAGCGCTTCGGGCACGTTCTCCACCACGAGGCTGTGGTAGCGTGTGGCAGTGAAAGGCGAGGGGAGGCCGGCGAACAGCCCAGAGCCATCGTGGGTGACGGGTGAGGTCTTCCCGTGCATCAGCCCTCCGCGCACGACCTGCCCGCCGAAATACTGGCCGATCGACTGGTGGCCGAGGCAAACTCCGAGCAAGGGCACGCCCGCATCCGCCGCCGCGCCGACGAGATCGAGGCTGATCCCCGCTTCGTTAGGGGTGCAGGGGCCGGGCGAAATGAGGAAGCCCTGCGCGCCGGTGGCGATGGCTTCTGCGGCCGACATCGCATCGTTGCGCACCACTTTCACCTCT
>CANCET010000131.1 GCA_947375105.1 Sphingomonadaceae bacterium
CGTTCTCGAGAAACGCGGCAGCTGCGCCCGAGCCGCCTTCGATGAGGACATACTGCGCATCGCCGAAGGTGCCGTCGGCGGGATCGGACAGTGCCTGCCAGCCTGCGGGCGCATCGCCGCGCGTCAGCACCCAGCGCGCGGGACTGCGCGCTTCGAGCCCGGGGAGGCGGACGTCGAGCCGGGGTGTATCGGTGCGCAGGGTTTCACCGCCGACGAGGATGGCGTCCATGCGCGCGCGCATCGCATGGCCGTGGGCGCGCGCTTCAGGGCCGGTGATCCACTGGCTGGTGCCATCGGTCAGGGCGATGCAGCCATCGAGCGATGTGGCGAGCTTGAGCGTGGTGTGCGGGCGGCCGAGCTGGGCGCGGGTGAGATAGCCTTCAAGCGAGCGCGTGGCAGCGGGGGAGGGGAGCAGCTCTGCCGCGATCCCGGCGGCGCGCAGCAGCGCCGCGCCGGAACCGGCCGTGCGCGGATCGGGATCTTCGCAGCCGATTACCACACGGGCGAGGCCTGCCTCGCGCAGGCTGTGGGCGCAGGACGGACCGCGCGGGCTGGCGTGGGCGCAGGGTTCGAGTGTCACGTAGGCGGTCGCGCCGCGCGCGTCCTCACCAGCCTGGGCCAGCGCCTCGGCCTCCGCATGCGGGCGGCCACCGGCCTGCGTCCAGCCGCGCCCGATCACGCGGCCCTCCTTGACGATCAACGCGCCGACGGCAGGGTTGGGCTGGCTCAGCGGGCGCCCGCGCGCTGCCAGTGCGGCGGCGGCTCCAAGCCAGTCGGCATCGCTGAACGCCATGCGTTTCAGGGCGCCTTTGTCGCAGGCTTTTCGACGAGGCGGTCGAGCAGCGCCTTGTTGCGGGCCTGCGTCGCACGGTCGGCGGCTTCGCGCTCGACCTTGGCCTGGCGGTCCATCGCTTCGGTGTCGAGCCCGGTGGCGGCACCGACCGCCTTGTACATCTTGCGTACGTCTTCGGCGCGGGCCTGCTCTTCGGCTGCCTCGGCCCGGGCCTTCTTCGTCGCCGCGATATTGCCGGCGATGATTTCCGCGTCGCTGCGATCAGCGCGCCAGCTTTCGAAATAGATGACCTCGGGCGGGCGGGGCAGGCCGCGGCCGCCCTGCTGCCACATCACCGAAAAGATGCCGCCCGTGACAAGCATCGCGAGCGCCAGCGAGCGCAGGCGAAACTCGCTTGGCGCGCCGAGGATCTGCCACAGGTCCTTGAGGGCGCGCACTGGGGCGACGTTGCGGAAAAACTCTTTCATCGCGGCCTAGATAGTGTTTGGCGGGGCGGTGCGCCAGCCTTGGTGCAACGATTTGCCGAAGAGGTGGGATTAGCCGAAGAGGTGGTAGAGCGACCGCCCTTCCGCCTTCAGCCAGCGGTTGGCCCCTTCGATCGGCTCTTCGTAAAGCGCGGCGAGGTGGGCGTGGAATGCGGGGCTATGATCGAAATGCGCCATATGCGCCACTTCGTGCGCGACCACCGAGCGCCGGACGAAATCGGGCGCCATCACAAGCCGCCAGTTGATGCGGATGACACCCTGGCTGCTGCAGCTGCCCCAGCGCCGACGCGCGCTGGAAAGCGCAAGCCTGGGCACTGGCTGGCCCGCGCGGGCGCAATAATGCGCGAGATCCGCGCCAGAGAGCCGCAGCGCCTCCGCTTCGAGCCAGCGGCGCACGCGGCCTTCCAGTCCTTCGACCGGGCCGCCAAGCACCAGCGCGTCGCCATCGCGCGCGGGGCGGCGCGGAGCGCCCTCTCGCCATTCGAGGCGCAGTGTTTCGCCGCGAAACGTCACCATGCAGCCGGGCTCGATCCGCACGGCTGGCGGAATGCGCGCGAGCTGGGCCGCAAGCCAGTCGCGGCGTTGTTCAGCAAACTTGAGCGCGTCGGCGGTGCGCCCCCATTCAGGCATCGAGATGCGTGCCTCGCTGCCGTCGGGGGCGAGGCGCAGGGTGATGCGGCGCGCGGTGCGCAGGCGGCGGACCACCACTGGCAGTTCCTGATCGCCGACAGCCAGCGTGCGTGCCGGGATCGGCTTCATCACCGGCGTCTGGGCGGCCTTGCGTCCGCGCGCCAGCAGGCGCGGCAAGGATATCACCGCTTGCCTGCGGACATGTAGTCGTCCGGCACGATATGGTCTTCGAGCGGACCGGCGAGCACTTCGCTGACTGCTCTGCCGATCACCGAGTGACCCGCGCGGCGCACTGCCTCACGGTCCCCGCATTCAAGATAATGCCACTCTGGCAGGGGATTGCCGTCAGCCCGCAGGCGATAGGCGCATGTCGCGGGAAGCCACGGCACATCGCGCACCAGCCTGGGCGTAAGGCGCAGGCAATCGGGCACCATCGCCTTGCGGTGGCGATAATCGGCACACTGCCCGGTCGAGAGATCGAGCAGGCGGCAGGCGACATTGGTGTGGTGAACCGCGCCGGTGTCCTCGTCTTCCAGCTTGTGCAGGCAGCACTTGCCGCAGCCGTCGCACAGCGCCTCCCACTCGTCGCGGGTCAGCGCATCGATCGGCTTGTCCCAGAAGCGGCCGGAAGCGGGCGTGGTGCCGGGCATCAGCGCCTCAATGCACCCACTTGGCGAGTTCGTCCGCCACCGCGTTTGCATCCTTGTCGACCGGTAGCAGCGCGATCGGCTTGCCATCCGGCCCCATCAGGTAGGCGGCTCGGCTGTGATCCATGAGATAGGCGTTGGGAGCCGTGCCTTCGCCCTTCTTGTAGAACACCGCATAGGATTTGGCGACTTGCGCGATCTGCGCGTCGGTGCCGGTCAGGCCGGTCAGTTCCTTGCCGAAATGCGCGGCGAACTGGCCAACGGCCGCCGGCGTATCGCGCGCCGGGTCGATCGTGATGAACAACGGCGCGACCTTGGGGGCAAGATCGGGGTGCGCTTTGGCGAAGAGGTGGTAGCCCTGCATCAGGATCTGCACATCGAGCGGGCAGACATCGGGGCAGAACGTGTAGCCGAAGTAGAGCGCGGTGTAGCGGCCCGTGAAATCGGCTGCGCGCACGGTCTTGCCGGTCTTGTCTACCAGCGTGAAGTCACCGCCGATCGCCGCGCCTTGCAGCGGTGGCGGCTCGTTGGAAGCACCGCCACTGCACGCGGAGAGCATGGCAAGCGATGCTGCGCTGAAAAGCGCGAGGCAGAAGCGAATTGGTCTTTTGGGATACATGGCGCGGCGGTTCATGCTCTGCTAACCAGCCGCTTGCAAGTGGCGACTCTGTCACAAGGTGGGCAAGGCGCGCACCGGATCAAACAGGACGGGGCAGACAGGATGAAGTACGGCATCGGGATTGCAGGCCGCTTGTGGGCGGGCCTTGCCGCGGCTGTGCTGATCACGGGACTGGGCGTGGCGGTGCCTGCGCATGCGCAGTTTTCCGAAAGCTACAAGTTCCTCGAGGCCGTGCGCAAGAAGGACGGCCAGAAGGTGACCGACGCGCTCAACGAGCCTGGGTCGCAGATCGTCAACACGCGCGATGTCAGCACGGGCGAAAGCGGGCTGCATATCGTCACGGCGCGGCGCGACCTCACGTGGATGCAATTCCTCGTCTCGCATGGTGCAAACGTCAACGCGCGCGATGCCCGGGGCACCACGCCGCTGGTGCTCGCAGCGAACCTCAGCTTCCTCGAAGGCGTGGACTACCTGATCACGTCCGGCGCGAAGGTGGACGAGCCCAACAACACGGGCGAGACGCCGCTGATCACCGCGGTCCACCGTCGCGATCTGGCGATGGTGCGCGTGCTGCTGAAGGCTGGCGCCAATCCGGACCGGCCGGACAACTCGGGCCGCTCGGCCCGCGATTACGCAATGCTCGATGGCAAGGACAGCCCCGTGGCGGGTGAGATTGCCAGCGCGGCAAAGGGCAGCGGCGCGGGTCAGAAGAAGACCTACGGCCCCTCGTTCTGATCGGAGGCCACCACCATGATCGACACTGCTACCGCTGACCTGTCGCTGGAGGACCTGCGTCTCTCCCTCGCGCCGCACATCGCTGAAGCGGCTGCCTTCGACGGATGGACCGAGGCCGCCGTGCACGAGGCTGCGGCGATTACCGGAGTTGACGCGGCCGCCGCGCGTTTCGCCTTCCAGGGCGAGGCGGGGCAATCTGCGGCGATGGCGATGATCACCGCGTGGACGGGCAGCATCGACCGCGCGATGGCCGAGGCACTGCCTGCCGAGCATCTCGCCGCGATGAAGATTCGCGAACGGATTACCGCGCTCGTCACGTTCCGCCTCGACCAGATTGCGGGCCGCGAAGAAGCGCTGCGCGGCGCGTTGATCGAGATGGCCAAGCCTTGGAACATCCCGGCTGCTACGAAGCTCGCCTGGCGCAGCGCGGATGCGATGTGGCGGCTCGCAGGCGATACCGCCACCGATTACAACCACTATACCAAGCGCGCGATCCTCGGCTCGATCTATGCCGCGACGCTGGCGGTTCTGGCCGAGGACAAGAGCGAGGACCGCGAGGAGACCCGCGCCTTCCTTGCCCGGCGGATCGATGGCATCATGCGGTTCGAAAAGGCCAAGGCTCGCTTCGTGAAGCCGAAGGATGAAACCTTCAGCGTGACGCGGCTGCTTGGCCGGCTTCGCTATCCCGCCCGCTGAGTTTCTCCGCTCACGCGGGGGAGCGGGCCGGTGCCGCCCTGTTTCGGCCAGGCCAAAACAGACAACCACAACTTATTGCGAATGACTTGCAATGGCCCGGTCGCTGTGGCAGCGCTCCGGGGGTGACTCTCGATGAACTCCCTCTTGGCACGCTGGCGCGAATCGTATCCGCTGATTGGGATGCGCTCGTCCCCGAAGAAGCGCAGCGGCTGCGCGCGCTGGGGATCGAGGAAGGGGCCGAAGTGCGGCTCGCCTATCGCGGCGTGTTCCTCGCGCGCGATCCCATCGCCATCGAGATCGGCCGGATGACCGTGGCGCTGCGCCGCGTCCACGCGCGCGCGATGCAGGTCGAACCGTTGACGGTGGCGGCGGCATGACCCGGCATACCCTCGTTGCCGCGCTGGTGGGCAATCCCAACGCCGGCAAGAGCGCGCTGTTCAACGCGCTAACCGGCGCGCGGCAGAAGATCGCGAATTATCCGGGCGTGACGGTCGAGCGCAAATCGGGCCGCATGCTGCTGCCCAGCGGCGAGCCCGTCGAACTGGTCGATCTGCCCGGTTCCTACAGCCTGAACCCATCGAGCCCTGACGAGGAAGTGACCCGCGACGTGATTTTCGGGCGCATGGCCGGGCAAGCACAGCCCGACGTGCTGGTGATCGTCCTCGACGCATCGAACCTCGAGCAGCACCTCGTGTTCGCGCAGGAGATCATTGAACTGGGGCGGCCGGTGATCGTCGCGCTCAACATGATCGATCTGGCCGAGCGCGACGGGCTCGTCATCGATGCCGCCGCGCTCGCTGCGGCACTGGGCGTGCCGGTATTCCCCACGGTCGCCGTGCGGCGGCGCGGCCTTGCGGAATTGACGGCGGCGGTTGCCGCGCTGCGCGATGCTGCGGCGGATGAAGCGCCCGCCCACCGGCCGCATGTCACCGGCCCGGAGCGGCGCATGCTGGCGCGCCAGATCGCGCACGGAGCGATCCTTTCGGAGACCGCCCAGCACCGCATCCATGCGCAGCTGGACCGGTTGTTCCTTCACCCGTGGCTCGGCCCGCCCGTGCTGCTGGCGCTGCTGTTCGTGGTGTTCCAGGCGGTGTTCAGCTGGGCCAAGCCCTTGCAAGATGCGCTTGACGCCGGGGCCGGCGGGCTGGGTGAAATGGTGCGCAGCGCGCTCCCGGCTTCGCTCCTGCGCGATTTTCTCACCGATGGCGTGATCGCAGGCGTCGGCTCGGTCGTGGTGTTCCTGCCGCAGATCCTGATCCTGTTCTTCTTCATCCTGACGATGGAGGCGACCGGCTACATGGCCCGCGCCGCGTTCCTGATGGACCGCGCGATGGCCGGCGTGGGCCTCTCGGGCCGCAGCTTCATTCCGCTGCTCTCCAGTTTCGCCTGCGCGGTGCCGGGTATCATGGCGACACGCAGCATCACCGATCCCAAGGACCGGCTGACCACGATCCTCATCGCGCCCTTGATGACTTGTTCGGCGCGCTTGCCGGTTTACACCGTGATTATCGCCGCCTTCATTCCCGATCGGCAGGTGCTGCCCGGCGTCGGCCAGCAGGGCCTCGTATTGTTCGGGCTCTATGTGCTCGGCGTGCTTGGCGCGATGGGCGCGGCGCTGCTCCTCCGGCGCACCGTCACCAAGGGCGCAGCTTCCGGCTTCATCATGGAAATGCCCAAGTATCAGCTCCCCACCGTGAAGGACCTCGCGCTCGGGCTGTGGCAGCGCGCCTATGTGTTCCTGCGCCGCGCGGGCACGATGATCCTGAGCGTGACGATCGTGCTGTGGCTGCTGCTCAATCTGCCGCGCGCGGAGAACCCGCAGGATCAGGTCAATGCCTCGGTTGCGGGCCATATTGCCAATGGCCTTGCCGTGGTGATCGAACCGATCGGCTTCAACCGCGATATCGCGCTGGCGCTGATCCCTGCGATGGCCGCGCGCGAGGTTGCGGTGAGCGCGCTTGCCACGACCTATGCGGTGGGGGCCAGCGATGATGCGGCGCAGGGGCAGGCATTGGGCGCACAATTGAAATCGCACTGGAGCCTCGCCACCGCGCTCGCGTTCCTTGCGTGGTTCGTCTTCGCGCCGCAGTGCATGTCGACCATCGCGGTCACCCGGCGCGAGACCAACGGGTGGACATGGCCCGCCTTCATGCTCGCTTACCTGTTCGGCCTTGCCTATGTTGCGGCGGGCCTGACTTACTGGATCGCGGTGGCCGCCGGGCTGGGGTGATGCTGTGGGAAAGGCTGCTGCCGGACTCGCTCTGATCCGCCCCACGGGCTAATCCTCGGGCTCACACGGTACAGGATCGCGAATCAATGGCAGGCAGCGTCAACAAGGTCATCATTGTCGGGAATCTGGGCGCTGATCCCGAAGTGAAGAGCTTCCAGAACGGTGGGCGTATCGCCAACCTGCGCATCGCCACGTCCGAAACGTGGAAGGACAAGGCCACGGGTGAGCGCAAGGAGCGCACCGAGTGGCATAGCGTCGTGCTCCAGTCGGACGGCCTTGTCGGCGTGGCCGAGCGCTTCCTGAAGAAGGGCAGCAAGGTCTACATCGAAGGCCAGCTGCGCACCCGCAAGTGGCAGGACCAGAGCGGAAATGACCGCTACACCACCGAAGTTTCGGTCGGCGGCGTGGGCGGCGTGCTCACCATGCTCGATGGTGCCCAGGGTGGCGGCGGCGGTATGGGCGGCGGCAGTGGCGGCGGGCAGCGCTCTGGCGGTGGCGGCTGGAACGAAGGCGGCTCGTCAGGCGGCGGTGGCCGCTCGGGCGGCGCTTCGTCTGGCGGCGGCTGGAATCAGGGCGGCGGCGGTGCGCCGGGCGGCAGCGGCGGCGGCTTCGGCGATGATCTGGACGACGATATCCCGTTCTGATCAGGTGCCGCGCGTGTCCCCGTAAAGGTGAATGTGCAGCCGGTCGGTAAAGCGCCACCCATGGGTGAGCGCGGCGCTGGCCAGCCATTTTGAGCGTTCGCGCAGGGTTTCGCTGTCGGTGCCTTCAGGCATCACGAACAGCCGTTCTGCCGGAATCCGATAGAGCGCCTGAAGCTCGGCAACTTCGCCAAGATCGTCCTCGCTCGCGATCACGAACTTGAACCAGGCCTTGGGGCTGGCAGCCCAATCGCGCAGCAGTTCAGGAACGAGCGCGAGGTTCGCTGCGTTGCCCGAATGCGAAAGCTTGGGACTCACGTTGAACTGATCGACCAGCTGGGTAATCGCATGGGGCGGGGGCACGCTGCCGTTGGTCTCGATCTCGACTTCCAGCGCGGGAACCGCTTCCTTTAGCATCGGGATCAGACGGCCAAGCGCCGGGGCCTGCAGCAGCGGTTCACCGCCGGTAATCACAAGCCGGGTGGGCCGCAGCGCCAGAATGCGCATGCACACCTCGCGCACATCGAGCGTGATCTGGTTCTCGATCCGCTCGAATGTCAGGTCGTCGCGGTGCGGGCGGATATCGCCGGTGAAGCGCCAAGTATAGGCCGTATCGCACCAGTGGCAGGCAAGGTTGCAGCGCGAAAGGCGCAGGAACACGCAAGGCCGCCCCGCCGAAGGGCCTTCGCCCTGCAGCGAAGGGAAGATCTCCGGCTCGCCGGGGGTAGTGGTGGCGAGGGTGAGGCTCAACCCAGCCGCTCCAGCGCAGCCGCCAGCCGCAGCGCCTCGGCGCTGTGGTGCGCATGGTCGGCGCGCGCCTTCTCGACCGCTTCGGGCTTGGCCTTTTCGGCAAAGGCCGGGTTGGAGAGGCGGCCTTCGAGCGCCTTGGCCTCCTTCTGCGAGGCGGCGAGCGCCTTTTCGAGGCGGGCTTTCTCGGCAGCGATGTCGATCACGCCTTCGAGGGGCACGATCAGGTTCGCGTCTCCTGCGCCGATCTGCATCGCCGCGCCTGCCGGGGCCGGGGCGAAATGGATCGCGCTGAGGCGGGCGAGCCGCTCGATCACTGCCGGGTTGCCTTCGATCACTGCGCGCGTGCTGGCGCTGGGCTCGGGCAGATAGGCGTCCAGCCGCGCGCCGGGTGCGATGCCCAGTTCGTTCTTGGCGCCGCGCAAGTTGGAAACGAGCGCGATCAGCCATTCGACTTCGGCCTTTGCCGCCGGATCAACCGCCGCCGTGGGTTTCGGCCACTCGGCCACGATCAGTTCGGCGGACCGTTCGCCCAGCGCGTGCCACAGCTCTTCGGTCACGAAGGGCATGAAGGGGTGGAGCATCACCAGAATCTGATCGAGCACCCAGCCGGCGACGGCGCGGGTCTCGTCGTCGAACGCGCCCTTGATGAGCTCGATGTACCAGTCGCAGAACTGGTCCCACACGAAGTGGTAGACCGTGTTTGCGGCGGCATCGAAGCGTAAGTCCGCCATCGCCTGATCCAGCGCGGCGACGGTTTCGACCACTTCGCCGATGATCCAGCGATTGACCGCGCTGGTCGCGGCGGGCGCGGCCACCGACGTGCTGCCGGTGATCCCGTTGGCCATGCAGAAGCGCGCGGCGTTCCACAGCTTGGTCGCGAAGTTGCGATAGCCCTCAACCCGGCGCTCATCCATCTTCACGTCGCGGCCCTGGCTTTCCATGGCGCACATGAAAAAGCGCAGCGCATCCGCGCCGTACTTGTCGATCAGCAGCAACGGATCGACCACATTGCCCTTGGACTTGGACATCTTCTGCCCATCAGCGGCGCGCACCAGCCCATGCAGATAGAGCCGCTTCCACGGCACTTCCTTCATGAAGTGAATGCCCTGCATCGCCA
>CANCET010000132.1 GCA_947375105.1 Sphingomonadaceae bacterium
GGGCCTCGTCGGCTATCTGCCGCTGACGGCGCTGGAGCCGTGACCACTCAGGTCTTCATCGACGGCGCGGCGGGCACCACGGGCCTCGAAATCGCCGATCGGCTGGCCGGACGGAGCGAGTTCAGCCTGATTGCGCTGAGCGATGCCGAGCGCAAGGACGCCAAAGCCCGCGCCGAGGCGCTGAACGCGGCTGATGTCGCCATCCTGTGCCTGCCGGATGATGCCGCGCGCGAGGCGGTTTCGCTGATCGCCAATGACCGCACGCGCGTGATCGATGCCTCGACTGCGCACCGCACTGCACCCGGCTGGACCTATGGCTTTCCCGAGATGACCGGGCATGAGGCGGTGGCCGCGGCGAAGCGGGTCTCCAATCCCGGCTGCTATCCCACCGGCTTCCTCGGGCTGCTCGTACCACTGCTGCGGGCCGGGTTGCTGCCGGCAGACTGGCCTTACACGGTCAACGCGGTCTCGGGCTATTCGGGCGGCGGAAAGGCGCTGATCGCGCGGTTCGAGGACGACACGGATATTGCCTTTCGCGCCTATGGTCTGGGCCTCGGGCACAAGCATGTGACCGAGATGCAGGCCCATGCTGGCCTCGCCCACGCGCCGATCTTCGCGCCTTCCGTGATCGCGGCGCATCGCGGCATGGTGGTGGAAGTGCCGGTGCCGCTCGCGGCCATCCCCGGTGCCGGCTCGCCCGATGCCCTGCGCGATGCGCTGGCGGCGTTCTATGCAGGCAGTCCGCTGGTGCGTGTGCATCAAGGCGTGCCCGATGAACTGCTGGTGCGCCGTTCGGATGCGCCGCGCGATGGTCTCGATCTTTACGTTTTCGGCAGCAAGGATGGCACGCAGGCGCGGCTGGTCGCGCTGCTCGACAATCTGGGCAAGGGTGCCAGCGGCGCTGCGGTGCAAAGCCTCAACTTGATGAGCGGCCTGCCGGAGACGGCTGGGCTCAGGTTGCCGAGTGTGGGGCTCTGATGTGGCCCAAACCTGATCCGGTCCTGCCCGGTCAGGAAAGCGTCTGGGATTATCCCCGCCCTGCTGCCGCGCGGCTCTGCACCGCGCATGTGGTGATCGAGCATCGCGGGAGGATCATCGCCGATACCCGGCGCAGCGTGCAGACGCTCGAAACCAGCCACCCGCCGAGCTACTACATCCACCCGGACGATCTTGCGCCGGGCGTGCTGCGGCGCGCCAGCGGCTCGTCGCTGTGCGAATGGAAGGGCGCAGCAGTCTATTGGGACGTGGTGGTAGAGGGCGGGGTCCTCCCGCATGTCGGCTGGAGCTACCCCAATCCCACGCGCGGGTTCCTCGCGCTCAAGGACCACATCGCATTCTATGCCGCACCGTTTGACCGGTGCAGCGTGGACGGCGAAACGGTGCTCCCGCAGCCCGGCGAATTCTATGGCGGCTGGATCACCAGCAAGGTTGCCGGGCCCTTCAAGGGCGGACCCGGCAGCCGGGGCTGGTAGCCCTACTGCGCGAGTTCGAGCGCCGGCTTCTCCGCCTCGGGCATTTTGCCGCCCATCGCTTTCGCCAGTGTCGGGGCGATGGCGCGCATGTCGATCTCGCCCAGCGCATGCGCCTTGGCGATGCCCTTGCCCATGACCATGAAGGTGGAGCGCATTTCCGGCGCGGCCGGAAAATACCCGTGCATCCCCTTGATCGGCGCGGGGAATGTAAGCGGCAGTGTGCCGTTCACGAACGGCCCTGCCAACGCGCCGAGCTTGAGGCTGACATAGAAGGTTGCGTCCGGATTGCCGCCTTCGGCCGCCGTTTCCGCGGCATCGATCACGCGATCAATCCGTGTGGCGGGATCGGCGGCGAGCTTGTCGAGCAGCGCTTTCACCTTGGCCTTGAGCGCCGCATCATCGGGCCGTGCGAGGCGGATCGCGAACGAGCCGCCCGAGCCCCACGGCGTCGCATCGGCGCTGGCGATCTTGCCGTCCTGCCCGAGCGTGACGAGGCCGGCATCGATGAACGGGCGGTACAGGTTGACCACCGTGTCGACGTTGGCAAAGCCGTGGTCGCTGACAAGCGCGATGACCGCATCGGGATGCGCCTTCATTTCGGCGGCGACGAGGTCGCCGACCAGTCCGTCGAGCCGTTCCAACGTTGCTTTTGATTCCGCCGAACCCGGCCCCGTCTCGTGCTCGGCGTGGTCCAGCGCGGCGAGGTACATGGTCATGAAGCCGGGGTGGTGCTTCGCGATCAGCTCGACGCCGAAGCGCGCGCGGTTCACGTCGGCGGGGAGGTCTTCCGCCTTGCCGTCCGCATAAGGCATGGCCGCCGCCTGTTCGAGTTCACCCGTCAGCCCGGGTGTCGACAGCGCCTCGACCAGCTTGCGGTCGTCGGGATGCCCGGTGATCCAGATCTGCGGCAAGTTCCAAGTGACGTTCTTCGCCGCGACCGAAACTGGCCAGTGGACATTGGCGGTGGTGAGCCCGGCATCGTGCGCCGCGTCCCACAGCGTGCGCGCCTTGACGTCCGCCGCATACCAGAACCAGCCGCCGCGATTGATCTGCAGCGGATCGAAGCTCTGGTTGTTGACGATGCCGTGCTTTGCAGGCGAAACGCCGGTGATCAGCGTGGTGTGGCTGGGATACGTGAGCGTGGGCAACACGCCGACGACGCCGGTGGCATACGTGCCTTCGGCGAGGAAGCGCCTGAGGTTTGGCACCTTGAGACCGCGCGCCTCGGCATCCTGCACATCGCCGGGCCGCAGCCCGTCGATGGAAATCAGCAGGACGGGAGCGGCGCGCGCTTCCCCAGCCAGCGATGCTGCGAACAGAGCGGCAGCAAGAGGAAGCGCGCGCCGCATCATCAGAAGCCTACCTTTACGCTTGCGAAGATCTGGCGCGGAGCACCGGCGAGCAGCGTCTGGTTATCGCCGCTGTTACCGAAGCCGTTCGAACCGATCGTGGCGACATACTTCTTGTCAAACAGGTTGGTCGCGTTGATCTGAAGTTCCACCGGCTTCCTCATGCCCAGATCGAAGCGATAGCCCACTGCCGCATCGACCAGCGCGCGGCCCGGGACCGACTGGTCATTGGTGTAGGTGAAGTAGCGCTTCGACATGTAATCAACCCCGATGCGGCCATAGAGCGGCCCCTGATCGTACGAAACCTCGCCGTGCACAAGGTGCTTGGGGCTGTCGGTCACCGTCTTCCCGGCAGTCGGGATGGTGGTGACCACATCGGCGCCTTGCGCATCCTTGGTGCGGATGATGACGTCGTCGCGGTAGGTGTTGTCGTTGTAGCTGTAGGAAACCAGCGCCGACACGCCGTGCCCGAAGCGCAGCTCGCCGCTCGCCTCGATCCCCGCCGAACGCACGCCGCCCACGTTTTGCAGCGCATTGGCCGCGCCCACGATGCCCACCGAAGTCGGGATCGCCAGCAGGCGGTTGCGGAAGTTGACGAGATAGCCTGCCAGCACGCCGTGGAAGATGCCGCTGTTGTAGCGCAGGCCAGCCTCGTAGGTGTCCGACTGTTCGGGCTTGAGGAACGGCTTGATCGCATCGAACCCGGCCTGGCTGGAGGAGAACGGCCCGGCCGTGGTGGCCGAAGCGAAGGCGCGCGTCACTTGCGTGAAGCCGGCGAAGGCCTCGACCGCAGGCGTGATGCGGTACGTCACACCCGCATGCGGCTGAAACCAGTCGCGGGTCGAAAGCGAGCCGGCCGTGCGGCCGCCGGCCACGATCGGCGTGGCGCGGTTTTCAACCTGGAAGCCCTTCCAGCCGAGGCTGATCTTGGCATCGCCCAGCTTGACCTCGTCCATCACATAGTACTGATACGTCTTTGTGCTGAAATCGATATCCCACTGGGTGAAGAACGGATCATGCTGGAATTTCAGGTGATCGCGCCCCGGATTGGTGCGGCTGGCATAGGCATAGAAGCGGCGGGCCTGATTGAAGTCGTTGTCTTCGAACCAGCCGCCGATGGTGATGTTGTTCATCCCCAGATCGGCGTTCAGGCTGGTGAAAATGCCGCCCCGCTTGATCTTGTACTCGGTGGTGCGCAGCGCCATCGGCACGCCGGTCGGGCTGTTGACATAAGGCGTGCCCCAAGTGCCCTGGCCTTCGTTGTGGTGATAATAGGCGCGGGTCTTGAAGGTGACGCGCGGGGCCAGTTCGGCGGTCAGCCCGACGGATGCGAGCGTATCGCGGCGCAGGCCCGATGCGTCGTAGTAGGCATCGTCGACGGTCTGGATCTTGCCGGGATATACCGTGCCTGCCGCCGGATTGAGCGGCACGGTGCCGCTATCGCCGCGATTGGCGGCAATATCGGCCACCTGAACGGCAAGCGCATACTGGCCGGGGCCGAAGTTGTCCCAATCATAGCCCAGCCGATTGATCTGGCCGAGGCTGAGGTCCTGATAGTCCTGCTCGGCGCGGTCCGAATAGCTGAACGTACCGTCGAGCGTGACCGAACCGATCGGCACCACGCCCTTGGCGTTCACGTTGAGCTGGCGCTGCTTGCCATCGCCCTTCCACTTGTCGGTGGTGGCATAGACCACCGAGGCGAAGGCGCGCGCACCATCACGCGTGCCGATCCCGCCGCGCAGGAACCCGCGCCAGGTGTTGTTCGAACCATACGTGCCGCTGGCGTCGATGCCGAGCGCGTCCTTCGGGTCGATCGAAGTGAAGCTCAGCGTGCCGCCGAGATTGTTGGTCGATTGCGTGTCGATTGCGCCCGAACCCTGGCTGACGACGGTGCTGCCAATGTTCTCGGGCGAGATCGCGCGGCTGATGTGGAGGCCGTTGTAATTGCCATACGACATATCGCCGAGCGGGATGCCATCGAGATTGAAGCCCAGCTGGTTCTGGTTGAACCCGCGCAGGGTGATGCGGGTGGACCATTCATAGGCCCCGAACGCATCGGCCGACTGGAAGTTGACCGAAGGCAGCTTGGCGATGGCGCGCAAGGGGCTGGTGCCGGCGGCCTGGATGGCGAGATCCGCGCCCGAAAGTTCCTGGACCTGCCGGGTCTTGCCGGTGCCGTAGACGACGATGGCATCGCCGTCGCCGGTCTCGGCAGGGGCAGCGGCATCGGCTTCGGCGGCGGCGGGTGCGGCCTGCGGTTCAGCCGCCGCGAACGCGGGGCTGTTAGCGGCGGCGAAGGCCGTGGTGGCGAGCAGCAGAGTGGCAAGGCGCATATTAAACTCCCTCATGAACCTTTGGAATGCTGCGGCCGCTAAGGTGAAAATATGACAGTTTTATGTTTTCGTTTTAGCACCTTATGACATTTTTTGCTGTTGCATTTTGGCGACGCAGCATAATTGCCACATCGGATATTCATCTGCAGATAGCGGTGACGGGCCGCCCATTTGGAGCGGCGAATCGTGGCCTGTGGGAGGGCGGGTTCAGGCCGCGTTAAGCCACCGGACAAGGCGCACGCGGCGGCCCGCGTTGGCATCAAGCGCGCCATTTGCCGCAGGCGCGATGGCCCCGCACCACGCGAATCGCGCGCACAGCAAAACGCCCCGCGCGCGTTGCCGCGGCGAGGCGTTCATGCGTTCGATGGTGGATGCGCGCCGCAGCGCGCTGCCACTCAGTCTTCGGGGGCGATCGTGACCTTGAGACCGTCGAGATCGGCGGTCAGCTGGATCTGGCAGGACAGGCGCGACGTCTCGCCACGGTGGTCCGAGCTTTCCAGCAGGTCGTTCTCGTCTTCGCTCATCTTCGGCAGCTTGTCGGCGAAGGCGGGGTCGACGAAGATGTGGCAGGTGGCGCACGAGCAGCAGCCGCCGCACAGCGCAAGGAGTTCGTCGAAGCCGTTGTCGCGGATTGCTTCCATCACCGACAGGCCGGCAGCGGCTTCGACAGTGGATTCTTCACCCGAGCGGTTCACCACGACAAGCTTCGGCATCGATCAAGTCTCCTGTTGAGAGCGCGCATGTTGAAGGGTCCGCGCTCTCTGGCCCCAATTGCCCGGGGCTGCTATCGCGCAAGGGGCGTTTTGGCAAGGTGCTGCGCTGCATCATGGCCTTAAAAGGAAAGCTGTAACTCATGGGCCTCACCGCCAGCCAGATTGCCGAAGGGCTCGATCATGTCGGCGCGAGGAGCCCGCAGATTGCGGAGGCCGTCGCCCGCGTCGGCTATCCCGAGCCGCGGATCCGCCCGCGCGGCTATGCCACGCTGCTGCGCACCATCGTCGGCCAGCAGGTCAGCGTGGCCGCCGCCGCATCGGTGTGGGGCAAGCTGGAGGCGCTGCTGGGCGACGACATGCCGCCGCATGATCTGCTCGGAGCTGATTTCGATGCCCTGCGCGCCTGCGGCCTCTCGCGCCAGAAGCAGGGTTATGCGCGCAGCTTGTGCGAACTGGTGGTGACGGGCGAACTCGATCTCCACTCGCTGCCCGAGGACGACGAGGCGGCGATTGCCCAGCTCACCAAGATCAAGGGCATCGGGCGCTGGTCGGCGGAAATCTACCTGCTGTTTGCCGAGGGACGGCCCGATATCTGGCCGGCGGGCGATCTGGCGGTGCAGGCCGGCATGGCCAAGCTGCTCGGTCTGTCCGAGCGCCCGGACGAGAAGGCGGCTCGCGCCATGGCCGAAGATTGGCGCCCGCACCGGGGCGCGACGGCAATCTTCACGTGGCATTGCTATAACAATCCGGCGCTGTAGTCTGGCCGCCAACAATAACAGACAAGGGTGTTGGTTGTGGCGCAGAAAACGATCTTCATCACCGGGGGCGCCTCGGGCATCGGGCGCGCGGTGGCGCAGCGCTTTGGCCGTGAAGGCTGGTTCGTCGGGATCGCCGACATCAACGAAGACGGGATGGCTGGCACCGCTGCGCTGATCCCCGCCGGCTTCAGTTCGCAGCATAAACTGGACGTGCGCGACCGCGCCGCATGGGACGCGGCGCTGGCCGCCTGCGCCGAAGCTGCGGGCGGGCGCATCGATGTCGTGTTCAACAACGCGGGTATTCCCATCGGCGGGCGGATCATCGACGTGAGCACCGAGGAAGTGGAGCGCACGCTCGATATCAACCTCAAGGGCGTGATCTGGGGTGCGCAGGCGGCCTATCCGTGGCTCAAGGCGGCGGGGCCGGGCTCGTGCCTGCTCAACACCGCCAGCGCGGCGGGGATCTATGGCGTGCCTGGCGGCTCGATCTATTCCGCGACCAAGTTCGGCGTGCGCTCGATCACCGAATCGCTCGATGCCGAGTGGAAGGATGACGGCATCATCGTGCGCGACCTGATGCCCGGCTTCATCGAAACCCCGCTGCTTGAAATCGCGCCCAACCGCCAGTCCAATCAGGACATCCGCAGCCAGGTGCATGCCGCCGGGCTGGAAATCACGCCGGTCAGCGCCGTGGCCGAAGCGGCATGGGCGGCGGTGCACGGCAAGAAGCTGCACACGCTGGTGGGCAAGACCGCCAGCCGCCTCGCCTTTGCGGCGCGCTGGATGCCGGGCGGCCTGCGCAAGCAGGTCAGCGGGCAGGGCCGGCCGCTGGGGGGTTAGCCCCCGAACCCGTCGATCGCCCGCGCCAGCGCCACATCGCGCTGGCTCAGACCGCCCGCGTCGTGGGTGGTCAGCGTGATTTCGACGCGATTGTAGACGTTGAACCACTCCGGGTGGTGATCGGCCTTTTCAGCAAGGATCGCCACGCGTGCCATGAAGCCGAAAGCTTCGGCGAAATCGGCGAAGCGGAAGGTGCGGGTGATCGCGAGGCCGTCTTCGCGCAGAGTCCATGCGGGGAGGGCGGCAAGCGCGGCTGTGCGTTCGGTCTCGGTCAACTGGGCAATCGCCATGCAGGGTCTCCTTGGCAGTGCGGCGTGTTTCCCCTATCGCGTGGGGCGATGCAACCTGCCCGTCTTGCTGCCTATGATCTTGCCTGCCGGCGCGGCGACCGGCTCCTGTTCCGGGGGCTCGGCTTCGAACTGCACCAGGGCGATGTGCTGCAACTGGCCGGGCCCAACGGCATCGGCAAGTCCAGCCTGATGCGCATTCTGGCGGGGCTGCTGCGGCCCTATAACGGCCATGTCGAGCATGACGGCACCCGCGCGCTGGCGGACGAACGCCCTGCGCTCGATCCGCACCAGCCACTTGGCGAAGCGCTCGCGTTCTGGCGGCAGATCGATCGGGCCGGGCAATCGGGTGGAGACGAGGCACGCGCCGACTTTGGCCTTGAAGACCTGCTCGATGTGCCGGTGCGTTACCTCTCCACCGGCCAGCGCAAGCGCGCTGCGCTCGCCCGCCTTGCCGCCAGCGGGGCGCGGATCTGGCTGCTCGATGAGCCGCTCAACGGTCTTGATACGCACTGGGGGGCCAGCACGCAGGCCGCGATCGAGGCGCACCGCGCCTTGGGCGGCATTGCGGTGATTGCCTCGCACCAGCCGCTGCAATTGCAGAGCTTGCGCATGCTTTCGCTGCTGGAGCATCTGCCGTGAGCGCGCTGTGGACGATCTTCCGGCGCGATCTGACGCTGCTGCTGATGGGCGCGCCGGGGCGGGGCGGGGCGCTGCTGCCGCTGCTGTTTTTCCTTGCCGTCGCGATGCTCTATCCCTTCGCGGTCGGCCCCGATGCGCGGCTGCTGGCGCGGACCGGCGCGGGCGTGATCTGGGTGGCGGCGCTGCTCGCGGCGATCCTGCCGCTTGATCGGCTGGTGGAGCCCGATCTTGAGGCCGGGTTCTTCGACCAATGGGCGCTGCGCGGGATTGCCGAGGAAGGCGTGATCGCGCTGCGCATCGTGGCGCACTGGCTGAGCTTTGGTGTGCCGCTGATGCTGGCGGCACCGCTTTCGGCGGGGCTGCTCAATCTTGATGGCGCGCAGCTGTGGACGGTCGAAGTCGGCCTGCTGCTGGGTACACCGGGGCTGGCGGCGATTGGCGTGACCATCGCCGCGCTGACGGCCGGGCTGCGCGCGGGCGCAGCGCTGGGCGGGTTGCTGGCGATCCCGCTGACAGTGCCGCTGCTGATCTTCGGTGCAGGTTCGCTCCAGCCGGGCGGGGAGGGCGGGCTGCTGCTGCTGGCGGCTTCGAGCCTTGCGGCGCTGGCGATTGCGCCGTTCGCGGCAGGCGGGGCGATCCGCGCAGGGCGGGAGTAGCGGCACCGCAGCCACGCTTGCGCGCCTGCAAGCGCAATTGCATTGCGGCGAGCGCGGCGGCGCATTACCTGTCCGGCCATGACCAAAACCGCCCCGTCGCCGGCCTTGCTGCCCGATACTCTTTCGCTGATCGGCAACACGCCGCTTGTCCTGCTCAAGGGACCAAGCGAGGCCGCAGGCGCGGAAATCTATGGCAAGTGCGAATTCGCCAACCCGGGTGCGTCGGTCAAGGACCGCGCTGCGCTCGGGATCGTCGAGGATGCGGAGGCACGCGGGGC
>CANCET010000133.1 GCA_947375105.1 Sphingomonadaceae bacterium
CGTCGAACAGAACGGCGCATGTTCCGCACTGCGCGGCTTGCGGCAGATCGGGCAACGGCGGCCAGCGATGTGCGAGGGGGGGATGGGGGTGCTCATGGCTGAATTGCCTGCGCGAAGGCGGCGGTGAGCACAAGCCCTGCATCCTCGTTCCACTGAAGCCGCCGACCGGTGCGGCGGGCAAGTTCGGCCTCCCATTCGGGGCGCATTGCCCGGCGCACAGCAGGGTGCGCGGTCAGCAGCAGCGTGCCGGGCTCTGCCACGCGTTCGGCCGCGCGCAACAGACGGCGCGCGGCAGCGGCAGCGGGCTGGCGGGCAAAACGAGCGATCAGCGATGGCCGCTCCAGCCGCGACACCAGCTGCACGAAGCCGAAACCGTTCATCCCGGTCCGCTCGCCCTGCCACCCGCTATCGCAGAGCGCAGCCGCCAGCGCCTCGTCAACCGCGCGACGCTGCGCCTTTTCCGCAAGTGAAGGAAAATCGATCCCCACCGAGCCGCCCAGATCGAAGCGCATCAGCGCGGTGGCAATCGCTGGAACCGCCGCCAGCGCGAGGGCGGGCAGCGGTGGCGGCCCGTCGATATCAACCAGGGTCATCGCGGGCGTCGGGCTGATGACCAAGTTGCCGCCGGCGAAGGCCATCTCGCCCGAAAGCGCCTCGCTAATGAGGTCGTCCCATCCCGCAGCGGAAAATTCGCGCCCATGCACCGCGACAGGGCGCACAGGGCAAGGCCCGTGCGACAATTCTTCCAGCAGCGATGGGGCTGGGTGCTGCACCTCTCCCGGCCCGGCAGGGCGCACTTGCGGCAGCTTGGTGCGCCCTCTCTCGGCTATGGCCGAGCGTGTCACGCGCACCATCACGGGTCGCCCCTCGGTCAGCGCCGGATCGAAGCCCTCGCCCAGCGCCTCGCAGCCGTCCGGGAGGATCACAACGGCGCGGCGCGTGCCCGGAATCCGGCTGGCGAGACGCGCCTCGGCGATTGCCCCCGCACGCCACGGTTCGTCCCACAGCACGCGCGCAGCAAGAATGTCGCCGTCTTCGACGAGAGCCGCTCGCTCCTCGCCGATGCCGGTCTCGATCAGCCATTCGCGCATATCAGGCGATCTTCAGCCCCGCCGCGCGCAGCAGCCGGCGCGTTTCATACAGCGGCAGACCGACGACGCCCGAATGGCTGCCCGCCAGCCACGCGCAAAAGCCCTCGGCGCTGCCCTGGATGGCATAGCCGCCGGCCTTCCCATGCCATTCTCCACCGGCGATGTAGGCCTCGATCTCGGTGGGTTCGAGCTGCTTGAAGCGCACGATGGTCTCGCTCAGCGCCTCGCGCAGCGCGCCATCAGCAGAAAGCACGGCGACTGCGGAAAACACGCGGTGGCGGCGGCCCGAAAGCAGCGCGAGGCAAGCCCTTGCAGTCGCCTCGTCCTCGGCCTTGGGCAGGATGCGGCGCCCCACGCCGACTACGGTATCGCCGGCCAGAATCAGGGAGCCCGGCGCGAGCAGTGCCGCCGCACGGGCCTTGGCTGCCGCGAGGCGCACGGCATGATCGCGCGGCAATTCGCCGCGCAGCGGGCTTTCGTCGATATCGGAGGCCAACACGCGCGGCGCGGCGATGCCGAGCCGGGCAAGCAGTTCGCGGCGGCGCGGGCTCGCCGAAGCGAGGACCAGCTCCGGCCCTTCCGTGTCTGAAGCGGTTTGCGAGCGAATGGCAGCCTGCGCGCCGCTCATTCAGAAGCGGCCATCACGACCCGCCGGGGCCCGAACGGCCGGGCATGAACCGGTAGGTGATGCGCCCTTTGGTCAGATCGTAAGGCGTCAGTTCGACCAGAACCTCGTCGCCCACCAGCACGCGGATGCGGTTCTTGCGCATCTTGCCGGCGGTATGGCCCAGGATTTCGTGTTCGTTCTCCAGCTTCACGCGAAACATCGCGTTGGGCAGCAGTTCGACCACCTGGCCGCGCATCTCGAGAAGTTCTTCTTTCGCCATAAGCGAGGTCGTCTGCCTTTTCGCTTGGGGTAAACGCACGCAATGCGGGCGCCTAAACGCGCCCTGTGGCCGGGCGCATAGCGAGTTGGTTGGGAAAAGGAAAGCCCAAGCCAATTGCTGCGCTGCGACAAAATGATACGAAAGGGTCATTGTCGCGGGCCATGGCCTCAACCTAGGAGCGAGGCGGGGGCAGCAACCTTGTGCCAGGCAGAAATGTCCGGCCCGCCAATGGGATACCGAGCAATGGCCCTGCCGCAACCCGCCCCCGTACCAGCACTGGCACTGGCACTCGTGCTAACGCCGCTGCCGGCCCCCGCGCTGGCTGCCACAGAGCCGCAAACCGCGTCTCAACCCCAGGCAGAATCCAGCGCTGCGCCTGATTCGACTGATCCCGAAGGCGATATCGTCGTCGTCGCCACCCGCATCCGCGGCGAAGTCGAAACCGCCGCCCCGCCGATCGTCACCCTCACCGAGGACGATATCGCCGCGTATGGCGCTGGCTCGCTCCAGTCGCTGCTCGCCGCGCTTGCCCCGCAGACGGGAACCGGTCGCGGACGCGGTGACGGCGCGCCGTCAGTCCTGCTCAACGGCCTGCGCATCGCCAGCTTCCGCGAAATCCGCTCGATCCCGCCCGAGGCGATCCGCCGCGTCGAAGTGCTTCCCGAGGAAGTCGCGCTCAAGTATGGCTTCCGGCCGGACCAGCGCGTGGTCAACTTCATCCTCAAGGACAGTTTCCGCAGCTTCGGTAGCGAAACCGAGGCCAAGCTCCCCGGCGCAGGCGGCTTCAGCGATCTGAGCGAGGAAATGACGCTTACCCGGATCGAGAAAGGCAGCCGCCTCAATCTCACCGGCTCGCTGGAGCGCCGTACGCCGCTGACCGAGGCCGAGCGGGGCATTGTCCAGCCAGCCGCGGCGGGCAGCGGCATGGTGCCCACCGATCCCCGCGCGGGCGATTACCGGACGCTCCTTGCCGATGCGAGGAGCGCGGTCGTCAACGGCACCTGGGCGAAGTCGCTCGGCACGGGCGCGTCGCTGACACTGAACGGGCTCGTTCAGCGCAACGACAACCGCAGCCTCAACGGGCTCAACTCGGTTGTCCTCGCCGCGCCAGACGGCAGCCTCACCCAGCGCACCACCCTGCTCCCTGCCCCGCTCGCCAGCCGCACCGTGGCCGATACCGTCTCCGCCGGGACCACGCTCAATCTGCCGCTCGGCGCGTGGCAGCTCGCGTGGACGGCGGACGGCACCCATGTCGCCACCACCACCAGGATCGACGCGCGCGCGGATCTTTCGGGCCTGCAAACGCTGGTCGATCAGGGCGCGCTCTCTCCCACCGGCACTTTGCCCGCCGATGCGATCCTGCCCGCGCCGCAAGGCATCGCGCGCAGCAAATCGAACAGCGCGACCACGCTGGCCACTTTCACCGGCTCCCCGTTGCGGCTACCCGGCGGGCAGACCGCGCTCACGCTCAAGGCCGGTTTCGCTTGGGCTGGGCTGCAATCGGCGGATTCGCGCCAGCTCGGCACCCCGGCCGATCTCAAGCGCGGCGATGCGGAGGCCGGCTTCAGCCTCGATCTGCCCGTCACCAGCCGCCGCGAGGGCTTCGGCGCCGCGCTCGGCGACATTGCGCTCAATCTCAATGCCGAGGCGCATCATGTGTCCGATTTCGGCGACCTCACTGCATGGGGCGCGGGCCTGACCTGGGGCATCACCCCGAAGCTGACCTTCGCCGCCAACTACATCGCCAGCGAAAAGGCGCCCGGCCTGTCCGATCTCGGCGCGCCGGCCACTGTCACAACCGGCGTCGCGCTGTATGATTTCACGCGGGGTGAAACCGTGCTCGCGACCGTCATCACCGGCGGCAATCCGGCGCTCAAGAAGGAACGCCAGCGCGATATCAAGCTATCGGCCAACTGGGACCTGCCGATCGGCAAGGAATCCGCGCTGCTGCTCGAATACTTCCGCAACCGTTCGCAGGGTACCACCAACGCTTTCCCGCTGCTCACCCCCGATGTCGAGGCTGCCTTCCCCGGCCGCGTCACCCGCGATGCCAGCGGGCGGATCGTCAGCGTGGATGAGCGCGCGGTGACGTTTGCCGAAACCACTGGCTCGCGCCTGCGCGCCAGCCTCAATTTCGGCGGCGCGTTCGGCAAGGCCGATCCCAACGCCCGGCGCGGCGCGTTCGCAGGCATGCGCGGCGGCGGCAGACCGGGCGGTGGCCCCGGTGGCGCCCGCCCCGGCGCTGGCAGTGCTGGCGGTGGCGGTAGCGGCGGCGGTGGAGGCAGGGGCGGCTTCGGCGGTGACGGACGCGGCCACTGGAACCTCTCGCTCGCCTATACGCAGGAACTCGACGAAACCGCGCGGATCGTCCCCGGCGGGCGCGTGCTCGATCTGCTCGATGGCGATGCGCTCTCCGGCGCGGGCATCGCCCGGCGTAGCGCGACGCTGGAAGGCGGTGGGTTCTATCGCGGCTTCGGCCTGCGCATTTCGGGCACTTATGCCGCCAGCACCCATGTCGACGGCGCCCAGGTCAATGGAGGGAGCGTGCCCGGCGCCAGCAGGCTGGATTTCGGTGATCTCGCCACGTTCAACTTGCGCGGATTCATCGATCTCGGCCGGATGCCCAAGCTCGTCAGCCGCGCACCGTTCTTCAAAGGTACACGCGTGGCAATCGGGGTGAACAATCTGTTCGATGCGGTCCAGAAGGTGACCGACCAGACCGGCGCGACACCGCTGCGCTACCAGCGCGGCTACCTCAATCCGGAAGGCCGCGTGTTTTCCATCGAACTGCGCAAGCAGTTCTGATCGTCAGCCGAAGCGCCGCAGCCGAGGTCGCCCTTGCACAAACATCCGCGCGTTGCGGCGCGCCTGTTCGGCTTCGTGTTCGGCATAGGCATCGGCGAAGTGGCGCAAGTTGACCACAGTATGCAGCGGCAGCGGCTCCTCGAAAGCAATCCCGAAGCGACCGTCCCTGGCCCAGACCACAGTGCCGAACACATCAAGCCCTTGGGCCGTCAGCACCACCCCGGCGCCAACCGAAGGTGGCCAACCCGCCAGCGTCATCCGCGCGCCGCTCTGCGAAAGATCGTCGAGCAGGCAATTGTCGAGCCCCTTCAGCAACAGCACTTGCGCCGGTATGCCCAGCCGCAGGCGCGGCAGCGCGCGGCGCCCGGTCGGGCGCGCTCCGGGAAACAGGGGAAGGGCGGTGGGGGCACTCATCGATCGCGCCCTTGCGCCCCGCTCGTTTAACGAGCTGGCCGCGGCCCTCTAAGGAACTGCCCTTATTGGCGCTCCGGCACGCGGGGATATCTGCCCTCCGCCCCTCCCCAAGCCGGTCCTGAACGACTATCTCGGCCTTGCCATGGCGCGCCGCACACCTCCTCCTGCCACAGAAACGCATTCCGGCCCGCAAGTGCCTGAATCGTTGCAGCCACCGCTGCAGCCACCACCACTGCTTCCGCAAGCGTCCGAGCGGTTCAACGAGGACAAGGCGACCTACACCGTCCGCGGCTCCGACCAGCCCGATATCGAGCGCGGCGTTGCCGCGATCCGCGAAGTCGTCGCCACCTTGAAGCCCAAGCCCGGCGTCTACCGGATGCACGATGCGCGCGGCGATGTGCTTTATGTTGGCAAGGCGCGCGCGTTGCGCAACCGGGTCGCCAACTACACGCAAGTCGATCGCCTGCCCCAGCGCCTGAAGCGCATGGTCAGCCAGACGCGCTCGATGACCATCGTGACGACCAATTCCGAGGCCGAGGCGCTGCTGCTCGAAGCGCAGCTGATCAAGCGCTACCGCCCGCCCTACAACGTGCTGCTGCGCGACGACAAATCGTTCCCGTTCATCCTGCTCCGCGCCGATCACGCCTTCCCGCGTATCACCAAGCACCGCGGCGCGCGCCGCGCCAAAGGCAATTACTATGGCCCCTTCGCCAGCGCCGGATCGGTCAACACCACGATCAACGCGCTGCAGAAGCTGTTCCTGCTGCGCAGCTGCAACGATGGCTTCATGTCCCGCCGGGATCGGCCCTGCCTGCTTTATCAGATCAAGCGCTGCTCGGCCCCGTGCGTCGACCGCATCAACGAGGGCGATTACGCCGAACTCGTGCGGCAGGCGAAGGACTTCCTCGGCGGCAAATCGGGCGCGGTGCAGAAGGAAATCGAAGCGCAGATGACCGAGGCCGCCGAAACGCTCGATTATGAGCGCGCGGCCATGCTGCGGGATCGCCTCCGCGCCGCCACTTTCATCCAGGGCAGCCAGGCGGTGAACGCCGAAGGCGTCGGCGATGCGGATGTGTTCGCGATGGCGAGCAAGGGCGGCCAGATCAGTATTCAGGCGTTCTTCATCCGCGGCGGGCAGAACTGGGGCCACCGCGCGTTCTTCCCCGGCCACACCGAGGGGCTGGAGGAAGCGGAAGTGATGACCAGCTTCCTTGCCCAGTTCTACGAGGAAGTGCCTCCGCCCCGCCTCATCCTGCTCGATCGCGATCTGCCCGAGGCGGACCTCCTTGCCGAAGCGCTGCACGGCGCGGCGGGCGGCAAGGTGGAGATCTCGGTCCCCCAGCGCGGCGACCGCCGCCGCCTGATGGAGCAGGCCCAGCGCAACGCGGTCGAAGCGCTCGAACGCCGCATGGCCGAAAGCGGCACCAAGGCGCGCACCTGGCGCGAGATGGCCGAATTCCTCGAATTGGGCGAAGCGCCAAGCCGCGTCGAAGTCTACGACAATTCCCACGTGCAGGGCGCCCATGCCCTGGGCGCGATGATCGTGGCGGGGCCAGAGGGCTTCCTCACCGGCCAGTACCGCAAGTGGAACATCAAGACCGCGCAAACGAACGACGATTTCGGCATGATGCGCGAAGTGTTCGAACGCCGCTTTGCCAGAGCGCAGGAGGACGACCCTGACCGCGAGGCCGGCACATGGCCTGATCTTGTCCTGATCGACGGCGGCAAGGGGCAATTATCCGCTGCACGTGAGACGCTGGAGGCCATGGGCATCGAGGACGTCACACTCATCGGCATCGCCAAGGGCCCGCACCACGGGCGCGAGGGGCGCGAGGTGTTCCATTTCCCCGATGGACGCGAAAAAATGCTCCCGGTGAACTCGCCCGTGCTGTTCCACCTCCAGCGCCTGCGCGATGAAGTCCACCGCTTCGCCATTGGCGCGCACCGTGCCAAACGCAGCCGCGCGATCACCGCCAGCCCGCTTGATGAAGTGCCCGGAATCGGCCCGGCCCGCAAGCGCGCGCTGCTGCTGCATTTCGGCACCGCGAGCAAGGTGCGCGCCGCCAGTCTGGAAGACTTGCAACGCGCCCCCGGCGTCAGCGCCGCCGTCGCGCAGGCGGTCTACGACTTCTACCATCCCGGGGCCTGATTTTCGTCACAATTCAGTCAATTATGCGCACCGCATAGGGATAGATACGCAGCCGCTGCTTGAGCCGATTTCCACCTCGATCGTGCATACCGTCAGCCGTGGCCGCTCCTCCCCCGGACTTGGCCCGAATTCAGGCAAAACGGGAGCAGCCACGTGGCGCGAAACCGATCTCCGAAGGGCCAATTCCTGCCGGCATGGCTGGCCGGCGCATGGTGTGCCAGCCTTGTTGTGGCGCCCGCTGCCATGGCGCAAGTCACGCCCGAAGCCGCGCGTGCGCTCCATGCGGCTAGCGCTGCGAAGGCCGTTGCCGATGCGGCGCAAGCCGCCGCCGCCACCGCAGCGCCGCCCGCAGCCGAGGTGCTCGCTGCGCCGCCAGCGCCCACCGCGCCCCCGGTGCTGACCTTCGCCGCCGCTGCTCCCGAAGCGAGTTCCGATCTGCTTGGCAACACCGACGGCATGCCGATCGCCAGTGCCAGGCTGCTCGCCTCGCTGAGGTCGGAACAAAGCGCAGCCCCAGCCGCACCGCCGCCCTTCAGCGCGCCGGCCGCGCCCATGCCCGTTCCCGCGTTCATACCGGCCGTAACCCCGCCCGCGCCGCCGCCAGCAGCCATTGCAGCGCCAACCGTGCTTGCCGCGCTAGGCATCGCGCCGGTGAGAGTGCCCAGTGCCGCAGCACTTGAGGCTGCGGTGGCCGCGCAGACAACCCCCATCCAAGCGCCATCTCCCTTTTATGTAGCCCCCGTCTATGCGGCCGCCCCGGCAGCGCGGGCGCAAAACGCTGGCTACGCCCCGCGTGGCCGCCGCCAGACCGCCCAATCCGGCAATGCCCGCTTCATGCGCGCAGTCGTCTCGACCGCTGCCGTCTCGGTCGAGATGCCCGACGTCGCCCGCCAGATCTCGCCGCTCGGGCTGCTGCTGGGCCAGCTCGTCACCGCGCAGGAAACCCCCGGCAGCCAGTATGGCCTTGCCGAGGAAATGGCGATGCCCACTCGCCCGCGCCTCATGGCCATGCCCGAAGTGGCTGTGCCGCCGGGCTTCTGCTCGGCTGAACAGCGCGGCGCCTTCATGGAAGGCGTCTATCAGCCCGCGCTCGCCATTGCCCGGCACAACAGCGAAGTCGCCAGCGGCTATGTGCGCAAGCTGCGCACGCTCTACGACAACTACCAGCTGAGCGGCGACACCCGCGCGCAAGGCGCCATCGCCGCCGAAGCCAAGGATTTCGCCCGTACCGCCAACGCTGCAGGCTCCATCCAGGACGAGCTGACCGGCCAGTTCGAGGACATCATGACCACACCCGTCAGCAATTGTGGAGCCAGCCAGTGAACCGCCTCCTCACCCGCGCCCTTGCGGCGCTCGCGCTCTCCAGCCTCGTTCTCGCGGCACCTGCGCAAGCTGCGTGCATCGACCGCCAGACCGCCACTGCCGCGCGCATCCACCAGTTCGAGACGATGATGATGGTTGTCTCGCTGCGCTGCAACCGCATCGGCTATGACATGCGCGGCACTTACGAGAACATGGTGATGGCGCATCAGGCCCCGTTCGGACAGGCCGCCACGCGCCTGCGCCACTATCTCGGCGGCGACGGGATCGATCCGCACAGCGGCGGCTTCGATCGCTACGCCACGATTCTCGGCAACACGTACGGTGGCGGCGCGACAACCTTTGCCAGTTGCCAGACCCTCGATCAGGTCGCGGGCGAGCTGGCCAAAGTGCCAGACGTACGCCTCCTCGCACAAGTCGCTGAAACGCTGATTGCGCGGCCTAAGCTCGATGAAATGGCCTGCGCCGCAGAGAATTGACAACCTGCTTGCAAAAACACGGTGAGTTTGGGGTTAACCGCAAGCCTTGGGTGCTCGTCCACCACTGAACGAGCAGAGTGCGGCTCAGGGAGACTACCAAGAGAGCGACCAGCCGCACCGCAAGGCGCTGCTGCCACGCAATGCATGGGGACCATATGATGC
>CANCET010000134.1 GCA_947375105.1 Sphingomonadaceae bacterium
ATCATCGGTATCTGGGGCGGAGCGGACCGCATTTACGCCAGCTACAAGTTCTTCCTCTACACGCTGCTCGGCTCGGTGCTGATGCTGATCGCGATGATGTGGATGGCGAACGAGGCGGGCACGACCGACATCCCGACGCTGATGTCGTACAACTTCCCGCCCCATGCGCAGACCTGGCTGTGGCTGGCGTTCTTCGCGAGCTTTGCGGTGAAGATGCCGATGTGGCCGACCCACACCTGGCTGCCTGATGCGCACGTGCAGGCGCCCACGGCTGGCTCTGTCATCCTCGCGGGCGTGCTGCTCAAGATGGGCGGCTACGGCTTCATCCGGTTCTCGCTGCCGATGTTCCCGGAAGCCTCCGCGCAGTTTGCGCCGCTGATCTACGGGCTGTCGATGGCAGCGGTGGTCATCACTTCGCTGATCGCGCTGGTGCAGCACGACATGAAGAAGCTGATCGCCTATTCCTCGGTCGCGCACATGGCGATCGTGACGGTGGGATTGTTCGCCTTCAACCGGCAGGGCCTCGAAGGCTCGATGATCGTGATGCTGAGCCACGGCGTGGTCTCGGGCGCGCTGTTCCTTGCGGTGGGCGTGATCTACGACCGGCTGCACACCCGCGAGATCGACCGTTACGGCGGCCTTGCGATCAACATGCCGGCCTATGCGCTGTTCTTCATGCTGTTCACGATGGCCTCGGTCGGCCTGCCGGGCACCAGCGGTTTCGTCGGCGAGTTCCTTTCGCTGATGGGCATCTACGCCCAATCTAGCTGGGTGGCGCTGGTCTGCACCACCGGCATCATCCTCGGCGCGGCTTATATGCTCTACCTGTATCGCCGCGTGGTGTTCGGCGTGCAGAAGAACGCGGACGCGGCAGCGATGCCCGATCTCGACGCGCGCGAATGGGCGATGATGATCCCGCTGGCCATCGCCGTGCTGTGGATGGGCGTCTATCCGGAAACCTTCCTCGCGCCGATGCGCAAGGATATCGCAGGCCTGGAAGCGCGGCTGGCGCAGGCGCGGCCCAAGGGCGACGCCGATGTGCAACTCGCGGCCATTCCGCCGGCGGCTGCGACACATGAACATGGGGATGCAATGGAACACGCGGCGGATGCGGCTGGACGCGGGGGAGCACGCTGATGGAACTGCTCCGTTCGCTGGCGATCACCGGGACCGAGGAAGTCCTCAGCATTTCCGGGCTGATCCTGCTGCTCGCCGCTGCGTGGGGTGGTGACAAGGCCAGCCGCGCGATTTCGATCGCGGCGGTGGCGGTGCTCACCGTCTGCGCCGTGCTGACCGCGCCTGCGCTGTGCCAGGCCGCGATGGGCCCTGCTGTCAGCGCCTGGAACGGCCAGTTCAGCGGCGACGCCTTCGCCGCTTTCGCCAAGCTGCTGATCTATGCGGGTGCAGCGGTCACGCTGATCGTGGCCCCGGCCTTCTTCGAACGCAGCAACGCGATGCGCGCGGAATTCCCGCTGCTCGTGCTGCTCGCGGCGATGGGCATGGGCATGATGGTCTCGGCCACCGACATGCTCTCGCTCTATATCGGGCTCGAGCTCAACAGCCTTGCCGCCTACGTCATGGCCGCGTTCCTGCGCAGCGACGAGCGTTCAGCGGAAGCGGGCCTCAAGTACTTCGTGCTGGGCAGCCTCGCTTCGGGCATCCTGCTTTACGGGATCAGCCTGACATACGGCTTCACGGGCAGCACCAGCTTTGCCGGCATCCATGCCGCGCTGGCCGAGCCGCTTTCGATGGGGGCGACCTTCGGCGTCGTCTTCGTGCTGGCGGGGCTTGCCTTCAAGGTGAGCGCGGCGCCGTTCCACATGTGGACGCCCGACGTCTATGAAGGCGCGCCGACCCCGGTGACGACCTTCTTCGCGACCGCGCCCAAGGTCGCGGCGCTGGGCCTGCTCATGCGCGTGAGCCTGTTTGCCTTCGGCGCGCAGCCGGGCGCGTGGCAGCAGATCGTGATCTTTGTTGCGCTGCTCTCGATCGTGATCGGTGCGCTGGGCGCGATCGGGCAGGACAACATCAAGCGCCTGCTTGCTTATTCCTCGATCAACAACGTCGGCTTCATGCTGATCGGGCTGGCCTGCACCAACCAGGCCGGCGCGGCGGCGATGCTGGTCTACCTTGCGATCTACGTCGCGATGTCGGTGGCGGGCTTTGTCGCGGTGCTGATGCTGCGCGATGCGGATGGGGCTCCGGTCGAATCCATCGCGGCGATGGCGGGGCTTTCAAAGACCCGCCCGATGCTGGCGCTGGCGCTGGCGATGGTGATGTTCAGCCTTGCGGGCATTCCGCCGCTGTTCGGGTTCTGGGGCAAGTTCGTGGTGTTTCAGGCGGCCGTGCAGGCGAACCTGCTGTTGCTTGCTGCCATCGGCATTGCCGCCTCGGTGATCGGCGCGTTCTATTACATCAAGGTCGTCAAGGTCATGTACTTCGACGAGGCCGCCGATGTGGTGACAGGCCGTAGCGACATGGCGCAGCGCGTGCTGCTGTTCGTCTCGGTCGTTGCGATCTCGCCGCTGGGCTATCTGCTTACGAAGCAGCTCGGGGTGCTGGCCGGCAACGCTGCCGCCGCGCTATTCCACATCGCGTGATGCGCTGAGCGGACGGTGCCGGACCCGCTGATCAAGGTCGTCGCGGAAATCGCCTCGACCAATTCAGCGCTGCTGGCGCGGCTGGCCGAGGGCGAGGCGCCGCGGGAAGGGCACTGGCTGGTGGCCGACCGCCAGACTGCGGGGCGCGGGCGCGCCGGGCGGGTCTGGACCGGCGGCTACGGCAATTTCATGGGATCGACCGCGGTCGCGCTGCGCGATGGCGAGATGCTGCCGCAGACCTTGGCGCTGGTTGCGGGCGTGAGCGTGCACCGGGCGTTGCTGGCGGTGGCGCCTGATCTGGCGGGCCTCATGCTCAAGTGGCCGAACGACTTGCTGGTGGGCGAGGCCAAGCTGGGCGGCATCCTGCTGGAACGCCAGCGCGACGCCGTGATCGTGGGCATCGGGGTCAATCTGGCCGAAGCGCCCGAGGTGCCGGGCCGCCGGACCCTATCGCTGGCGGCGCTGGGCCATGGGGTGAGCCGCGATGCCTTTGCATCGGCGCTGGCGGAGGCGTGGGCCGAGGATCTGACGGCATGGCACGGCGGCGGCTGGCCGGTGCTGCGCGAAGCCTGGCTGGGGCGGGCACTGCCCAAGGGCACGATGCTGGGAGCCAACCTTACCGAAGAAGGGCACGTGATCGGCGCGTTTGCGGGGCTTGAGCCGGACGGCGCGGTCCTTCTGCGCTTGGCGGATGGCGCGGTCCGTGCCATCCACGCGGGCGATGTCGAGCTCATCGGCCAAAGCTGAGCGACGGGAGGAGGAAACGATGCTTCTGGCGGTTGACGTCGGCAACACCAATGTTGTCTTCGCGCTGTTCGATGGGCGGGAAATCCGCTCGCGCTGGCGCGTGGCGACGGACCCCCGGCGCACGGCGGACGAATACGCGGTGTGGCTGCTGCAATTGATGAAACTGCAGGGCTTCGACCCCGAGCGTGTGCGGCAGATCCTGATTTCCACGGTGGTGCCGCGCGCGCTGCACAACTTGCAGGTGCTGGGGCAGAAGTATTTCGGCATCGATCCGCTGGTGGCGGGGCAACCACCGGTGGAGTGGGGCTTTACCGCCGATGTCGAGCAGCCGCGTTCGCTGGGCGCAGACCGCGCGGTGAACACCGTGGCAGCGCACGCGAAGTATGAAGGCGACCTGATTGTCGTCGATTTCGGCACGGCGACGACGTTTGACGTGGTCGATGCCAGCGGCACCTACAAGGGCGGCATCATTGCACCGGGCATCAACTTGTCGCTCGATGCGCTGGTGACAGCGGCGGCGAAGTTGCCGCGCATCGCCATCGCGCCGCCGCAAGGGGGCAATCGCAGTTTGATTGGCCGTAACACTGAAGATCAGATGCAGATCGGTGTGTTCTGGGGCTATGTGGCGATGATGGAAGGCCTGATATCCCGTTTGCGCACCGAAATCGGCCGGCCGGTCAAGGTTGTGGCCACCGGGGGGCTAGCGGTGCTATTCGATGAGCACACCACGATCTTCGACCATGTCGATACCGATCTCACGCTGGACGGCATCGCCATTCTGGCGGAACGCGTTGCTGCACGCTGACCATCGCGCGTGCGGCAAGACCTTGGTCCTGTGACCACTAGTGAACTGGAATTATTGTGAAACCCGGTAAGGAATTGCTGTTTCTCGCGCTCGGCGGATCGGGCGAGATCGGCATGAACGTCAATCTCTATGGCTGCAACGGCAAGTGGCTGATGGTCGATCTTGGCATGACTTTTGCCGATCCCTATTATCCCGGCGTCGATCTGGTGTTTGCCGATCTCTCGTTCATCGAAGAACGGCTGGACGATCTGCTCGGCGTGGTGCTGACCCACGCGCACGAGGACCACATCGGCGCTGTGCCGTACTTCGCGCTCGATCTTGGCGTGCCGCTCTATGCAACGCCGTTCACAGCGCGGCTGGTGCAGGAGAAGCTCAACGAGGCGGGGATCGCCAAGCAGGTCGATCTGCACATGATCCCCAACGACAGTTCGCTGAGCCTCGGGCCGTTCGATGTGCGCTACGTGCCGCTGGCGCACTCGATTGCCGAGGGCAACGCACTGGTGATCGAGACGCCGCATGGCCGCGTGTTCCACACCGGCGACTGGAAGCTGGATGACGAGCCGCTGATCGGCGTGCCCGCAACCGAGGCGGAACTCACCGCGATCGGCGACGAGGGCGTGCTGGCTCTGGTGTGCGATTCGACCAACGTGTTCAATCCCAAGCCCTCCGGCTCCGAAGGCGCGGTGCGCAACGGACTGATGGAGATGGTGAAGGGCCTCAAGGGCAAGCGCGTGGTGGTGACCACGTTCGCATCCAACGTGGCCCGGTTGCAGACGCTGGCGGAAGTGGCGGTGGCGACCGGGCGGCAGCTGTGCGTGGCCGGGCGCTCGCTCGACCGGATCATCAGCGTGGCGCAGGCCAGCGGCTACCTCAAGGATTTCCCCGAGATCGTGCGGATGGACGCGGCGATGGACGTGCCGCGCGGCGAACTGCTGGTGATGGCGACCGGCGGGCAGGGCGAGGCCCGCGCGGCGCTGGCGCGGATCGCCTCAGACAGCCATCCGATCCGCCTCGAAAAGGGCGATGCGGTGCTGTTTTCGAGCCGCCAGATCCCCGGCAACGAGATTGCCATCGGGCGCATCCAGAACATGCTGGCTGAAAAGGGCGTGGAAATCCTGACCGACAGGCAGGGCATGATCCACGTTTCGGGCCATCCGGGGCGGCCGGAGCTGGCCGCGCTCTACAGCTGGATCAAGCCCGAAATCCTCGTGCCGGTGCACGGCGAGATGCGCCACATGGCCGAACAGGCGCGGCTGGGGAAGTCCGAGGGGATCAAGCGCACGATCGTCCAGAAGAACGGCGATGTCGTGCGGCTGGCGCCCGACGGACCGGCCAAGGTGGCTTCGGTGCGCGCCGGGCGGCTGGTGCTCGATGGCGACATCATCGCGCCGGCGGACGGCGGGGCCATCGCGCAGCGGCGCAAGCTGGCGGAAAGCGGGCTGGTCGTGGCGGCGCTGGCGGTCTCTTCGGTGGGCAAGCTAAAGTCCGCTATCGAGATTGCCGCGGTGGGCCTGCCGCTCGAAGAGGACATGGACGAGTTCATTGCCGAGGCGCAGGTCGATGTCTCCAAGGCGTTAGGCACGCTCAAGGGCGAAAAGGCGCGCGACCGGGCGGCCATTGCCGAGACAGTGCGGCTGACGGTGCGGCGCGCGGCGCAGCGCTGGTCGGGCAAGAAGCCGGTTGTCCAGGTCATGCTGCGCGAGGGTTGAGGCGATGAAGTGGACATCGATCATCGCGATCTACGCGCTGTTCTGGGTGCTTTCGGCGTTTCTTGTGATGCCGTTCGGCGTGCGCACATCGGATGAACTGGGCATCGAGAAAGTGCCGGGTCAGGCACCGAGCGCGCCGGGCAACTTCAACCCGCGGCGCATCGTGTTTCGCGCGACGGTCCTCTCGGTCGTGCTGTTCGGGCTGTATTACGCCAACTACGTCAACCGCTGGATCACCATCGAGGATCTGGACATCGCGCCGCTGCTGGGGATCTGACGGCTTCGCCCAGACACGGCCCGGGGCACACGGCCCGGGGCACATGGCTGAAGTCAGACGGCTTCGAGTGCGTAACCGGCCGAGCGGACGGTGCGCCCGGGATCAGCCGCGCCGGGGATCGCGATGGCCTGGCGCAGGCGGCGGATGTGGACATCGACCGTGCGCAGTTCGATATCGCTGCCGCTGCCCCATACCGCATCGAGCAATTGCCCGCGCGAGAACACCCGGCCCGGGTGTTCCATGAAGTGGCGCAGCAGGCGGAATTCGGTGGGGCCGATCTTGATCGGCTGGCCGCGCCGCATGACGCGGTGCGCAGTGGGATCGAGCGCGAGATCGCCAACCGTGATCGTCTCGCCGGCCAGCGCAGGGCGCACGCGGCGCAGCACCGCGCCGACACGGGCGATCAGTTCGCGCGGGGAAAACGGTTTGGTGACGTAGTCGTCTGCGCCGGTTTCGAGGCCGCGGACGCGGTCGTCCTCGTCGCTGCGCGCGGTGAGAATGATGATGGGCACGTGGGCCGTGGCCTTGCTGCGGCGCAGGCGGCGGCAGACTTCGATACCGCTGGTGCCGCCGATCATCCAATCGAGCAGGACGAGATCGGGCGTGTCTTCCGCCGCGAGCAGCAGCGCTTCGTCGCCATCGTCGGTGGTCCGCACGTCGTAGCCTTCACCGCGAAAGCGGTACTCGACCAGCTCGGCGAGCGCGGTATCATCCTCTACCAAGAGCAGCTTCGGCGCGGACATCGATTACCCCTGATCCGACGGTCTTGACGGTGACTTTGCGAAGACACGACAAATGTTACGCTGTCGTGACGTGCTTCCAGTTCCGGCGCTGACGTCTACCTGTCAGACGGGCGGGGTAACGTCGTCGCGCTCGGGCAAGTAAGTGCCGGTTGCGGCGTAGTGCACCATTTCGGCGATGTTGGTGGCATGATCGCCGATCCGCTCGATATTGCGGGCGACGAACATGAGCTGCGCGACCGAGCTGATCGTGGCCGGATTTTCGACCATGTATGAGACGAAATTGCGGAACACGCTATCGTAGAAGGCATCGACCTTCGCATCGCGCTTGACGATTTCAGCAGCGGCGACGGGATCGCGTGCGGCATAGGCGGTGAGCACGTCGTGCACCATATCGCCGGCCAGCTCGTTCATCACGGGCAGCAGGGTGAGCGGTTCGAACCGCTTGCGGCCCTCGATATGGCCGACGCGCTTGGCGATGTTCTTGGCGTAATCGCCGATGCGCTCGATCACGCCGGCGATCTTGAGGGCGGCAATCACTTCGCGCAGATCATCGGCCATAGGCGCGCGCAGGGCGAGCACGCGGACCGCCAGCCGATCGACCTCGCCTTCGAGCTGGTCGATCCGCTTGTCGCGCGCGATCACGCCGGCCGCGAGGTCCTGGTTGCCGCTGACGAGCGCGTCCATCGCTTCGGCCACCGATAGTTCGGCCATCCCGCCCATTTCCGCGACCAGGCCGCGCAGGCGGGTGATGTCGTCGTCGAACGCCTTGACGGTGTGTTCAGCCATCATTGTTCCTTACCCGTGCTCTCAACCGTAGCGGCCGGTAATGTAATCCTTGGTCTTCTCTTCGCGCGGGTTGGTGAAGATATCCGAGGTTGTACCGTATTCCACGATCTTGCCGAGATGAAAAAATGCCGTGCGCTGCGAGACGCGCGCGGCCTGCTGCATGGAATGCGTCACGATCACAATCGCATAGCGGCCGCGCAGATCATCGATCAGTTCCTCGATCCGCGCGGTTGCGATGGGATCGAGCGCCGAGCAGGGCTCGTCCATCAGGATCACCTCGGGATCGACCGCAATGGCGCGGGCGATGCACAGGCGCTGCTGCTGGCCGCCGGAAAGCGCGGTGCCGCTATCGCTGAGACGGTCCTTGACCTCGTCCCACAGGCCCGCGCGCTGGAGCGACTGTTCGACGATGCCGTCCAGTTCGCCCTTGCTGGCGGTGATGCCGTGAATGCGTGGGCCGTAAGCGATGTTTTCGTAGATCGACTTCGGGAACGGGTTCGGTTTCTGGAACACCATGCCGACCCGCGCGCGCAAGTGCACGACATCCATGCCTGACCGGTAGAGGTCCACGCCGTCGAGCAGGATCTCGCCTTCGACGCGCGCGTTGGGGATCGTGTCATTCATGCGGTTGAGGCTGCGCAGGAATGTCGATTTGCCGCAGCCCGAGGGGCCGATGAAGGCGGTCACGTAGTTCTGGGGGATCTCGATCGAGACATCGTCGATCGCGCACTTCTGGCCATAGAATACCGAAACGCCGCGTGCGCTGATCTTCGAGGGACCGACCGGTTCGGGGAAGGCGTGCGCATCAGACTGGCCCGCCGCGCCGACAGTGGGCGCAGGGACAGCAGGGATGGGGGCAGCAGGGACTGGAGCGTTCATGTTACCACCGTTTCTCGAAGCGATTGCGCAAGTAGATCGCGAGGCCGTTCATCACGAGCAGGAAGATCAGGAGCACGACGATTGCGGCGCTCGTGCGCTCGATGAAGCCGCGGTCGATCTCGTCCGACCACAGGAAGATCTGCACCGGCAGCACGGTGGCGGGCGACGTGAAATCGCTCGGCGGGCTGGCGACGAAGGCGCGCATGCCGATCATCAGCAGCGGCGCGGTTTCGCCCAGCGCGCGGGCCATGCCGATGATCGTGCCGGTCAGGATGCCGGGCAGCGCCAGCGGAAGGACGTGGTGGAACACGACCTGCACCGGGCTGGCCCCCATCGCGAGCGCGGCATCGCGGATCGAGGGCGGCACGGCCTTGATCGCGTTGCGGCCCGAGATCACGATCACGGGCATGGTCATCAGCGCGAGGGTCATGCCGCCGATGATCGGGGCAGACCGCAAGTTGGGGAACGCGGCGAGGAACACCGCAAGGCCGAGGAGACCGAAAATGATCGACGGCACTGCCGCCAGATTGTTGATCGAGATCTCGATCAGGTCGGTCCAGCGGTTCCGGGTCGCGTATTCCTCAAGGTAGAGCGCCGAAAGGACGCCGACCGGGAAGGCGAGGACCAGCGTGATGAGCATCGTCATCATCGAGCCCTTGAGCGCGCCCCAGATGCCCACGTTCTGCGGATTGGTGGCATCGGCGCGGACGAGGAAGCCGGTATCGAAGGCCCGGACCAGCACACCCTTGCGG
>CANCET010000135.1 GCA_947375105.1 Sphingomonadaceae bacterium
GCTCGCCAGCGCCTTGCGGTCGTGTCCGGCAGCGTCGATGGCGGCGTTGTCGCTGATCTTGATCCCGTCGATCCAGTCGAGCGTCATCACCCGGCCATTGGTGCGGTCCCAATCGATGCCCGGCACGCGGTAGCCGGCAAACGCGTGCATCTGCTCGGCCAGCTCGGAGGCGGAGGCCGCCTCGCGCCGCAGGTCCAGCTCGCTCATGGTCCAGCGCTTGAAGTTGGCGATCACCATGCGCGGGCGCAGGCGCGCAGCTTCCGCGCCAAACCCCTCAAGGTGGGCTGCCGCCCACTCATAGGTCGCGATATCGGCCGCAAACTTCTCGCGCACGCCCGGGCGCAGCACTTTCACCGCAACCTTGCGGCCATCCGTCGTCATCGCGCGGTGGACCTGCGCCACCGACGCGGCACCGACCGGCTCTTCCTCGAACTCGGAAAACAGCGATTCCAGCGGGCGCTCGAAGCTGGCCTCGATTTCGCGCCGAATCAGCGCGAAGGCCACTGGCGGCAGCTGATCCTGCAATTTCAGCAGGTTGGCCGCAGGTTCCGGTCCCACCAGATCGGGCCGCGTCGCCAGCGTCTGCCCCAGCTTGATCGCGGCGGGACCGATGGCGCGGAACGCCCCGGCATAGTCGCGCTCGCGCCCCTTGCCGGTCAGCGAAATCCACCGTGCCAGCTTCACCAGCCGGCGCACTGGCGCAGGCGTGTTGCTATCGTTCTCGATGCCGATCAGCGCGCCGTGCCGGGCAAGCGTGATGCCCCAGCCCAGCAGGCGGCGAATATGCGTGATGTGGCGGGCCAAAGCGCTGGTCCTAGATCTTCCAGCCCGAATGGATCGCCACCACGCCGCCCAGAATCGGCTCGACCTTGGTGTGGCGGAAGCCCGCTGCGCGGATCATGCCTTCAAACTCGCGCATCTTGGGGAAGCGGCGGATCGATTCGATCAGGTAGCGGTACGAATCGGCGTCCCCCGCGATCATCTGGCCCAGCTGCGGCACCACCTTGTGCGAATAAAGGTCGTAGACCTCGGCGAAGCCCGGCCATTCGGTGGTGGAGAATTCAAGGACGAAGAACCGCCCGCCCGGCTTCAGCACGCGGTGCGCCTCGGCCAGCGCCTTGTCGATCCGGGTCACGTTGCGGATGCCGAACGCGATCGTATAGGCGTTGAACGCGCGGTCCTCGAAGGTCAGTTCCTCGGCATTCTGGCGCGACCACGACAGGCCCGCAATGCCCTGCTTCTCGGCGCGCTCGATGCCGACATCGAGCATGTCCTGATTGATGTCTGAAACCGTGATTGCCGCGCCGTGCCGCGCCATGCGAAACGCGATGTCGCCCGTGCCGCCCGCCATGTCGAGGATCGTTTCGCCCTCGCGCGGCTTCACCCGGCGCACAAAGCGGTCCTTCCAGAGGCGATGCATGCCGACTGACATGGCGTCGTTCATCCGGTCGTAGTTCTTGGCGACGGACGAGAAAACGGCGCCCACGCGCTCGGTCTTTTCTTCCGGGGTCACCTCCTCATAGCCGAAGGAGACGGTTTCGGGCTCGGCAGCGGTCGTGTCAGTCATACTCCGCGCCTTTACGTGGGAATTGCCGCAACCGCAAAGCCTGTTAGGTGCAACGTACCATGCCCGAGTTGCCAGAAGTCGAAACCACCGTTCGCGGCCTTGCTCATGTCCTTGATGGACAAGTCATCGCGCGTATCCAGACCCGCCGCGCGGATCTGCGCCGCCCGTTTCCGCCAGGTCTCGTGCAGGCGCTCACCGGCGCGCGCATCACGGGGCTTTCGCGCCGCGCCAAGTATGGGTTGATCCATGTCGATCGCGGCCAGACCATGGTGTTCCACCTCGGCATGAGCGGGCGCTGGCGAATCGATCCCGACGAAATCGGCAAGCACGATCATCTGGTGATGGAGACCGGGGCAGGGCGCACTTTGGCGCTCAACGATGCGCGCCGCTTCGGTTCGGTCGATCTGGTCGATACGGCTGCACTGGAAACATGGCCGCAGTTTGCCGCCATGGGCCCCGAACCGCTCGGTCCCGGCCTCACCCCCGGCCATCTCGCCAAGGCCTTCGATGGCCGCATCGCTGCGGTCAAGCTGCTCCTGCTCGATCAGCGCGTGGTCGCTGGTTTGGGCAATATCTATGTGTGCGAGGCGCTCCACCGGGCGAAGATCCACCCCGAGCGCGAGGCGGGCCAGGTCAGCCGCGCGGCCTTGAACCGCCTCGTGCCGGAAATCCGCGCGGTGCTGGAGGAAGCGATTCGCGCCGGCGGCTCCACCTTGCGCGATTATGTCCGTCCCGATGGCGAACTTGGTTATTTCGCCAAGGATTGGCGCGTGTATGGGCGCGAGGGCGAGCCGTGCGGCTGCGGCAAGCCGGTCAGCCGCGTGGCGCAGGGCGGGCGCTCCACCTTCTTTTGCGGCTCCTGCCAGAAGTAGCAGGACGGAAACTGGCCCCCTTGCGCGCAGCCGCAGCCATGTCCAATCTCCCGGCAAACAGGGAGAGACAATTCATGAAGACCCGCATCACCGAACTGTTCGGCATCGAACACCCGATCATCCAGGGCGGCATGCACTATGTCGGCTTTGCCGAAATGGCTGCCGCCGTTTCCAACGCGGGCGGGCTCGGCATCATCACTGGCCTTACGCAAAAGACCGCTGCCGATCTCGCCAATGAAATCGCGCGCTGCAAGGACATGACCGACAAGCCCTTCGGCGTGAACCTCACCTTCCTGCCCACGGTGAACTCGCCCGATTATCCCGGCTACATCCGCGCGATCATCGAGGGCGGGGTCAAGATCGTCGAGACGGCGGGCAACAACCCCGCGCCGTTCCTGCCCTATTTCAAGGATGCCGGGATCAAGGTGATCCACAAGTGCACCTCGGTGCGCCACAGCGTGAAGGCGCAGAACGTGGGCTGCGATGCGATCTCGGTCGATGGCTTCGAATGCGGCGGCCATCCGGGCGAGGACGATATCCCGAACTTCATCCTGCTGCCCCGCGCGGCCGAAGAACTCACCATTCCGTTCGTCGCCTCGGGCGGCATGGCCGATGGCCGCAGCCTCGTGGCCGCGCTGGCATTGGGCGCGGAAGGGATCAACATGGGCACGCGCTTCATCGCCACCAAGGAAGCGCCGGTGCATGAAAAGGTGAAGCAGGCGCTGGTCGCCGCGTCCGAACTCGACACCCGCCTTGTCATGCGCCCGCTGCGCAACACCGAACGCGTGCTGACCAACGCCGCGGTTGAACGCCTGCTCGAAAAGGAGCGCCGCCTCGGGCCGGACATCAAGTTCGAGGATATCATCGAGGAAGTCGCGGGCGTCTATCCGCGCATCATGATGGACGGCGATATGGAAGCCGGCGCGTGGAGCTGCGGCATGGTCGCGGGCCTCATCCACGATATCCCGACCTGCAAGGAACTCGTCGACCGCATCATGGCGCAGGCCAATGCGATCATCCGCGAGCGGCTGGCCGGGATGGTCTGAGCATGCAAAAGCCCTCTCCCCGCTGTGGGGAGAGGGCTCTTCAAAGTGCTGTTCTCAGCCTCAATCCGCCAGCGTCAGGTCCTCGAACCGGCCAAGGTGGAAGTCCGCCGAACCGAACTGGTTTTCGATCATCGTGGCACGCTTGAAATAGTGGCCGATGGCCAGCTCGACCGTGATGCCGATGCCGCCATGCGTCTGGATCGCGTTCTGGCCCACGAAGTTGATCGAGCGCGAAACCTTCGCCTTGGCGAGGCTCACCGCCGCCTTGCGTTCCGCCGCCGGGAGGTCGAGCTTCAGCGTGCCCATCAGCGCCATCGAGGCGATCTGCTCGGCCTCGACGAACATGTCGGCCATGCGGTGCTGCAGCACCTGGAACTTGCCGATCGGCTGGCCGAACTGCTTGCGCTGCTTGATGTAATCGAGCGTGCCCTCGTGCAGCTTGCGGCTGATCCCGCAGGCCTCGCCGCACACCGCGACGGTTGCCTCGTCCACCAGCAGCTCGATCAGATCGATGCCGCCGGGGATATGCGCATCGCCGGGGATGGCCACGTTCTCGAAGTAGATCTCGCTCGCCTGGAAGCCGTCAACGGTCGGGTAATCGCGGCGCACGATGCCGGGGAGGGTGGCGTCGATCAGGAACAGCTCCACGCCCGCCCGTTCGCGCGTGGACCCGCCGGTGCGCGCGGTCACCAGCAGATGCGTCGCCCACGGCGTGGCATAGACCACCGCCTTGTGGCCCGAAAGCACATAGCCCGCGCCGTCCGCCTTGGCAGTGGTGCGGATGTTCGCAAGGTCATAGCGGCCCTGCGGCTCGGCATAGGCGAAGGCGAGGACGGCGTTGCCCGCGATGATCTCGGGGATGACTGCATCGGCCATGGCGGCGGGCGCGCGCTTCATCGCGCCGCCGCCGATCACCACGGTCTGAAGGTAGGGTTCGATCGCGATGACCTTGCCCAGCTCTTCCATCATGATCATGTTCTCAAGCGCGCCGCCGCCAAGGCCGCCATGCTCTTCGGCAAAGGGCGCGCCCAGAATGCCCAGCTCGGTGGCGAGCGCCTTCCAGATGCCGGGATCGCGGCCCTCGGGGCGCAGCAGCATCTTCTTGCGCGTCTCGAAATCATAGGTGTCGGCCAGAAAGCGCGCGAGCGTATCGCGCAGCATGCCCTGCGTTTCGGTGTAGCTGAAATCCATTGTCCTCAATTCCCAAACTGGGCCGCCGCTCCTGCACGGGCGGCGGCCTCACATATCTTCAGAGCCCGAGCACCATCTTGGCGATGATGTTGCGCTGGATCTCGTTGGATCCGCCGTAGATCGTCGTCTTGCGAGTGTTGAAATAGGTCGGCGCGGCGCGGTGCGCGTAATCCGGCCCGATCGGGTGCTCGTTGTCGCCCTCTCCGAAGCCGCGGAAATACGGCGCGCCATAATGGCCCACCGCTTCCAGCGTCAGCTCGGTCAGGCGCTGCTGGATTTCCGAACCCTTGATCTTGAGCAGGCTTGATTCCGGCCCCGGACCCTTGCCGGCGCTTTCACCGGCCAGGCTGCGCAGTTCGGTAAACTCCAGCGCCGTCAGGTCCATTTCCAGTTCGGCGATCTTGCGCTTGAAAAACGCGTTGGCGATCAGCGGCTTGTCCCCGTCCATTTCGGTGCGCGCGATGGACTTCACCTTCTCCACGCCGCGCTTCGAGGCCGCAACTCCGGCGATCCCGGTGCGCTCGTGCGCCAGCAGGAACTTGGCGCAAGTCCAGCCCTTGTTCTCTTCATAGACACGCTGCTCCACCGGCACGCGCACGTCTTCCAGCCACACTTCGTTGACCTCGTGCTCGCCGCCCAGCGTGATGATCGGGCGAACTTCGATCCCCGGCGTCTTCATGTCGATCAGCAGGAAGGAAATGCCTTCCTGCTGCTTGGCATCGGGATCGGTGCGGACGAGGAAGAAGCCCCAGTCGGCGTGCTGCGCCATGGTCGTCCAGGTCTTCTGGCCGTTGACGATATAATGGTCGCCGTCTCGAACCGCCTTGGTGCGCAGCGAGGCAAGGTCGGAACCCGAACCCGGCTCCGAATAACCCTGACACCACCAGTCCTCGCCCGAAAGGATGCGGGGCAGGAACTTCGCCTTCTGCTCGGGCGTGCCGAACGTGTAGATCACCGGGCCGACCATCGAGAGGCCGAAAGGCATCAGGCGGATGCAATCCGCGCGTGCGGTCTCTTCGGACCAGATGTACTTCTGCGTCGCGGTCCAGCCGGTGCCGCCGTATTCCACCGGCCACGCCGGGGCGACCCAGCCCTTTTTCGCCAGCACCTTGTGCCACGCGAGGAAGTCTTCCTTGGAAAGCTCGTCGCCTTCGTCCTGCTTGCCGCGCAGTTCCGCCGGATAGTTCTCGGCGATGAACGCGCGCACTTCCTGCTGGAAGGCGAGGTCCTCGGGGCTGAAATCAAGATGCATGGGGCTCTCCCTGTTCAGTTCATGGCTTTAGGCGCCGTGATGTTGCGGGACTCGGGCGCGGTTGTCCGGCCCGGTCTGCTGCTTCCTCCATCCTTCCACTTTACGTAAACGTCAAGAGGGCGAGGGGTGCGGCAAGAAAGTCACGATCCGGACATTCGATGCACCGAGCGATTCAATCGCTTGAATTTTTGCTTGCAGAGCGCAGGCGCTTTTGTCAGTTAGCGCCAACGACAGCGTATCGAGCCATCGATTCGCAGCGTAAGCCTGCACAAAAGTGCTCGCAACCGGGAGGAAACCTGTGAAGTCATCCATGATTCAATCGTGTGCATCCGTCCTTGCGCTGGCCGTGGCCGGCCTTGCAGCACCCGTGCACGCGCAATCGGCTGCGCCCGCTGCCGCCGAAGCCGCAACGACCGACGCCGGCGATACGCTGAGCGAAATCGTTGTCACCGCCTCGACCGGCACCAAGAGCAAGCTCGACAGCTCGGTCTCGATCTCTTCGGTCGATTCGGCAATCATCGCGAATTTCCGCCCGATGTCGGAAGGCGATCTGCTTCGCCTGCTGCCGGGTCTCCAGCCCAACGTTTCGGGTCCGGGCGGTAACGGCAACTTCGCCGTTCGCGGTCTGCCCGTCGCCACCGGCGGTGCCACTTTCGTGCAGCTGCAGGAAGATGGCCTGCCCACCGTGCTGTATGGCGACATGCAGTTCGGCAACAACGACTACTGGACCAAGTCGAGCCCGATGGACGCGCGCGTCGATGCGATCCGTGGTGGCACCGCTGCTACGCTCGCCAGCCAGGCTCCGGGTGCGGTGATCAACTACATCAGCAAGACCGATCGCAGCGAAGGCGGCTATATCCAGGTCGAGCGCAATCTCACTTACGATTACACCAAGGCCAGCTTCCGCTTCTCGGGCGGCCTCGATGACAAGACCCACTTCAACATCGGCGGCTTCTACGATGTCGGCAATGGCCCGTGGCACGCCGGCTACAACCTGTCGAACTCGTACCTGATCAAGGGCAACATCACCCGCGAGTTCGATGAGAACCGCGGCTTCTTCCGCCTCTACTTCAAGGCGCAGGACACGCAGGAGCCCAACACGCAGGGCGGTATCGCCTGCGGCAATCTCAGCGGCGGCAAGGTCTCCGGCCTCTCGGCCTGCCCGGGCTTCGATCCGCGCCGCGCTTCGAACTTCTCGGCCTTCAACACCAACATCAACTACGTTGATTTCAACAGCGGCGGCATTGCCAGCACCCCGCTCAACGGGATCACCACCAAGGCCCAGTCGCTCCAGGCGCAGCTGCACTACAAGTTCGACAACGGCATCACCGTCGACAACAACGCGCGCTACACCAACATGAGCGGCGGTTTCTCGTCGAACTTCCTCAGCGTTGCGCCGCTGTCGGGCCTGATCGGCTCGACCAAGAACGGCGGCACTGTCGCCCGTGCGGTCTATTCGGCCGGCCCGGATCGCGGCAAGGACGTGGCCGAAGCGTTCTACAACAACAACGTGTCGGTCTACACACGGATCCGCGACGTCGGCAGCTTCGTCAACGACATGAAGCTCAACTGGCAGGGTGATCTCGGCTCGATCAAGACCAACCTCACGGCCGGCTGGTTCTACATGAACCAGAAGATCGCGATGGATTGGCACCCCAACCAGTTCAACGCCTCGCTGACCCCGTCGGCCGCGCCGATCGACCTGCTCGATTCGGCTGGCAACCTGCTCAGCGCCAACGGCTTCACCGGCTACAACAACAACTGGGGCGGCTGCTGCGCCCGCACCTACGACTACACCTTCACCGACAACGCGCCTTATGCCGACTTCATCTTCGACGTGGGCAAGTTCGAGCTCGACGCTTCGGTCCGCCACGATATCAACAAGGGCACCGGCTCGGGCATCAACGCCAATCCGCTGACGGGCGATGCGGTCACGCACTTCATCACCACCAACGCGGTCAACCCGGTCACGGGCGCTTCGCAGGCGGTCAGCATTCCCTACTATCTGCCCGACGGCGCGCGTGAGAACATCAATTACACCAAGTCGCTCACGTCGTGGTCGGTCGGTGCCAGCTTCAAGCCGGCGGACAACCTCAACCTGTTCGTTCGCGCTTCGAAGGGCACGCGCTTCAATTCGGATCGCATGACCTTCAACGGCTACTTCAACAACGACGGCACGCTCAATGCCAAGGGTGAAGCTGCTGTTGCAGACAACGTGTACCAGTACGAAGTCGGCCTGAAGAACCGCGGCGACATCGGCGCGGCGCGCTACACGGTCGAGCTGACGGTCTACCACAGCCACTTCAACATCACGACCTACGAGCTCAGCCAGACGATCTGCCCGATCGTTACCGGCAGCCCGACGACCTTCACCTGCATCGTCTCCGACAAGTACAAGACGACCGGCGCGGAGTTCTACGGCACCGTGAGCCTCGGCGGGTTCAGCCTCCTCGCCAACATGACCTACAACAAGGCGAAGAAGCAGCCGTCGGCGCCGAACTCGGTGTTCTCGCGGTCGAACAACATCCCCGACTTGTCGTATACCTTCGCGGCAAACTACGAAGTCAACGACATGGTCTCGCTCGGCGCGAACATCACCGGCGTGACCAGCACGCTCGATGGTGCGGGCAACGAATGGCCGGGTGCCAGCGTGGTTGGTGCGAACCTCAAGGTCCGGCCGCTCAAGAACGTCGAACTGGGCCTCAACGCGGTCAACCTGTTCAACAAGCTGACCCCGCTCGGGCCGGCCGGAACGGACTTCAACGCAGGCGGCGGCCGCTTCGTCGGTGGCATCTCGCCGGTGCTGGGCCGCAACGTCAACGCCTCGGTCCGCTTCAGCTTCTGATCGGCTGAACGCCCCCCGATAGGGCAGGCAAACTGAAAAGGGGTGGGCGCGGCCAGTAGGTTCCGCACCCACCCCTTTTTGCGTATGCCCGTCTCCATGAAGGCGCAGCGAGTTCCCAAACTTCGTCATTCCCGCGAAAGCGGGAATCCAGGGCCAAGCAACCTACTGGCTGCAATCTTGTGCCCTGGACTCCCGCCTGCGTTGGGGGTGACGAAAGACCAATCGAACAATTGCAGTTTCGGCAGAGTTTGCGTGGGAGAAGGAAAGTGAACCAGGGTGACCGGCGAATCCGTTCGGTGCTCGTCGTGGGCGGCGGCTCGGCAGGCTGGATGTCGGCGGCCATGCTGGCGACCATGCTGCGCGGCGATTGCAAGGTCACGCTCGTGGAATCCGACGAGATCGGCATCGTCGGCGTGGGTGAGGCGACGATCCCGCCGAT
>CANCET010000136.1 GCA_947375105.1 Sphingomonadaceae bacterium
CCCTGATCGATATCCTGCGCCAGCACGCGTCCCTTGGGGCCCACGCGCGCGGCCAGCCGCACCGTGTAATACCCCTCGCCCGCACCGATATCCGCCACCGTCATGCCGGGGGCGACACCGGCCTCGTCCATCACGCTCTGCGCCTCACCCTGCCGGTCCCGCAGTTCCTCGGTGGACCACTGGGTCGAGACCACTTTGGCCACCGGCCGGTCCGCGCGCGGAAAAGCGCGGTCCTGCGGCGCCCGGTCTTGCGACGCCGCGTCCTGCCCGGCATCCGCATGACAGGCCGCCAGCGCCATCAGCCCGGCCGTGATGGCCGAAGCGCGTCTCAATCGTCGTCTTCCACGGTCACCTTCTCGCCCGTCACCCGCTGCGCCAGCGCGGCGGCCATGAACGGATCGAGCGCGCCGTCGAGCACCTCGGTCGGGTTGGTGGAAACCACGCCCGTGCGCAGGTCCTTCACCTGCTGATAGGGCTGGAGCACATACGAACGGATCTGGTGGCCCCAGCCGATGTCGGTCTTGGCGGCATATTCGCCGCTCGCCGCAGCCTCGCGCTTGGCCAGCTCCGCCTCGTAAAGCCGCGCCTTCAGCATCGCCATCGCGGTCGCGCGGTTCTTGTGCTGCGAACGGTCGATCTGGCTCGCGGCGATGATGCCGGTGGGAATATGCGTGATGCGCACGGCCGAGTCGGTCGTGTTCACGTGCTGCCCGCCCGCACCAGACGCGCGGTAAGTGTCGATCTTGAGGTCGGCCGGGTTGATCTCGATGTCGATGTTGTCGTCGATCTCGGGATAGACCCACACCGAACTGAACGAAGTGTGCCGCCGCGCCGAGCTGTCGTAGGGGCTGATCCGCACCAGCCGGTGCACGCCGCTCTCGGTCTTGGCATAGCCATAGGCGTTCTCGCCCTTGATCAGCAGCGTGGCGCTCTTGATCCCGGCGGCTTCGCCCGCGTGGTAGTCCAGCAGATCGACCTTGAACCCGTGGCGCTCCGCCCAGCGCGTATACATGCGCTGGAGCATCTCGGCCCAGTCCTGGCTTTCCGTGCCGCCCGCGCCGGCGTGGACTTCGAGGAACGCGTTGGAACCGTCCGCCTCGCCCGCCAGCAGCGCCTGGACCTTGTCCGCATCCGCCCGCTCGGCCAGCGCCGCAAGGCTGGCAAGCCCTTCGGCCACCGTCGCCTCATCGCTTTCCATTTCGCCCAGTTCGACGAACTCGATCGCGTCGGCCATTTCGGCGCCGATCTCGTTCACCGTGCCGATCGAGGCTTCCAGCCGCCGACGCTCGCGCATCACCGCCTCGGCACCCTTGGGATCATCCCACAACTTGGGATCCTCAACCCGCGCGTTCAGTTCGTCGAGCCGCCGCACAGCGCGGTCCCAGTCGAGGAACTTGCGCACCAGCCGCAGCGCGGCCTCGATGCGGTCGATATGGGCCTGCCCTTCGGCACGCATGATCGGTCTCTCTCCAGATTGCGGGAGCCCAGCCGCTTAGCGAAGCAGCGCGCCTTGTAAAGAGGCACCGGGCATCGAAGGGGCGCCAGGAGCTGCACTCCCGGCCTGAGCCCCCCGCCCTAGGCCAGCCCGGCTTCAGCCAGCCGTCTTCAGCTTCTGCACCGCTTCCAGCGTCAGCTTCACGTGATCGCGGTAGTCCATGTCCGAATGGACCATCACGATCCTGCCGTCCTGGGCGATCACATAGCTGGTGCGCTTGGTGAGCCCGGTGGAAACACCTGCCACGCTCAGCGACACGTCGTAGGCCTTGATCACGTCCTTGGAAGCGGCTGCCACGGTGAACTTGTCACGGCATTCGGCGGTGGAAAACTTCTGCAGCGTCGGCAGGTCGTCGTTCGACATGCCGATCACGGTCGCGCCCGCGGTGGCAAAATCGCCCGACGCCTCGGCGAAGGCGTGGGCCTCCAGCGTGCAGCCCTGCGTGAACGCTTTGGGGTAGAAGTACAGCACGACCGGCCCCTTCGCCAGCAGCGCCTTCAGATGGACTTCCAAAGGCTTGCCCGCCAGCGCGCCCATCGTCGTGAAATCTGGCGCGGCGGCCCCCTGCGTCAGTTCCGCATTGGCGGCGGCGGGAGCGAGAAGGGCGAGAGCCGCAGCAGCGGCGAGAACATGTTTGATCATGCCGCGTAGTCTATCAGCAAGAATGCGGAGCGGAAACCGGCAAATGGTGCACGCCCAGCCGCCGCCCCAAACCCGTTCGTCCAAACCCGCTCGTCCAAACCCGCTCGTATCGCGTGAAGCCACCCTCAGGCCAGCCCCACCCTCAGGCCAGCCTCAATAGATCCCGCCCTTGTCTTCCACGAAATCGCCTTCCTCCACCGGCACATCCTCGCCGCCCGCATCGGCGCCCTTGGCCGCGCGCGCCTTGCGGATCGCCTCGAGCACCGCGTCCTTGAGCGTCTGGTCCTCGGGCCGGAAGGTGCGCGTAGGCTCGCTGTTGGGCTTGAACGCTTCCCAGATCACCGAGGCCTGCCGCACGTCGTCCTGCGGCACCCCACCAAACACCTGCCGCCCGCTCACCCGGTCGATCTTCACCATGCGGATGCCTTCGGGCACGGTAAACGGCGTGTCGTTCCAACGCCCCCGCGTCTGCAGGATGAAATCCTTGAAAATCGGCGCCGCGATCCGCCCGCCCTGCGCATAGCCGCCAAGGCTGCGCGGCTGGTCATAGCCGAGGTACAGCGCGCCCACGATATCAGGCGATCCCCCGGCAAACCACACGTTGGTCGGGCCAGATGTCGTGCCCGTCTTGCCGAACAGCGGCAGCTTGAGGTCGGCCAGGGTCAGCGCCGTGCCGCGCACCACCACGCCTTCCAGCATGTGCACCACCTGATAGGCCGTGCGCGGATCGAGCACCTGCCTGCCGGTCGCCTTCATCCGCGGCATCGGCCGGCCGTCCCACTGCGCCATGTTGCAGGCGCCGCAATCGCGCGTGTCGGCCTTCCAGATCACCTTGCCGTCGCGGTTCTGCACATAGTCGACCAGCGTCTGCTCATGCTGCCGCCCATGGTTCGCCAGCGCGGCATAGGCATTGGCCATTTTCGCCGCCGTCGTGTCGCCCGCGCCCAGCGCCATCGAGAGATAGGGCTGGTAATCGCCGATGCCCACGGCCTTGATGGTCTTGACCACCTTTTCCATGCCGGTGTCGTTGGCCACACGCACGGTCATCAGGTTGCGCGATTGCTCAAGGCCCCAGCGCATGGTGTGCGTGCCCGAACCGCCTTCGTTGCCGAAGTTGCGGAAGCACTTCTGCCCGAGCGCCGCGCCCTGATAGACGCAGAACGTGCCGTCGAGCACCATCGAGGCCGGGGTCATCCCGTTGTCGAGCGCGGTGGCATAGACGAACGGCTTGATCGTCGAGCCGGGCTGGCGCACCGCCTGCGTTGCGCGGTTGAACGAGCCGAGGCGCGCATCGAACCCGCCCTGCATCGCCAGCACGCGCCCGCTCTGCGGATCCTCCACCACCATGCCGCCCGAAACTTCGGGGATCACGCGCACCGCCCAGCCGCCGCCGGATGGGGCAACCGCGATCACGTCGCCCGCCTTCATCGCTTGCGGCATGGCCCACAGCGGCCCGGTGCTGCCGTCGGAAAAGCCGATTTTGCCATCGTTCCCCCGCCGCTCCAGCACCACGCCGATCCGCCAGTCATGATAATGGACGCCGATATTGCTGGTGATCAGCTGCGTCTGCCAGTTGTCGGAAGCGTCGATCCGCGCGATCGGCCCGGTCCACGCCCGTCCGCCGCTGAACCGCATCAGCCCTGCCCGCAGCGCGTTCTGCGCCCCGGTCTGGAGTTCGGTATCCAGTGAAGTGCGCACCCACAGGCCGCCCGCGTAGACGCTGTTGGGCCCGTTGTCGGCATTCTCGCCGAACTTGTCGATCAGCTGGCGGCGCACTTCCTCAAGGAAATAGCCCGCATCCGCCGTATAATTGTCCGCCCGCCGCTGCACGAGGCCCAGCGGCTGCGCCTTGGCTTCCGCTGCCTCGGCCGCCGTGGCCCAGCCGTTCTTGACCATCTGGTCGAGCACATAGCTGCGCCGCTCCAGCGCCTTGTCGGCAAATTTCGCCCGGCCATAGGTCTCCGGCGCTTTCGGCAGGATCGCCAGAAACGCCACTTCGTGCAACTTGAGGTCGCCCACGTCCTTGTCGAAATAGGCCCGCGCCGCCGCCTGAACGCCAAAGCTCTGCCGGCCGAGCGGGATTTCGTTGAGATAGAGCTCAAGGATCTGCTGCTTGGTCAGCACGCTTTCGATGCGCCGCGCGAGGATCATTTCCTTGAGCTTGCGCGTAACCGAATATTCGTTGCCGATCAGGATGTTCTTGGCGACCTGCTGGGTGATGGTAGAGCCGCCGCGCGCGCGCTCGCCCGATCCGAACTTCACTGTGTAGTCGATCATCGCCCCCGCGAGCCCGGTGAAGTCCACCCCGCCATGGCTGAAGAACGACTTGTCCTCGGCCGAAAGGAACGCGTGGATCAGCGGTTCGGGAAAATCGACATAGCGCAGCTGCACGCGGCGTTCGCGCGCATAGCTCGATACGATCTCGCCGTCGTTCCCGCGCACCATCGTCGGCAGCGGCGGCTGATAGGTCAGCAGCTTGTCCGCCGAAGGCAGCGTGCGGATCACCGTCACCCACAGGATCAGGTAGAGCACCGCCAGCACGCCCAGCGCATAGCCCGCGCGGCGCAGCCATACCTGCGTCTGCCAAAGCTCGCGCAACCGGCCCAGCAGCCCCGCAGCATCACGCTGGATGCGCCAGCGCACGGAGGTGCCATCAGGGTCGGGAAGTCCAGGATCGTTCGCCATCTGCGCTGGGCTTTAGCATGGCCTTTTGCCCGATTGCCAGTGGGCAGCGCAGAAGCGCGAAACCTTCATCGCCCTCCCCATTTTTGCCCTCCCCATTTTTGCCCTCCCCATTTTTGCAAAGCACAAATGGGGAGGTGGCTGACCCGCAGGGGCAGACGGAGGGGTATTCCACGCACGCACCCAAGCGCGCCCGCTGAAGATCACGGAACCGCCGTCGCCACCGTCGTCCGCGCAAGGGTAATCTCGATCGCCGATGCCACTGCCTTGGCAAAACCCTTGCGCCACGCCGGATTGGCCAGCGCCCGCGCATCGTCCGGGCTGCTGATATAGCCCGCCTCGATCAGCGCCGAGGGCAGATCGAGCGACTTGAGCACCACGAACGCCGCCTCGCGCTCGGGATCGGTGTGGAAGCGCACTGCCCCCGTCCCCTCGCGCAGCACCAGCGCGCCGAAGGTTTTCGAGCGTTCGCGCATCTCGCGCTGCGACAGGCTGACGAGAATCGCAGTCACCGCATCCGATTTGCCGCCCAGCTTCACGCCGTTCACCGTGTCGGCCTTGTTTTCGCGCCGCGCCACCGCATCGGCGACCGCGTCCGACCCCCGGTCCGACAGCGTATAGACCGTTGCGCCGGTCGCGTCCGGGGATTCCGAGGCATCGGCATGGATCGAAACGAACAAGTCGGCCTTCAGCCGCCGCGCGATGCCCGAGCGTTCCTCCAGCGCAAGGAAGCGGTCGTCGTCCCGCGTCATCGCCACGCGCACGCGCCCGTCCGCCAGCAACGTGTCACGCAGCGCGAGCGCGAGCGCGAGCGTGATCATCTTTTCCTTCTCGCCGTGCTGGCCGCTGGCTCCCGGATCGTGGCCGCCGTGCCCTGCATCGATCACCACCAGCGGGCGGCTGGCGTCGGGCGGCCCTTCAACCTTGGGCAGGCCGATCTCGGCAGTACCGGTGGGCAGGACGATGCGCACCACGTAGTCGGGCACATAGGCCGGCGCAGACAGCGCCAGCACGATCAGCATCGCGGCTGCCGTCACCGCGGCAAGGGGCACGCCAAGGCCCACAGCAATCAGGACACGCCCTTTCATCGCGCGCGGCTATGCAATGCGCGGGCGCCGCCGGTCCAGCGCGAATTGCGCCGAAACAGGATGGAGCCGACATCGGCCCGCAACGTTCCGGACATGGTTTTAATTGCTGGTTGTCAAATCCGGTGCTAGCAGTGCCAATCTGGAACGAGCCCGATCGGCCTCGGCTCCGCTTTCCCGACTTTGCAGTGCCGGTATTTCCCGCGCTAGGAAGTCTAGGGATCAAGGCGTTGCCAGGGCGCGGATTTTTCAGCTCGTTCCTGAAGTAGAGCGAAATGGCAACGGCCCGATAACGGCCACTACCACACCGTTTCGCGCCAAAGGTTGATGTCTTGATGGAAATCCGTGCACCGTTCGAGCCGAGGAGCCCTTCCGGGGTCCGTGCGGGCTTGTCGGGCATCGGTCCGTGCCAGTCGCCACGGACCATCCCATGGAATGCCATCTGGGCAGACACGCACCAACCGCCGCCGGGCGGCGAGCGCCAGGGGCACGCGCAAGCGGCCCTCCCCGCGCTGCAAACCGGCACATCCGCATTCGCGAAACGCCTCGCACCGGCCCCGGCAACTGCCAGGCCCGGCCAAAACGGCTATCGCGCTTTCACATTGAACCGCGCCCAGTTCCCGGATTCCGGTCCGTGGCCGCGCGGCTGGAGACATTACAATGACCACGCGCATGCTGATCGATGCGCGCCACCAGGAAGAAACCCGGGTGGCGGTGCTCAATGGCAACAGGATTGAAGAGTTCGATTTTGAATCTGCTGATCACAAGCAGATTAAGGGCAACATCTATCTCGCCAAGGTAACTCGCGTCGAACCGTCGCTGCAGGCGGCGTTCGTCGATTTCGGTGGCAATCGCCACGGGTTCCTCGCCTTCAGCGAGATTCATCCCGATTACTACATGATCCCCAAGGAAGACCGCGAGGCGCTCCTTGCCGAGGAAGCGGCTCACGCCGAAGAGGAAGCCGCGCTGCGCGCTGCCGACGAGGCCGAGCATGGCGATCTCGACGACGAGGATGGCGGCGATGACCGCTACGATTACGACGGCGACGAAGGCGTCACCGAAGTCGATACCTCGGAGAAGGACGAAGTTGCCACGATCGAAGGCGGCGTTGTCGAAAACGGCTTTGAAGACAATGACTTGTCCGAAGATTCCGATGGCGACACGCGCGAAGATAGCGAAGATGGCGAAGGCGAAGATGGCGGTCAGGGCCGTCCCCGCCGCCAGCGCCGCCAGCGCGCTCCCCGTGCCCAGGCACGCGAAGCGGACGACCTGCGCGCCCGCCGCATGGCGCTGCGCCGCCGCTACAAGATCCAGGACGTCATCCAGCGCCGTCAGGTCCTGCTCGTCCAGGTCGTGAAGGAAGAGCGCGGCAACAAGGGCGCTGCCCTCACCACCTACCTCAGCCTCGCGGGCCGCTACTGCGTGCTCATGCCCAATTCGAGCCACGGCGGCGGCATCAGCCGCAAGATCAACTCGGCGGCGGATCGCAAGCGCCTCAAGTCGATCATGGCCGAGCTGGAACTGCCCCGCACCATGAGCTGCATCGTGCGCACCGCCGGTCTCCAGCGCACCAAGCCCGAGATCAAGCGCGACTTCGATTACCTCGCCCGCCTGTGGGACGAGATCCGCGAACGCACGCTCAAGTCCTCCGCGCCCGCGCTGATCCATTCGGACAGCGACCTCATCAAGCGCGCGATCCGGGACATCTACAACCGCGACATCGAGGAAGTCGTCGTCGAAGGCGAGCACGGCTACCGCGCCGCCAAGGACTTCATGAAGCTCCTCATGCCAAGCCACGCCAAGCGCGTGCGGCAATATGCGGATCCGGTGCCGTTGTTCCAGCGCTACGGCGCGGAAGACCAGCTTACCGCGATGTATGATCCGGTCGTCCAGCTGAAGAGCGGCGGCTACCTCGTGATCAACCCGACCGAGGCGCTCGTCTCGATCGACATCAACTCGGGCCGCTCCACCAAGGAGCACGGGATCGAGGCGACCGCGGTCAGCACCAACCTCGAAGCCGCGCGCGAAATCGCCCGACAGCTCCGCCTGCGCGACATGGCCGGCCTCGTCGTGATCGACTTCATCGACATGGAGTACGGCTCCAACGTCCGCAAGGTCGAGAAGGCCATGAAGGACGCGCTGCGCAATGATCGCGCACGCATCCAGGTCGGCCGCATCTCGGGCTTCGGCCTCATGGAAATGAGCCGCCAGCGCCTGCGCACCGGCGTGCTCGAAGCCACCACCCGCGCCTGCCCGCACTGCGATGGTTCGGGCCTTGTGCGCACCGCCTCCTCCGCCGGCCTTTCGGCGCTGCGCATGATCGAGGACGAAGCTGCCAAGGGCAAGGGCACGATCATCACGCTCTATGCCAGCCAGGAAGCGGCAATCTACGTGCTCAACGCGAAGCGCGGCGATCTTGCCGAGATCGAGGAGCGCTACGGCGTAACGGTCGAGGTGATCCCCGAGGGCGAGAATGAAGGCGCCAAGATGCGCGTCGCCTCGCGCGGGCCCAAGCCGGCGTTCCTGCCGCGCTTCGAGCCGATCGTTGAACCTGTCGATGATAGCCTCGACGAAGAGGACTACGCCGAGGACGAAGACGCCGAGGACGAAGAAGAAGCGGGCGACGAGCCGCGCACCGGGCGTGGCCGCGACCGCGAGGACAGCGAGGGCGACGGTGGCCGCCGCAAGCGCCGCAAGCGCCGCCGCAGCCGCGGTCGTGACCGCGAAGAGGGCGCACCCACTGTCTCCAGCGAAGGCGAGGCTGACGACGCCGAAGGCGACGACGACCGCGATGAGGATGGTGAGCAGGCTGAAGGCGGCGAACGCACTGAAGGCCAGAGCGAAGGCGAAGATCGCGGCGAAGATCGGGGGCCGCGCAAGCGCCGCCGCCGTGGTCGCCGCCGGCGCGGTGGTCGCGAAGGCCAGGGCGCTGAATCGCAGTCCGAGGACGCGCAGGACGATGCCGCCGGCGATGAAGCTGTCGCTGACAATGCGGCTCCTGAAGCCGCCACGCCTGCCGAAGCCCCGGCCGATGCTGCCGCTGAAGCACCCGCCAAGCCGCGCCGTTCGCGTCGCCGCAAGGCTGATGTCGAGGCCGAAGCAGTTGCGGGCGAAGCAGCCGTTGCCGAAGCTCAAACTGTGGAAGCAGGCGCGACCGAAGCCGATGCTGAGCCGGTAGCTGCGGAAGCGGAAGCCCCGGCCAAGCCCAAGCGCACTCGCCGCAAGAAGGCCGATGCGCCGGAAGCCGAAGTGGTCGAAGCCCCGGTTGCGGAAGCGGTTGAAGCAGCGCCTGTTGCAGTCGAG
>CANCET010000137.1 GCA_947375105.1 Sphingomonadaceae bacterium
ATCGGTCGGATGCTCGAAATCCGGCGCAGCCTTGAAGGTGAGGCCGCCCGTCGTGCTGTCGATCTGGAAGAGTTCGGCGTCGGCACCGCCTGAAATGCTATACTGCAGCACGGCCCCTGCGTCGGGATCGTGGGCAGTGACGGTGGTCACCGTGGTCTGGTTCTCGGCCACGGCGATGCTGGCACTGGCGTCGCCGCCATTGCTGGTGATAACCGGCGCTTCGTTGGCGTCCGTCACCGTAACCGAAAACGTGTAGGTCCTAGCTTGCGCGCCATCGGTTACCAACACACCCACGTCGTAGACGTTGTCAGCACCGGCATCGATCGGGTGCTCGAAGTCCGGTGCAGTCTTGAAGCTCAGAACCCCGCTGTCCGGGTCGATCTGGAACGATGCTGCATCGGCGCCATCTGCAATGGTGAAGCTCAGATTGCTCGGCTCAAGCGGGTAGTCCGCCGTCACCGTCGCGGCGTCTGTCTGGTTCTCGGCCATGCTGACGTCGGCATGATTCTGGTCGAACAACTGGGCATGGATCGATAGGCTGTCGCCTTCCGTCATCGCTCCACTGCCATCGTACCACGCGATGGCAAAACCGCCGTTGTGGAGTCCGGCAACGGCCGGGTTGTACTGGTCGCCATGAACGTCGGTGTTGACCAGAAACTCGCTACCGATCTTCGTGCCATCAGCAGCGAACAGCTGAGCCTTGATGCTCGTTCCATCGGGGTCACCCAGGGTCCCACTGGCGTCGATCCACGTGATTGCGAACGCGCCGTTGGCCAGATTGGTCACGGTGGGACGGTACTGGTCCCCCTCGGTTGCGGTGTTGACAAGAAACTCGCCGCCGACTTTTGCGCCATTGTCATCAAAGAGTTGCGCCTTGATGCTGGTGCCATCAGCATCGCCTAGGGTACCGCTTGTATCGTACCAGGTTATGATGAAGCCGCCGGTCCCGAGGCGGCTCACGACGGGAGCGTACTGGTCGCTTGCGGTCTCCGAGTTGACCAGGAATTCCTCGCCAATTTTTGCACCAGCAGCATCGAACATCTGCGCCTTGATGCTGGTGCCGTCGGTACCATCGAGGGAGTGACTGGCGTCATTCCACGTGACCACAAAGGCGCCAGATGCAAGGCCGACAATGGACGGAGCATATTGGTCGTAGGCAGTCGCGGTATTGACGAGGAATTCCTCGCCGATTTTTGCACCGGCGGCATCGAACAGCTGCGCCTTGATGCTGGTGCCGTCGGTATCGCCGAGCGTGCCACTGGAATCTATCCACGTCACCGCAAAGCCGCCGTCGGCAAGCCCGGTGATGGCGGAATTGTATTGGTCCCCGCCTGTTGCGGTGTTGACGACGAATTCGCTTCCGATTCGGCCGCCTGAAGCATCGAAAACTTGCGCCTTGATGCTGGTACCATCATTGTCGCCGAGGGTGCCGCTTGTATCACTCCAGGATACAATGAAGCCGCCGTTAGCCAAGGCGGCCGTAGCTGGACTGAATTGATAATTGGCGATTTCAGAATTTACGAGAAATTCGCCGCTCAGTTTTGAACCATATTGGTCAAATATGGTTGCTTTGATACTGGTGCCATCTGCGTCGCCAAGAGTTCCGCTGGAATCCTTCCACGCAACAAGAAAGCCACCATTGTCTAGGGCTGATATCGAGGGATCGATTTGGTAGTTTTCATTCTCGGAATTCACAATAAACTCCGAACCCGCGAAGCATGAACTGTAATAATTCATGACAAACCCCAATATCATAAGTCAAATCTGATTGAAGCTGAAATATATATGAAATTATAATTTACCGTAATCGGCCCCTGGCAGTTCGATAACGATTTTTGCTTATTTTTTGAAAATTGAGTTCTGATTTTGTGCTGGATGGACTTTACTGCCCCCAGCTTCCTCCTGGCCCGATGCGAACCCGGCCCATCGGAAAGACGGAGGGATCCAGCGCAGAGCCACTCGCACAAGCAGATCTTTGGCGTGCCAAAGGTCACGGTGGGAGCCGATGGTCTGGGCTGCATTGCAAGGAGACCTCCGCCATAGACGTGATCACGCAAGCTCGCGGAAACTCACGAACGACAGGGCGGTTTTGTCGAAGCGAGTGGCAATGCGGCGTTGCTTGCTTGAGTTTGAGGCAAAGGCGGCGAGAGCCATGTGGGGCCCCGTGGAGCCCAGGAACGCGTGCTGCTTGCCCTCCCGTTCAATCGCATCAGCGCGTGCTGGCACCTCCGCGGCCTTCCTTGCCATCTCGCATTCAGCGAGAGGATCAACTGTGTTGGCAATCTGGAGCTTGAGCCGCGCAACCAGCGCGCGGGCTTCGGGTGCGGGGATTGCCGCAAGCGCCCCAAGCCCGATTTCGCGGCACCCCCTGTTCAACTGATAGCGGAAATTCGGGCTCCTGGCCGCTGTGAGCGTTATGTTGAGCTCGGGGCCATATCCTTCAACATGCATACCGGGAGCAGCGGAGACGATTCGCGCATTCGTGAGAGGCACAATGCGGCGCACCACCTGCCCCACCACCGGGCGGCTGTTTTCTCCGAAACGGTGGCTGTGGTTGATAATCAGTGGCGGAAAGAGACCGCCGAGTTCCGGGGTCCTACCAGACCATCGACAGGCACTCATGGACGTCGGCGGATAGGCACTTGGCGGAGAGGCAGGGATTCGAACCCTGGACACGGTCACCCGTATGCCGCATTTCGAGTGCGGTGCATTCGACCACTCTGCCACCTCTCCGCGAAGTGTCGTTGAGCCAGCCGAAGCTGTCCCGGTCGAGGAAGCGCGCCGTTAGCGCATGGTCCTGCGCTTGCCAAGGGGAAACATGTTACACCTCCCGCACAATCCACGGCCAATGCGCAGGGGATCGCTTGTTTCCCGCGGCCAGCCCCCTATATTCTCCATCATGGATCGAGCGAGTTTCTTTTCGCCCCAGGCCGGTCGACAGATCACGGCCCCCCACGTCTCCAGAGCGCGGTTCGCCATTGGCGATGTCGTTCGGCACAAGCTGTTCGATTTCCGCGGCGTCATTTTCGATATCGACCCGGTCTTCGCCAACAGCGAGGAATGGTACGAATCGATCCCGGCCGAAATCCGCCCCCCGCGCGAACAGCCATTCTACCACCTCCTCGCGGAAAACGACGAGAACAGCTACGTTGCCTATGTCAGCCAGCAAAACCTGGTGGCTGATGCAGACGGCGGCCCGGTGGACCATCCTTCGGTGGACGAGATGTTCGATACATTCCGCGACGGGCGCTACCGCCTGCGTCGGGGCCTCTCGCACTGATTGCTCCGCCCACGCGGAGAGCGGCGCTGGCCCGCTGCTCCGCGTAGAGCTTTTGCCTTCAGGCTTTCAGCTTCCAGCCCGACTGGAAGATGTAATAGATCGCCACCCACAGCACGAGATTGAGCACGCCCAGCCCGATCGCACCGTGCAGCACCGCCTCATTCGTCGTGCCGATGTCACTCTGCCCGAGGAAGCCGAAGCGGAAGCCCGAAATCACGTAGAAGATCGGGTTGAACCGGCTGATCGTCTGGAATGCCGGCGTCAGGTTGCTGATGACGTAGAACGTGCCCGACAGCATCGACATCGGGGTGATGACGAAATTGGTGATCGCCGCGTTGTGATCGAACTTTTCCGCCCATAGCGATGTCAGCACGCCGACGAGCGCAAGCAGGATTGCGCCCATCAGGCCGAACCAGATCACCGCCCACGGGTGATGCACGGTCAGATCGACGCCCGGCCAGAACATCATTGCGCCTGCGACCGCCAGCCCGACGAGGATCGCCCGCGTGACAGCCGCGGCCACCAGCGCGAGAATCAACTCGGCATTCGAGATGGGCGGCATCAGATAATCGATGATCGTGCCCTGGATCTTGCCAACCAGCAGGCCGAAGCTCGAATTGGCGAAGGAATTGTTGATCATCCCCATTGCGATGAGCCCGGGCGCGACGAACGTGGCAAAGGGCACGCCGAGCACAGTGCGCCCGCCGCCGCCCAGCGCAAGCGTGAAGATCATCAAATAGAGCAGCGTTGTCACCGCCGGAGCCCAGATCGTCTGGGTCTGCACCTTGAAGAAGCGGCGCACCTCCTTCATATAGAGGGTCCACAGCCCCAAGCGATTGATGCTGCGGAAGCGCAGTTCGCCGGGCGGCGGAAAATCGCCCGCGCCGCTGCGTGGTTCAGAGAAGGAAGCGGCCCCGCCTTGGGGCATCGGTTGATCGGCCATGTCGTGTGCGGTATCGCGCATGCCGGATCAAGGCAAGGCATTGCACCGGCTGTCCACGGCAGCCGGCAGGGTCTGCGGGCGCAACCGTCGCCGCGCGGAAAAGTTTTGAAGGATTTGAGACGCAAATGAGCTGGACCGACGAGCGGATCGAGAAGCTGACCAAGATGTGGGAAGGCGGCGCCACCGCCAGCCAGATCGCCGAAGAGCTTGGCGGCGTCAGCCGCAATGCCGTAATCGGCAAGGCGCATCGCCTCGGGCTGAAGGCGCGGCCGTCCCCGGTCAAGCCCAACGAGAAGAGCGAGGCGGCTCCGGCCAAGGCGCCGCGTCCCGCGCCCGAAGCACCGCCTCCCGCACCTGAACCGCGCACCGCCGCACCGCGTCCCGCGCCTGCCGCGACGGCCAGCCCCCCGCCCGCGCCGCGTGCACCCGTTGCGCCCGTCGAGGCGGCACCTGCGGCCCCCGCAGCAGCTACGGCGGCAGCGGGCGCGGCGGGCGATGCCCCTGTCCCTGCTCCGCCCCCCCAGCCGCGCATCGTTTCGGTCGGCCCCGGCGGCTTCCTTCGCCAAGGCCCGGGCGACCAGCAAGCCCCCATCCCTCCTGCGCCGCCGCGCCGCCTCGTGCCCGCGCGGCCGAGCCAGGACGTGGCCGACAAGACCGGACTGCTCGATCTCAATGACCGGATCTGCCGCTGGCCGATGGGCCACCCGGGCGAGCCGGATTTCCACTTCTGCGGTGACAAGGTGAACCCCGGCTTCCCGTACTGCGTGGATCACTGCGGGCGCGCCTATCAGGCCCAGTTGCCGCGCGGCCATCGCCGCCCTCCGCCGCCGATGCCCTTTGGCGGCCCTCGAGTGCGCTGATCGCGCTGACCGCTAAGTCCGATCCGGTTCAAAAACCCCGGATTTCCGGCCTTTCTGCTCCGCCACGTGGTTAATCCCGCGTGTGCGGTGCCGTTCTCTGGTGCATGAGCGAACAGACATCAGATGAGCACGCGCGCAAGTCGCGCTGGTGGCAGTGGTTCAGCGGCAGTGCAAACGAGGATGCTGCTGAACCAGGCATGGATTCCGCAGGCCTGCCGGGTGCCCCGCGCGAATTGACCGCGCGCGAAGTATGGCTTCCGGCCAAGCGGCGCATGATCAGCAAGATCGCCGATTTCCTGATCGACCACGATCTCGAAGTCCTTCCGAGCACACTGACCATTGCCTATGAATGCGTTACCGGCGGCGCACCTCGATTGGCGCAACTCATTCTCGAACGTACCGAGAAGGGGCTGCCGATCACGCTCAGCTGGATCGAGGAACAGCGCGGCGAAAGCACGCAGGACAAAAGCGGCGAGGCTCTGGCAGTGCTGATGGGCCGCCTCGAGGACAGCCTCAACGATTTCAGCCGCACCACCACTGGCGCGCGCACCGCAACCAGCGAATACAGCAGCGCACTCAGGCAGCATGTCGACGAGCTGGAAGGCGTAGGCCGCGCCGGCGTCGTCATCACCGAGCTTGCCGCGCTGACCCGCGCGATGATGGAGCGCAGCATCGCCATCGAGACCGAGCTGGCCTGCAGCGAAAGGCGCGCCCAGACACTGCAGACTTCACTGGAGGAAACCCGGCGGCTCGCGGACATGGACCACCTCACAGGCCTGCCCAATCGCCGCGCATTCGAACACATGCTCGAGCGCGAGATGCGCGAGGCAAGCGCGGCGGGCGAGTCGCTTTGCGTGGCGTTCGTCGACATCGATCACTTCAAGCGCGTGAACGACACCCATGGCCATCCAGCGGGCGACCGCGTGCTCAAATTCGTTGGTGAAACGCTCAATCGCATTGCCGATGCCCGGTGCTTCGTCGCGCGCCATGGCGGCGAGGAGTTCGCGGTGATCTGGCGCAATCACACGGTCGACAAGGCGTGGAAAAAGCTCGATTCGGCCCGCGACGAAATTGCCGAGCGGCGTCTGGTCAACCGGGCCAACGACACCCCGTTCGGCAAAATCACGTTCTCCGGCGGTATCGCCGATGTGTTCGCCTACCCCGAAAAGAGCGCCGCGCTGAAAGCGGCGGACGAAGCGCTCTATGCCGCCAAGCAATCAGGGCGAAACCGGATCCTCAGGGCTGGAGAGAGCCCGGACCCGCAGCAGCAGGCGGCCTAAAGCATAGTGCGACCCGATTGCATCGCATCGGCTGCTCCCGGCTTTTGTTTTACCGCGTTTTCCAAGTCAGCAGGTGATTCCAACTGCTTCGAAAACGCCGTCGAATCAGCGGGCGCCAGCAGAAACACGACATAGCCGGCAAAGCGTCGGTCCAGTGCCAAGGCCGGCGGCGGCGTCCATTCGCCGCCCTCCACCAGCGCGATCTTGTGCCGCAGTGGCAGCGTGTCGATATGGCCGAACCATGCCGCATAGCCGGGAATTGTGGTGCGGCCCTGATAGGTCTGGATCACCACTTCATCGACAAGGCCAGCAAGCCGTGCCAGTTCGGCCGGATCGCCGTTCGCGCTCCAATCGAGCAGGCCGGTTATCGAAAGCCGCGCGCCCTGCGGCAGCTCGCGCCGCACCGCTTCCAGAAATGCGCGGTAGCGCGTGAGCCCTGGCGTTGCGGCATCGAAATCGATCTGCAAGCCCTCCAGCCGATTGCCCGCCGTGCGCCAGCGGGCGAGCATGCCGCGTACCGCGTTCCATGTCGCGGCATCCCAGTCGAGCCGTTCCGTGCGGATCGTCAGCCAGACTTTCGCGCGGCGCACATGCGGCACGCCCGCGCGCATGTCGATGAGCCGCGCTGCCCCGCCGCGCCGGATCTCCCCGCCGAGGATATAGAGTTCGCTGGCTCGCGCCACCGCGCGCGGCGGCGGCACCCCGGCCCAGAGGAAGAACTGGTCGTACGCTGCTGGATCGACGCGCGGTGCTTCGGCCTGTCGGCATCCGGCCAGCACCAGCGCAGCCAGCAGCGCAGCAGCCCGCCGGCGCTTCACCAATAGTACTTCAGCTTTTGCGTCCACGGGCTGCGCGGAAATTCGCGCCGCAACCGGTCATACCATCCCTTGCGCTGCGCCACCGGCACATCCGCTCCGCCGCAGCCGTTGTAGCCCGACGGCGCATAGCAGTTGATCGCGCGGTACAGCGCATAAGCGCGGTCGTCCGGCGCGGTGCGCGGATCCGCGATAGCGGTGTTGTAGATTGTGCCGCGCGGCAGCGGTGTGCCGGGATACTCGTTCGCCGCACCGCCCAGTTGACCTCGCGAAGGCGCGGTATCCAACACGGCGAAGCCGTCGAACCCGCCCAGGCGCCAGAAATCGCCAAGGCACAGCCGTGCGTGGATGTCCTGCGGATTGGCCGCAAGCGCGGCGATGGTCGTATTCAATGCAGGGCATGCAAAGCCGGCCTGCGCGGTGCGGCCCTTGGTGAACAGCCCGACTGGCGCAGCCACGCCCGGCGCAAAGCCCCACAGCCCATCGGTCGGCGCATCGCCGCGCACCAGCGGCACATTGCTGGCGAAACCGGCATAGTCGCCGCGGCTCAGCTGTTTGTAGAGCAGCGTGAACAGCGCCGCATCGCGCTCCTGCTGCGGCCGCGCCGCATCGAGCGCGGCGCGGCGCAGCAGCGCGGGCCCAGCGGAATGCGCGATCAGGATCTCGCGTACCATGCTGTCCGTGATCGGCGATCCGGGCGCGAAGACCTGCGCCAGCTTCCCGTGGCGCTCCCAGTTCATCGCCAGCCCCAACTCGACCGTGGAGCGCTGCCACAAGGCCTTCGCGCCGCCGAGCAACTCCTGCCAGAAGCCCGCCTCGTTGGGATCGCCCTTCGCCGCCAGCGCCTGCCCGCGCAGCACCTGCCGGCTGAACGCCAGCGGGGTGTAGGCGGGCTTGCGGGCATCGTCCGGGATCAGCTGGAGCACGCGCGCATATTCCTTCGCCACGTAAAACGCGTGGTTCGCCTGAAGGAACGCGTAAAGCTCCGGCGCGCGCAGGAAACTTGCCTGCTGGCTGGCCAGCGCGGCGGCTTCGAGCGGTGCTTCGCTTCCCGAGGAATAGCGGTCGTCCGGATCGGCGACGCGCATCGCCATGAGGTCGGCCGCCGCGAGCAGCAGCAAGCCGCCGCCGCGCGGATTGGGATTGTCGCTGCTCGCGAGATACTTGCCATCTGCCTCGTTGATCAGATCGACGAGCGGCGCGCCGTCCTTGGGAACCTCGTTGAGGAGGCTTTCATAACGCTGCCCGAGCGCGCCGAAATCGCCCGAAAGCCACATTGCCCGCCGCTCCAGCCCATGCGCAGAAGTGGCATAGCGCCCCGCCGGGTAGGTCTTGAGATAGTCCGCCAGCGCAGCCCTGCCCCGCTCCGCCGCCGCCTTGTCGACCCCCTTGAGGCCGCCGAAGTAGCCATATTCATCGATACTGTGCGCCAGCGCCGCGCCCAGTTCCGCACGCGCAACCATATAGTGCGCAGTCTCCGCCACCCATGGATCCGGCGCACCGGCAAGCGCGGCAAAGCCGCCGCGCGCCTCGTCAAAGCGGGCCGCATAAAACGCGTCGGACGCCGCGAGATAGCCAAGGAAGGCCTTGCCGGGCGCGCTGCTTACCGCCACGCCCGGCAGCACATCGGGCAGCGCCTTGTCCGCACAGCGGGCCACCAGCTTTTCGCGCGCGGCGGAAAGTGCGCTCCGCTCCCCTGCGCCCAGCACGCGATTGGCAGCCATCGCGGCGGTGAAGGCCGGGGTCGCCGCGCCGAAGCGGTCGCACGGCCCCGGGGGTGCATCGGCCAGTGGATCGGGTGCGGGCACCCACTGGCGCGTCACCATGCCCCAATCGAGGAAGGTGTGGCCAAAGCCCGTCTCGTCGTATCCGGGTTCGGGATAAGTGCCGCCGCCCACTGCCGCGCTCGTCAGCCCCAACCCGGCAGAATCGCGCAGCAGCCCCAGCAGGTTGACCCGGCTGTCGTTACCAGGCGCGATCACCACGCGGTTTTGGCA